>NZ_CALDMP010000094.1 GCF_937915125.1 uncultured Ruminococcus sp. | reverse complement strand
GCCGCAAGGCGTGATTTAATCAGTGCTTCCTTAGCAATACTAACGCCGCTGTACGAAGTATTCCCGTACAGCGGCGTTTTTGTTTATTGTTGACATGCCTTCACGAAGGCAGTAAATATTTTTTCCTGATCTGCATCCCAGCTGTACATCCACTCAGGATGCCACTGCACTGCCCAGATCCATTTCTTTTCCGGCACACAGACAGCCTCTGCCAGACCATCCTCTGCCCGTGCCATAACCGAAAGTCCCTTTCCCAGGCAGCAGATACCTTGATGATGATAACTATTGACCGCAAGCTTCTCTTTCCGGAGCAACTCGTGCAGCGGACTGTTTGCAGTCAGCTCAACCTCATGCACTGCCCGTTCATAGGGCGGCGTCATGTGATGGTCGATCTCCTTTGCCGTGTCAAAATCCGTGGGAAGATCCTGATACAAGGTACCGCCGTGAAGCACATTGAACAGCTGTAAGCCCCGGCATATTCCCAGCACCGGCTTGTCTGCCTCCCATGCCAGCCCGTAGACATGCTTCTCCAGCGTATCCCGATAGGGGCATGTCTCGCCGCAATTCGCCGACTGCTTCGCACCATAATATGCCGGATCAACATCGTGACCGCCGGGGAACAGATAACCATCCAGATAAGAATCCAGTTGTTCTAGTTCTTTTGACGTTGCTTCCAGTGGCAGCATCACTGGAATTCCTCCGGCATGACGCAGTCCATTCAGATATCCCGGAATCATCCAGATACTGTTTTTTTTGCTATCAAATAGTGGAATAACGCCAATCATCGGTTGCTTCATGACACTCACCTTCCCAGAGATAGTATAGCATAACGGTAGGTATTTGTCAACGCGAAAAAGAAAAAGGCGGTTATTTTCAAATAATAGAAACAGAAAGGCAAGATGGACATTCGAAATGCAACAGAAAACCAAAACTCCGGCAGCTATATCAAACAGTGCCGGAGTCCGAAACATATATTATTTATTTGTCACCATTCCCTGCAATACCTTAACCATTTCCAGATCATCGGCTGTCACACGCATATTGGTGCAGAGGTTTTTGCCATCGGAAGTGGTGAGTTGAATCTCGATCACACTTCCCTCGTCAATTGCACCAGCTGCTGCGGAGAAGAACATGGGCACTTTCGGGTGATTCTGACGGAACCGCTCAAACAGGGATTTCATCTGGATCATCATTTTTGGATTCATCATAGAAACACGCCTCCATTTCTCGGAAAATTATGCACGCATCTTCTGCTTAACTTCTTCGAATTCATCCTGCACTTCCTGTTCCGGCGCAGCAGTCAGCAGAGAAACGATTACAATTGCTGCCAGAGCCACCAGGAATGCTGGCAGCAGCTCGTAGATATTCCACGCACCGCCCAAAGGACGAACAAGGAACTTCCATACGAATACCATTACGCCGCCTGCAATCAGACCAGCCAGTGCACCCCACTTGTTGGAGCGCTTCCAGAACAGTGCAGTCAGCATAACCGGACCAAAGGTTGCACCAAAGCCAGCCCATGCAAAGGATACGATCTGGAATACGGAGCTGTCCGGGTTCCAGGCGATGATCACCGACAAAGCTGCAATGACCAGCAGTACCACACGTGCTGCCAGCATGGAAGCCTTTGCGGAAAGGTTTACACGGAATACGCCGCGCAGCAAATTCTCGGACATACTGGACGAAGCTGCCAGCAGCTGGGAATCGGATGTGGACATGGTACATGCCAGAATGCCTGCAAAAATCAGACCAGCGAAAAGTGCTGCAACAATACCATTTTCGCTCATGAGTGTGGCAATTTTAATGACAACCGTCTCTGCCTGAGAGCTACCTTCCAGCTGTGCAATATTACCGTGTGCGCTCAGGGTATTGCCGATCACACCTATGAGGATGGCAACGCCCATGGAAATCACCACCCAGATGGATGCGATCCGCCGGGAAGTTTTGATCTTGCGGGTATCCTCGATTGCCATAAAGCGAAGTAAAATGTGAGGCATACCGAAGTAGCCGAGCCCCCATGCCATGGTGGAAACAATCGAGAGGAAACTATAATTGGTAGATGAACCGGTAGCTGCATCGTGGAGTTTTGTCAGCGACAAATAACCGGAAAGGGATTTGGCATTTTCCACAACGGCATCCAGACCGCCGGCTGTGCTGATACCAAATCCAACCAAGAGCAGTAGCGCAACTGTCATAACAATACTCTGGATCAGATCGGTAGTGCTTGCTGCCAGAAACCCGCCGATACTGGTGTAAATGATAATTACCACTGCGCTCAGAACCATGACAACGTGATAATCAATGCCGAAGAGGGACTGGAACAGCTTGCCGCAGGCAGCAAAACCCGATGCCGTATACGGCACGAAGAAAATCAGAATAATAAAAGCGGCAATTCCCATGAGGATATGTTTGTCGTCCCGGTAACGATTGGAGAAAAAGTCCGGGATGGTAATGGAGTTCCGACAGGTGTGGGAATAAACGCGAAGCCGCTTCGCCACAATAAGCCAGTTAAGATATGTACCAATCGCCAGACCGATGGCGGTCCATCCGGCATCGGCAACACCACTCAGATATGCCACGCCCGGCAGACCCATGAGAAGCCAGCTGCTCATGTCCGAAGCCTCCGCACTCATAGCAGTGACAAGTGGACCAAGCTTTCTGCCGCCCAGATAAAAGTCACCGACGTTGTTGTTCTTTTTAGAACATACCAAGCCGATGGTCACCATCATGATGAGATACGCCACAATGGTAATCAGGATACAAACCATATTTGATTCCATACAATTTTTTGATATGACCCGTTGTTTATAACGGATCATACGCCTCCTTTCCAAAATCACCCACGCAAAAATGCGCAGTTTCTCTTAGTATAACATAAATTTCTCCAAAAATAAACAAAAAAATATGAATTCTACCATGATAGAATAAAAAAATGCGGACATTGCCGCATTCTTATACTAATCCCTTAAGGAGTTTGAGAAATTCGTATTAGATAATCTAAACTTTTGCATACCAGGAAAGGTCGTAAATATCCGCCGATGCACCGCAGACACGGCAATGCGCCGAGCGATTCGGGAACGTCACTGTTCGAAACTGCATGGAAAGTCCGTCGAACACAAGCAGTTTTCCCACAAGCAAGGAATCCATACCCAGCAGAAATTTTACCACTTCCATTGCCTGGATAGAGCCAATAATGCCAGCAGTCATACCTATGACCGGTATCGGCGATGGCGGCGGATCTTCCGGCAAATCGCCGAAAATGCAGCGATAACAAGGGCCTTTATTGGGAACGTATGTCATAACCTGTCCGCCAAATCCGGTGATGCCGCCGTGTACAAAAGGCTTCTGCCCCAGTACACAGGCGTCATTGATGAGAAATTTATTTTTCAGCTGATCGGATGCATCCACCACGAAATCATAATGCGCTATGAGTTGCAGAATATTCGTGTCATCGGCAAAATACGGATATGTCTCGATATGAATATGAGGATTGAGTGCCGAGAGAGTTTCTGACGCAGATTCCGCCTTTTTTCTGCCGATACGGCTTTGGTTATGGAGAATCTGCCGCTGCAGGTTGGACACTTCCACCCTGTCACCGTCTGCAATGCCAATCGTTCCCACGCCTGCCGCAGCAAGATACATGGCGACCGGACTGCCAAGACCACCTGCCCCGATGATAAGCACCTGGCTCTGTGCCAGTTTTTCCTGACCGATTTCGCCAAGCTCCGGCATTTGAATCTGCCGGGAATAGCGCTGCAATTCCTCGGGTAGCAACATCTGATCTCTCCTTTAAAATTCCGCCCGGATGCCAGTGAGATCCTTGATGACCTCTCCCGCAAGAATCAGCCCAGCCACAGACGGCACAAAGGCATTGCTGCCCGGTACTTGACGGCGGTGGGAATCCTGCATATTGCATCCCTGAGGCGTAATGGGTTTCTCCTTGGAATAGACCACCTTCAGCTTCGGGATTCCCCGTTTTTTCAGTTCATGGCGCATCACCTTTGCCAGAGGGCAGACCGATGTCTTGAAAATATCCGTCACCTCAAACGCAGTGGGGTCAACCTTATTTCCAGCGCCCATGGAGCTGATGATAGGTGTACCGCAGCGATATGCCTGTTCTGCCAGTTCCAGCTTTCCTGTCACCGTGTCAATGGCGTCCACCACATAGTCATACTGCCGAAAATCAAACTGCGCTGCCGTTTCCGGCATATAAAACAAGGGATGAGTTGTCACCTGACAGTCCGGATGGATCTGGTGGATACGTTCCCTGGCAGCATCTACTTTATATTGCCCAATGGTCTCATGGGTAGCAATGATCTGGCGGTTCAGATTGGACAGGCACACCTGGTCATTGTCGACGAGATCCAGAGCGCCAATGCCGCTGCGTGCCAGTGCCTCCACCACATAGCCGCCCACGCCGCCAATGCCGAACACTGCCACACGGGATGCAGCAAGTTTCTGCATGGCATCTGCGCCAAAGAGTAATTCCGTTCTTGAAAATGTCTCCACCTGATACCTCTCTCCTATGCTATGTGCAGATCACATTGCGTCCCGATGAGTATTGAGCACCATCTCCACCTCATCCCGGATGGAAAGGAACGTCCCCACAATGATGGGGTCAAAATGGGATCCGCTGGATTCTTCCAGAATTTGAAATGCCTTCTCAATGGAAAAAGCATCTTTATATACACGTTTGCTGGTCAGTGCATCGAACACGTCCACTACTGCCATGATCCGGGCGCAAAGGGGAATCTCCTCCCCGGCAAGGTGATACGGATAGCCGCTGCCGTCCCATTTTTCATGGTGATACAATGCCATTTCGCTGGCGACTTTCAGATAGTCCTCACTCTCGATATCTGTCAGCGTTCTTTCAATGATATCGCCGCCTTCCAGCGTGTGGGTCTTGATGATCTCAAACTCCTCATTGGTAAGGCGACCCGGCTTATTGAGTACCACATCGGAGATCTTGATCTTTCCGATATCATGAAGCGGCGCAGCCTTGCACATCCGTTCCTGAACATCTGGTGTCAGTACATTGGCAAACTGCGGGAGTACGGCAAGATGCTTCACCAGAATTTTCAGATATTCACTGGTGCGCTTGACATGCTGCCCCGTAAAGTCATCTCTCGATTCCACCAGATCGGCAAAACTAACGATAATCTTGTTCTGGATTTCCTTTAATCTGCGGTTGGAATTGCGTAGATATGCCTGCTGCACGTACATGCTGATACAGCTGTCCAGAGTCATGACAAACTGGTGCATCCGCTGCACGGTATAGCTGAAATTGTTCGCAAAACAAACCATATAGCCATAGACGATCTGCTGATTATGGATGGCATAAATGACCACGGGATCGGGCTTTTCCAAAAAATCCTTCCAATCCGGCAAGAGCTGCTTCTCCATACAATTTTCGATGTGGATATTTTCCTCACCATAGAAAAAACGATAGCTCTTTCGCACCGGCGTATAAGGATTCTTATAATAACTGTGCTCCAGAGGGGATACCTCATCAAAGTCGGAATTCATGCAGATGTAGGAATCTGACCGGATGTAATATTTCAAAATGCTCTGAATCTCACAGGCATCCTGTTCAAAGGTCAGCTTTGTCAGCATATTGTTCATGGAGCGGTCATACTGCGCATTGTCATTCATTTTCGAATAAATCGAATTCACAGCACGGCTTACGGATTCCATGGAACACGCACGGCAGCCGCAGGATTCCGCAATGTCCAGTGTATATGGGAATAAATACTCCTGTTCCATCTTCTGTCCGTCAAAAGCCTGTTCCATTAACTCGGTCAGAAACGCGGCAAACTGGTTCAGATCCCGGCGGCAGGTGGTGATCCTGGGATAATGGTATTTTTCCTGCACAATACCATCAAAGCCCGTCACAACCACGTCCTTCGGCACATGCAGACCATGTTCTTCCAGTATCTCACAGGCGGCGATCGCCATAGAATCGTTAATGCACACGATTGCCTCGGGCAGTCCTTCCGGATCTGCCAGGAACCGTTCCATAACTTCCCGGGTGGGCACAGAATAGAAATTGCCATAGCCGAACCACTTTTCCGGAAACGGAATATGATGCTCTTCCAACACCTCCCGGAATGCCTGTACACGATTTTCAGAAGCCGGATTCCCTTGGAATCCGGCAATGCAAGCCAGCTTTGTAAAATGATGATCCTCCACCAAATGGGTCACCAGCTGACGGAACGCATCCACCTCATCAAAAGAGACACGAATGCAATTCGAAATCGTCTCTGTGGCTTCTATCACAAACACAGGAATATCGTGAACACGAGCTTCTGCAATGATGTCCTCCAGAATGTCCCGATTTTTCAGACACTGGGCAAAAATCACAATGACATCCGCTGAAACAGAATCAATCAGCTGAAAAATACTCGCTTCGCCCCGATCAAAAGGTGTATCCCGAAACAGATCCGAGGCACTGTTGAAGATCACACATTTCCAATCCTGTGCGGACAGCGCCTGATAAAGCGGCATAACCATACTCTGTGTGTTTTCGTTCTGAATCTCTGAAACACACAATGCCGCAACCTTGTGCCCATCTATCATATACCATTCCTCCGTAATTATACCAGCAACTCAGAGCAGAATATAGACTTTCTATTGTATCTATTATAGCACAATTTATCTATCATTGTCAATCAGAAAAGCAAATGATTTGTGCATTTTTCACGATGACACACGATTTTCCGGTTTTGCAAAGAGTTTTCTCAGAGCAGTCACATCCGCTGCCACTGCATCCGCATGATATGCCTCCATCTCTCCCTTTGGTGCATAGCCATAGCCCACACCGATACAAGGAATACCGCATGCATGTGCCCCGATGAGATCGTGTTTCCGGTCACCCACCATGACCACATGAGACGGTTCCTGTTCCAGGAGTCCCAGACGGCGCAGTGCCAGACGAATGATATCCTCCTTCGTTTCACCTTCCCGGTGAATATCGCTTCCGGCAATGACCTGGAAATATTCCGTCAAGTGAAAATGCTCCAGAATTTGCAGCGTATACACCTCTGGCTTGGAAGTTGCTACCGCCAGGATGTAACCCTTTGCCCTGAGCTCGCCAAGCAATTCCGGGATGCCGTCATATACAGCGTTTTCAAACATGCCGATTTTCGAAAATCGCACACGATACTGTTCCACTGCAAAAGACGCCTGTTCCGGCGGCATACCGCAGAATTCCTGAAAAGAAGTCAGCAGGGGCGGTCCTATAAAAGGATACAGCTTCGTCTCATCCGATTCCGGCATACCGCACTGTTCCAGGGCATATTGCACACACCGCAGAATTCCTTCCCGGGAATCCGTCAGAGTTCCGTCCAGATCAAAGAGAATATGTGTGCAGGTATTCGGTGCAAAGCCCATATCTCAGCCTCCCAGTGCGATCATCCGGTCAATGCAAAGGCGTGCTTTTGCAATGGTACGGCTGTCCAGGGTGATCTCCGTTCCCTCACCGTCTTTCAGGATATGATACACGTCCATGAGGGTTGTTGCCTTCATATTTTCGCAAATCAGTTTCTTTGCCAAGGGATAGAACCGTTTTTCCGGGCAGGTGTTCTGCAATGTCTCCGCAATGCTGATCTCTGTACCGATAATGAACTCCTTTGCGGGGGATTCCACGGCATACTGAACAATACCGGATGTAGAACCGATATAATCCGCCTGTTCGCAGACAGCCGGACGGCACTCAGGATGAACCAGCAGCAGCGCATCCGGGTGGGCACTCTTTGCCGCCTGAACATCCTTTGCTGTAACAGCTGCGTGGATGGGGCATCCGCCCTGGAGAAGCTTGATATTCTTTTCCGGCAGCTGTGCCTGGACATAAGCCCCCAGATTGCAGTCGGGAATAAATAAGATCTTATCGTTACTCAGCTGGGACACGATCTTTACTGCCGAAGAGGAGGTCACGCAGACATCACAGATGGTTTTCAGTTCCGCTGTCGTGTTGATGTAGGCAACCACAGTATAATCCGGATGCTTCATTTTCACTGCGTGGATCAGTTCCTTGTCCATCTGTTCCGCCATAGGACAGCCGGCAACCGGGCTGGACAGAAAGACATTCTTTTCCGGCGACAGAATCTTCACCGTCTCTGCCATAAAACGCACACCGCACATGAGAATATTTTTCTGGGGTGTATTTTTCGCCTTGACGCTGAGAGCATAGGAATCTCCTGTAAAATCTGCGATTTCTGCAATATCGCTGGTCTGATAGCTGTGCGCCAGGATACAGAAATCACGTTCTTTTTTCAAACGCAGTATTTCCTCTTGAATTTCTCGAATTTTCATAGTCTCAATCCCTTTCCAGCTTGAATTCCTCCGCAAGCTGTAGTTTTATATTCACTCAAAATATATCTTTTTTTCACGAATTATCCCAAAACAACTATGTTCCAGAAAAAAAGTTATACTTATTTTAGTATAACATGGTGCAAGCAAGTTGTCAAGAATTTCACAAAAAATATACATAGTACTTTCGTATGTTTCATTTTCGTAAATTCACGATTCAATGATTCTACGAAAATTGAAACAGCCATTGCCACGTCTAATACTTCCAGAAATGCCGCCTTTGAAATTGATTCTCAGCTAAAAAAACAGCAGTTTTCCACGGAAATGCAGGTTTTTTCAAACAGAATCCACATTTTTACCTCCCGAAATTTGTGCAAAACAGATACTTCACAAGCACTGTAAAATATGATATAATATTAGAAAGCGAATTATTGTGCAAATCGAATAGAATTTTAAATTTGAAGAATCGGAATATGTTATTTATCACAATACAAATGTTGTACCATTCGCTGCACCTGACTGTGCATATGACGTACAATCATTGCGCAGTATTGTCTGAACTTGAAATGGAAAGTGGGAAACAAATTATGATAGAAGATTACAAGCTGATTGGCGTATGTATATCCAGGATCCAGGAAGAATATCGCATTAACTGCATCCGGGCACTAAATCATTATGCCCGCAAATCTGGATATCGTCTGTTGGTTTTCAATACCAGTACAGATTTGTATTATAAAGATAATGCAAATGATATCGGAGAGGCTTCTGTTTTCCAGCTGATCCCATATGACAAACTTGACGCCATGGTTTTTTTTGCAGAAACGCTCAAAAACGAATTTGTCACAGACGCTATTTTACGTAGATGCAAGGAGCACGGTATTCCGGTCATGTCTATTGATTCCCATCTGGAAGGCTGCATCAATTTCTCCTTTGACTATTCCAATACATTTGAATTGCTTTGCCGCCACGTAATCAATGACCATCATGTCAAGCGTGTGTTTATGGTAGCGGGATTGAAAGATAATCGTTTTTCAGAAGAACGTGTGGAGGCTTTTCGTCAGGTGCTGAAAGAAAACAATCTTTCCCTTGAGGAAAATCAAGTTGGCTATGGCGATTTCTGGGAAAAACCTACGCGAGAAACCATGGAAAACTGGTTCGATTTGCAGAAGCTGAAAGTGCCAGATGCAATTATTTGTGCCAACGACTCAATGGCGATTGTGGTCAGCAATTTCCTGCAAAAGCGTGGATTTCGGATTCCGGAGGACTGTATTGTCACTGGTTTTGATGGAATCATGCAGGCAGGCTATCATATTCCTCATCTGACGACCTGTACCCAAGATTACGATGAAATGGGACGTGTTCTGGTGCAGACCATTGAGGACATCCGGAATGGCTGTTCGCCAAAAGGAAATCACGTTGTTGATTTCCACATCATCCATTCTCAATCCTGCGGATGCGAAGAAACAGACGCACGAAATGTCAACGATGCTATGCAGGATATACTAGATCGCCTTCGCCTTTCCCAGGAAAGACAGGAGCAGACCTGTCAATTGCAATCTTCGGTTACCAGTATGTCGTCCCTTTCTGAACTGCCTTCCATTCTCACAAATATTTTTATTTTTCATACAATCGTCTTTGCCATCAATGATGATATTTTCCGCGCACCGGATTTCGGGCAGAATCATCGGGGAGACAATGCATTCGGAGAAAGCGTCAATATCCTCTATCACCGCAATTTCTGGAATCCCGGCGAACCATGCATCATCCGCTGTACAGAGCTTGCGCCGCGGCTCCTGGAAATGCTGAAGCGGGAGAATCCCATTGTATTTTGTCCCATACACTTTATGGATCTAATCCTGGGCTATTGTGCTTTTCAGCCAGATATTGACAGCGACGAATACGAAAAAATAAATAGTTTCATGAATGCCATTAACTCTTCTCTTGGCATATATCATTCACAAATGCATACAAAATCCATCAATCTACAGCTCAAAAGTGCAAATAATGAGCTGGAACGGCTCTATGTGCATGATCATATGACGGGACTGCTGAATCGTCGGGGATTCTACCGACAGATCCGACAGCAGATGGACGACAGCACAGGAAAGGATCTAAGCATTATCCTGATTTCTGCCGATCTGGACGGATTGAAATACATTAACGATACGTTTGGCCATATCGAGGGTGATAATGCGATCACCACAGTGGGACATGCACTCATGACAAGTGCCATTCAGGGCGAAGTCTGCTCCCGGTTTGGCGGTGATGAATTCACTGTTGCCGGTATTATCTCAGATGCCGATCAGACCTATTTCGATGGATTCTTAAAGCGGTTTTATACCTATCTGGAACAGTACAATTCTGTTTCCAGAAAGCCATACCAGGTGGAATCCAGCATCGGTTTTTGCATTATGCCGCTCAGCAAGGAGATCGACCTGGATCAGATGATTAAAATCGCAGATGACCGCATGTATGAAAACAAGGTACAGCGAAAAAAAGCCAGACGATAACGGAAAACTATTTGCATCGATATTTGCGCATTTTCTACAGCATAATTCTTTTGCAAACAGATTCCTAGGGAAACACTGATGCGTGCCAAGTCGCAGGCGTGATTGAATCAGTGGTTCCCTAGTTTATACGAGGTGATGACATTGAAACATGGGACACTCTCTACCATTTCTTTTCTATATGACGATCAGGCAGGTCTAGAAGCCTTTATTCAAAAAAACTGTATCACAAATAATGCACAGACTTCCCAGTGGCTTGTCTGTATCCATACATGCTGCCACACACAGCTTGGCTCTGTTGCCATAGCGAAGCATGTTTCAAAACTGCTTCCCAATGCCAAAATCATCGGTACAAGTGCTTCTGCTGTTATTGCCCGCGGCACTGTGTATGAAGACAGCTGTCTTCTTCTGTTCACGCGATTTGACCACACAGATATTACGGTGCATCGGCTTTCCTATGAAAGTCTTACGCCCAGAAAGCTGGCAGAATGCACATGCCGTGAGGTGATCCGCAACAACACAAAAGCAATTTTGGGCTTTTTTTCAGATCAGTATTTGCAGGCACAGGAATACCTCGACCATCTGCACAACCAGGGCGTGGATGTTCCCATGGGAGGCGGACTCGTCAGCCCCAATCTCTACGGAACATATACCTTCGATGAAAACGGCGCTTATCAGAACATGCTTATGCTTGCGGCAATGCACAGTGATGTCTTGCGCTGTTATCACGGTGTCATAAACGGTCATGAGGCCTTCAGCGACGCATATACAATCACTTCTGCCAAAGGCAGTGATATTTTAGAGGTGGAAAACACGCCGGCAGTCGCTTGGTTTTGCGATAAACTCGGTGTCAGCAGCATCGGTGATTCTGATACACCTGCACTTTGTTCTGATCTGCTTCTTCGTTTTCCATTGATACGTACTGACGAAAGCCATGCAAGCCGGTTGGTTCGCTATTGTGAGCCGCGTGATCAAATGGAGGCTTACTCCACTGAGATTGAGCCTGGCATGAAGTTTCGTCTGGGCTATCTCAGTCCTTTGACCGCAGCGGCAGAACTGAAACAAATCTGCCGTACGCTGGAAACGACCCCCTGCCAGACCATTTTCACATATCCATGCATTTTCCGCCGGAATTACCTTAGCAACTGTACTGAATGGGAACTTCGCATGTTCCGGAGCGGCCGGATTTGCGGTACATTTATGTACGGCGAGATTAACATGGCTGAACAGCGCAATGCCCTTTACATCGGTTCCCACAGTCTCTTCGGACTTTCTGAATCCGATTCAGACTATTTGCCAATCGACCGCACGCTTCTGGAAAATCTCCAATGTCTGGACGAGGACTGGCAGGATATCCATCAATATATTCTTAGAATTCAGAATGAACAGCTGTATGAAAAAGATCTGGCAGTCTCTGCAATGATTCAGCGCAAGGAAGATAATTTGCGCCACAGTATGTTTGTTGATAAGGAAACGAGGCTGGAAAATCTGGTGAAATACAAATATGATGATATGAAAAATCAATACGATAAGATCTGCATGATCTCGATTGAAAAAGGAATCCTCATCTCCGGTCGCCGCGGCACAAAGGTCTGGAACCGTCTGATGCAGGAAAATATCCAGCAAGTGAAAAATACACTCCATGACGATGCACTGCATCTGTACTGCAACGACACCTGGTCTTTCTTCTTCACAGCCGGAAAAGACTATCCGGATGAACTATTTTTGCAGAAGGCGGAGGAAGTATTCCGGGAATGCGGCTATTGTTTTTGCAGTGAATATGACATTACAGCTGTAAACAATTTCCACGTTGTTATCGGTGAGACCAATCTTCTGGAAAAAGTGCAGCTTTGCATGTCTTCTCAGACAGATCATAACGCACGCTTCTTCATCTACAACAAAGACAATGCGGAAATGATCAAGCAGATGGACGAAAAGCTGTTCATGACAAACGTCATCAGCGATGCCATTCTCTATGACCGCATCGTCCCCTATTTCCAGCCCATCCGCGACAACCGTACCAAGGAAATTACAAAGTACGAAGCTTTAATGCGTCTTTCAGACAAAGACAGAAATATCTATGCGCCTGGTCAGTTCCTGGAAATCGCAAAGGATTATCACCTTTATCTCCAGCTTTCTCAGCTTATGATCCGCAAAGTGCTGGAGCTGTTCCGTGACCGGAAGGAATGCGTCTTTCTGAATCTCTCGGCATATGACATCGGTTCCAAGTCCAACCGTTCGTTCTTGTATGATCTGCTCAGCGAACTGCCGCCGGAAGCATGTGAACGTATCACCTTTGAAATACTTGAATCCGAAAAGGTACGAGACTTCCAGGAGATGGTGGAATTTCTCAATGACATCCGGAAGTTTGGCGTAAAGATCGCCATTGACGATTTCGGCGCAGGTTTTTCCAATTTTACCGCCATCATCCGTGTCAATCCGGATTTCATCAAGATTGACGGCGACCTGATCATCAACTGCGACAAGGATCCCGTAAAAAAGATCTGTCTCCAGGCAATTACAGACATTGCCCGGGGCATTGATGCTGAGCTGATCGCAGAGCACGTGGAAAATAGCGACGAACAAGAAACGGTAGAATCGGTCAACATTGAGTATACCCAGGGCTATTACTTCTCCAAGCCCGTTCCCTATGATGTTCTGAACAAAAAAACAGACGAAGCATAATTTCTCAGAAATCAAAAACCCGATGAAGATACTCTTTTGTATCTCCACCGGGTTTTTCTGTTTCTAAGGCAATACCGCATAAAGATTGTGCGTCAGATGTACTCTACGAGCATTTTTGTGAAATATGACGTGCAAAGCCGCTAGGCGCTCTTTGTGCGGTGTTGCCCTAAAAAATTACGAATCGCTGTCCAGCTTCAGCACGCTCATAAATGCCTCCTGAGGCACTTCTACGGAACCAAGCTGACGCATCCGCTTTTTGCCTTCTTTCTGCTTCTCCAACAGCTTTTTCTTTCGGGTAATATCGCCGCCGTAGCACTTCGCAAGAACATCCTTGCGCATTGCCTTGATGGTCTCTCTGGCAATGATCTTGCCGCCGATGGCAGCCTGTACCGGGACTTCAAAGAGCTGGCGTGGAATATTCTCTTTCAGCTTTTCCACGATTTTTCTGCCACGCTCATATGCCTTGTCCGCATGAATGATAAAGGACAGGGCATCCACGATTTCACCGTTCAGCAATACATCCAGTTTCACCAGCTTCGACGCCATATAGTCACTCAGCTCATAGTCAAAGGACGCATATCCTCTCGTCCGGGATTTCAGCACATCAAAGAAATCATAGACAATTTCATTCAGGGGTAATGTGTAGTGCAGAGATACACGTGTATCATCCAGGTATTGCATATTCTCAAATACGCCACGCCGGTTCTGACACAGTTCCATGACATTGCCCACGAAATCCGAGGGTGTCAGGATCTCCGCCTTTACCATAGGCTCTTCCGCCATCTGGATCACAGCCGGATCCGGATAATTGGTCGGGTTGTCAATATACTGAACCTCGCCGTTTGTCAGGGTGACACGATAAATAACCGACGGCGCTGTGGTAATAAGATCCAGATTGTATTCCCGTTCCAGACGCTCCTGGATGATTTCCATGTGCAATAGTCCCAGGAATCCGCACCGGAATCCGAAACCCAGGGCAATGGATGTCTCCGGTTCAAAGGACAGGGACGCATCGTTCAGCTGTAATTTCTCCAATGCCTCCCTGAGATCCCCATAGCGTGCACCGTCTGCCGGATAAATACCGGAGAACACCATGGGATTGACTTTCCGGTATCCGGGCAGAGGTTCTGCACAGGGTCGGTCAGCATGGGTTACCGTATCACCCACCTGGGTGTCACCGATGCTTTTGATGGATGCGGACAGATAGCCAACCTCACCGGCACGGAGCTGACCGTCATTGACCAGCGTATTGGTGGTCATATAGCCGGCTTCTACTACCGTAAACTCGGCGCCTGTTGCCATGAGCCGGATGGTATCACCAACCTTGACAGTTCCCTCTTTTACACGCACATAAATGACAACACCCTTATAGGCATCGTAATAGCTGTCGAAGATCAGTGCCTGCAAAGGCGCATCAGGATCGCCCTTTGGTGCAGGAATTTCCGTCACGATCTGTTCCATAACCGCTTCAATGTTGATGCCTGCCTTTGCAGAGATTCGGGGGGCATCCATTGCAGGAATGCCAATGACAGTTTCGATTTCCTCACAGACACGCTCAGGATCTGCAGCCGGCAGGTCAATTTTATTGATCACCGGAACAACTTCCAGATCGTGCTCGATGGCAAGGTAAGTATTCGCCAGAGTCTGTGCCTCGATGCCCTGAGAAGCGTCAACCACCAGAATGGCGCCTTCACATGCAGCAAGGCTTCGGGAAACCTCATAGTTGAAGTCCACATGCCCCGGCGTATCGATCAGATTAAAGACATAGGTCTCGCCGTCCTTGGCACGATAGTTCAGACGAACGGCACGTGCCTTGATGGTAATGCCCCGTTCCCGTTCGATATCCATATTATCCAGGATCTGATCCTCCATATCCCGTTTGGCAACAGTATAAGTCTGCTCCAGAATCCGGTCCGCAAGGGTGGATTTTCCATGGTCAATATGGGCAATAATACAAAAATTGCGAATATGATCCATCATAAAAGCGTTCTTCCTCTCTATACTCATTTCTATCAAAGTACCATAAAAAGAACCGCCGCAGCACCTGGACTCCAGCGGTGGTTGTCAACTATGGTAATATTATACCCTGTCCGGGCAAAAAAGTCAAGAACCAATTGTACAGATTCCGCAGGACCGTCCGCACTTCTGAGAATGCCACCGGAACAGTGCAGAAAATTGTCTTGTATTTTTATTTTGGAATTGTATCTTTTGAACCAACCGTTTTTTCTGTATAATAAGGTTAGCGTGATATTGCAATACACAAGCTGGCTTGAAATAGTGACAAAACAGACCGACATGCAGATAAAACAGGTACAATCACAAATCCGAAAACAAGATAATGAGACAGGAGTAATCTGAATGACTGGTAATGTTGCTTTTATGTTTTTATGCACGATTCTGGTGTTTCTCATGACGCCGGGACTGGCGTTTTTTTACGGCGGTATGGTGCGCAGAAAAAATGCGCTGAATACCATGATGTTTTGCTTTGCCATGTTCGGTATCGGCATGGTACTCTGGATTTTGGTGGGCTATTCTCTCAGCTTCGGGGAAGATCACTTTGGTATCATCGGTGACCTGAAGCATGTGTTCCTCCGTGACGTCTCTTTTGCATCCGGTGAAAACGGAGAAACGCCGGAAATTCTGCTTGCCATGTTCAATATGATGTTTGCGGTGATCTCGCCTGCTATCATTCTTGGCGCATTGGCAGAACGCATGAAATTTTCCAAAATGATGATTTTTGTTGTGATCTGGTCATTTCTGGTTTATTATCCCCTGGCGCACATGGCGTGGGGCGGCGGACTGCTGGAAATGATCGGCTCCATTGATTTTGCAGGCGGAAATGTTATCCATATCAGCACCGGCGTTTCCGGTCTGGTGGCATGTCTGTTTCTGGGCAAGCGAAAGGGCTATGGTGCCATGTCCTACCACCCCCACAATATCCCCCTGTTCCTGTTGGGCGCAGCAATTCTGTGGGCTGGATGGTTCGGATTCAACTGCGGCTGTGCCGGTGCTGCCGACAAAACTGCACTGCTGGCATTCTGTAACACTGCCCTTTCCTCTGCTACAAGTATGCTTGTCTGGATGGGCATCGAAACTCTGGTGCAGAAAAAATGCACGGTCATGGGTGCAGTAACCGGCGGTATTGTCGGTCTGGTAGGTATTACACCCGGCGCAGGCTATGTACCGCTCTGGTCCGCACTGATCATCGGTGCAACTACCGCTCCCATCTGCTATCTGGCAATTTCGAAAATCAAGAAGAAGTTCGGCTATGACGATGCATTGGACGCATTCGGTTGTCATGGTGTGGGCGGTATCTGGGGCGGCATTGTCACCGGTATTTTCGCCACAAAGGAAATGAACGATGCAGTGCCTCACGAGGGCTTGCTCTACGGAGACTATCAGCTGTTTCTGGCACAGCTCGGCGCTGTTGCCATCTCCATTGCAGTGGCAGTTGTCATGACATCCCTGATCCTGCTTGTTCTGAAAAAATGCGGCGGCATCCGGGTATCCGATATGGAAGAAGCACAGGGGCTGGATCTCATCGAACACGGCGAGCGTGCCTATCCTGCCTTTAACGGTCTGGACTAACGAGGTGACATGAAATGAAAAAAATTGAAGTAATTTTTCGCCCGGAAAAACTGGAGCCTTTGAAAGAAAAGCTTCTGGAAGCCGGAATACAGGGCGTGACGATCTTTCAGGTTAGCGGCTGCGGCAACCAACATGGCTGGATCGCCTATCATCGGGGCAATGAGGTAATGATGAACACCCTGCCGAAAGTATACCTGATGACCGTTGTCAAAGATGACGAGGTGGAGCATATCCTACACCTCATCAAGGAGATTGTCTATACCGGAAATGTGGGCGATGGCAAAATATTTATCTCCACAGTGGATGAATGTATCCGCATTCGCACCGATGAAACCGGAGATGCTGCACTATAAGTAAATCGCTAAAAAAAGCAAGCGTTCGGACAAATTACCAGGCGCTTGCTTCTTTTATTTTAGTTCGTTTCTGTATCAAATTCCTCTGTGCACAGCATTTCCCCCACATGGGCGGCATACAGTGCCTGAACAGCTGGATATTCACCCAATCCCCGGAGCAGTGCCGTAACATGATAACCATGTCTGGTCAGAATGGACTTCCAGGAATCCTCACCCTCTCCAGCCATATCATTCTGGGCATGATCCCCGGCCACCAGCATCATGGGCAATAAAACCACTTCATGATATGCCGTTTCCTCCAGCTGTTCCAATACTGTGTCCAGTGTGGGATAGCCCTCCACTGTTCCCACAAATACATTGGAATAGCCGGAACGTTTCAGCCAATAATCAAACGCCGGATACGCCTGATTTGCTATATGAGTAGTACCGTGTCCCATGAGCACATACGCCTTGGAATCCGACATGGAAATGGATTCTTTCAGCGCATGTATCAGTGCCGGATAATCCGGGGTATCCGTCAGAAGCGGTCTGCCGATCTGCAAAACAGAAATGCTATGGGCAAACTGCGCCGCATCACGGCAAAGATCGTCATATTCCTCACCGGGAATCACATGGGTCGGCTGACAGTACACATGGGTATATCCTGCCTTTTTCAGACGTTCCAGGGCTTCGGGAACTGTGTCAATCTCGATGCCGCTGCGGCGCATTTTGCGAATGATCATGCCGCTGGTAAACGCACGGAATACATCTGCCTCCGGGAACGCTGCCTGGATGGCACGCTCTACGGCACCAATGGTTTTTTCCCGGGTATTTTCATAGCTGGTGCCAAAGCTGACCGCCAGAATCGCCGTCTTTTTCAGTGGCAGTGTCCCATCACTCAGCTTTGCCGCATATTCCAGAAATGCCTGTCTGCCTTCATCCCGATACAGCTGGAGCACTCCCGGCGACGTGAGCCTGTTCAGCATCTGACGGCGCCGATATGCATCGGGCACAGTCGTTTTCCATTCTTCCCGGAGTTCCTCTAATATGCTGCAAAGTCCGGCATATTCCTCCAGCTTCGGTTCAAGCTCCCGGCAGATCGCCGCCGCCAGACCAGGAGAAGAGCCTTCCGTGGAAACCGCCGCAGTGATTTTGCCCCGATGCCGCTGGGCAGGCACGCTGAAATCCGGTGTTACTTCAGCGCAGTCTGTCACAGAGGAGGAAAGAATTTTCATCTCCTGGGCATCCCGCACGATGGCGGCATTCAGTGCCGAATCATTTGTGGCGGCGAATACCAGCATACTCTCGGCCAGCAGTTCCGGCGTATACCGGCTTTGTACATATGTCAGTTTATGCTTTGTCAACTGTGCCGGAATGGGTTCCGGTGCAATTACTGTTACCGCAGCGCTTTGTTCCAACAACGTCAGGATCCGGCGCTGCGCCACCGTTCCAGCACCAATCACCGTACATTTTCTGCCTTTTACTTCCAAAAAAACCGGATACATTTCATACCTCTTTCTCACTCAGTGCATCCTGCAAAATACAGTCCGTGATTCCTTCTATGGTGGCATTTTCTGCGGTATATGCTACAGGAATTCCCAGTGCTTCTGCTGTTCTGGTGGTCACTGCACCGATGGAGATCACCTTTGCCGGACATGCCGCTTCCGGGTCACGCATCTGCCCATAAGCACGCACAGCCGAGGAACTGGCAAATACCAGATAATCTGCATCCTGTAACGCCATACGCAGCAGGGTCTCCTTTTGCAGATTTGTTTCCGTCCGATACAGTGACACTGCATCAAAGGATTTTCCGGCATTCTGGAGCAGATCCGGTAGCACCGTAGAACCATTCTCCGCACGCATGAGCAGAACCCGGTCATAGTCGGATAACTGTGGAATGAGTGCTTCCGCCAGATAGCGGCTTTCGAACTGCTGGGGCACACAATCCACATAGATGCCCTTTTCTGCTAGTGCCTTGGCAGTTCCCGTTCCGATGGCGGCAAACTTCAGGTGCGACAGCTGACGCAGATCCACCTCATCTTGCACCAATGCATCAAAGAACAGCTGCACACCATTTCCGCTGGTCAGGACAATCCAGCTGTATGCGTTCCAATCCACATTACGCAGCAGTCCGGGAACTGGTTTGGTGGTATCAATCAGACTGATCTCTTCCGTTTCAGCGCCGTATTGCCGCAGATGCTCTGCCAGAAGCCGTGCATGTTGGGGTGTGCCCGTAGCGATCACCTTTTTCCCGAACAAGGAACCACGCTCGAACCAGTTCAGTTCCTGCCGCAGGGAAACTACATTCCCAATGACAGTCATTGCCGGCGTGTGGATCTGCTGCCGTTGTACCTCCTCTGCAATGGTGGAAAGCGTACCCACAGCGGTTTTCTGATGGGCAGTTGTCCCCTGCTGAATAACTGCCGCCGGAGTATCCGGGGATTTTCCATTTTCTATTAGTGCAGCGGCAATATGGGGCAGATTGGTCAGGCTCATGAGAAATACCAGCGTGCCGTCCAGCTTTGTCAGAGTCGCATAGTCCAATTCCGGCTGGTTTCCTATTTTTTTGTGCCCGGTAATGACATGAAAAGAGGAAGCATAATCCCGGTGGGTCACAGGAATCCCGGCATATGCCGGTGCACTGTAACAGGATGAAATCCCCGGTACGATTTCAAAATCCACACCATGTGCCAGAAGTACCTGTGCCTCTTCGCCGCCGCGTCCGAAAATAAAGGGATCGCCGCCCTTGAGCCGCACGACCGTTTTCCCCTTTTTCGCCAGTTCTGCCAGAAGAAGATTGGTTTCATACTGCTTTTTATAATGATGCCCGGCAACTTTTCCCGCAAAAATCAGCTCACATCCAGGCTTCGCCAGATTAAGAACAGACGGGCACGCCAGCGCATCATAGACAATAACATCTGCCTCCCGGAGACAGCGCTCGCCCTTTCGTGTCAGCAGTTCCGGGTCACCCGGCCCTGCCCCAAGCAAATAGACTTTTCCCTGTTTCATATTGCATCCTCCCCTTTCAGTGCGTCCAGACATTGCAAAATCTGCTTTCTTGCGCCGGAAATGGTTGCCTCGGAAAAATCCACATCAAGACCGTCTTCCTTTTGCAATACCTCCAGCAAGTGTGAGAGTCTCGGCAGACGGAGATGATGACTGCGCAGAAGCTCCGGCTGCAAAAAAATCTCCTTTGGTGTGCCATGGGTCAGAATCTTTCCCTTGTCGATGAGATAAATCATATCCGCATAGACAGGAATAACGTCAATATCATGCGTGGAAAGCAAAATGGTAGTATGCTGTTCCTTACAGACCCGTTTGAGCAGATGCATCAGTTCGCTGACGCCCACCGGGTCAAGACCAGCTGTCGGCTCGTCCAGAATAATCACTTCCGGCTGCATTACCATAATACCGGCAAAGGAAACACGTTTTTTCTGCCCGAAGCTGAGGGAATGGGTGGAACGGTCACGCAAATCTGTAATACCAATCTGTTCCATTACTGCCTCTACCCGGCGATGTACCTCTTCCTTCGGCAGTCCCATATTGACAGCACCAAAGGAAATGTCCTGATAGACCGAAGCGGAGAACAGCTGGTCATCGGGGTTCTGAAAGACAATTCCCACCTTTGACCGCAGCTTCCGTAATCCTTCTTTTTTATAGGAGATGGGTTCTCCGTGAAACAGCACTTCCCCGTGTTCTGGCTGTAAAATGCCATTAAAATGGAGAAAGAGCGTGGATTTTCCGGCACCATTGGCGCCGAGCAATGCCGTAGTCTTTCCCTCCTCAATTGTCAGAGAAAGATCTTCAATGGCATGTGTGCCCTCTTCATAACCATAGGTCAAGTGCTTTGCTTCTAAAATTGCACCCATAGAAAACCTCCTTTTTGTGACAATTCGATTTTGATAGTGGAGGGACTGCACTCCAACTGACAATAAAATTCACATATTATAGATTTTTAAAGCAATGACGACCACCGTCATTATAACACCGTACACAACAGAACCGATCAGCAGCTGCGGTTTCGTTTCATATGCCAGTCCCAATGTGGTCAGGTCACCTGTATAACCGCGAGATTCCATCGCCATATAGGTACGCTCTGCCTGCCGGTATGCACGGATAAACAAGTTCGAAATCAGCTGCCCGGTGGAATAGAATCCGGTTTTTAGTGTACTGTATCCCAGCCGGCACTCCTGAGCATTGCGTATCTGGGAGGATATTTCCATGAGCACGAAGATGTACCGATACACCAGTTCCATGATCTCCACCAGAAATGCCGGCACATGCATTCGCCGCAGAGCAGTAAACAGCTCTGTCATGGGTGTTGTGACAGACAGAAAATACATACAGCTGACTGCCGCCAGACATTGGACAAACAAGTGTCCGAACTGATCCAGGCTGGCAGACGTAATACCAATGTGCCAGTGTCCCAGAGTCAGCGCATATAGCATATCCTGCGGCGTCCTGGTGATCTGAATCAGTACCATAACACTACCCAGTACAATAAAGGTAAGAGGAATCTTCATCAGCTGCATCACATGGTGCCACCGTGTTTTTCCCACGGCAGTCATGGCAAGCAGCATACAGATCAGGATCAATATGCTCACAAGATATGTCTTGGAGACAAGACACAGCACCAAGCTGTAAAGTGATACAAAAATCTTCAAAAAGGGCGACACCTTGCGAAGTGATGAGGCATAGGCAATCTGGTCAATGAGAATCCGTTCCCCGTGGGAATGGGAATGGTGATGTACATGCTTCATGAGATCATCCCTTTATACGCTGCTCTCCTGGGGCGTAATGGCAATGGTATCTTCTTCCTCTTTTTTGGGCTTTTTGCTGATACGTCCCAGCACAAAACCGCATACCCCGGCACCGATCGCCGCCTGTACGCAGAACAGCAGGGATTCGATCTCACCCGAAGGCGGTTCCCAGATAGAATCCATCCAGGTGGAGTAGCCGCCGGTAATTTCCTCAACAACACCGGATGCTGCATCGTCTGTGCCGCCGAATTCTGCGCTGCCGCCCAGCAGTGCCAGAGGAATGGTCACCAGCAAAATGATACCGAAAGTCAGCACCAGATTTCTCACCCAGAGTGCACCGCGCATCGGCTTTGCCTCTGTTACAACAGACAGGGCTTTCAGTTCCTTCGTGCAGTTCTTCTGGATGACGCCATAGACAATGACAGTCAGGACACCCTCCGCAATGGCGATGGGCAGCTGGGTGGGTGCAAATACCATGAGGAATTTCCCCACAGATACCCAGAAATTGTCCCCCGGATATGCCGCCGCCAGCTGAACAGAAGTCAGAATATAAGTTGCCATATCCCCCAGTGTTGCCGACAGGAATACTGCCAGGCTCGCCGGTGCTTTGCATTTTTTCATCAGGCGGAAAATACCATAGGAGACAAAGGGACCGAAAATCGCCATGGAAAATGTATTGGCACCCAGTGTCGTCAGACCGCCGTGTGCAAGCAGAATTGCCTGGAACAACAGCACAACAATACCCAGAATGGACATAATAGACGGGCCGAACAGAATTGCACCCAATCCTGTACCTGTGGGATGGGAACAGCTTCCGGCAACCGAGGGGATTTTCAGAGAAGAAATGATAAATACGAATGCCGCAGACAAGGCGATCAGAAGCTTTACCTTGCCGTCATAGGCGATTTTCTTTTTCAGGCTGATTGCACCTGCCGCCAGGAACGGCAGACACAGCGCACCCCAGGCAATACACCAGCCTGCCGGAAGATATCCTTCCATAATGTGCATGGCAGATGCGCCGAAGCTGCCGCTGGATGCCATATCGGACAGCAGCAGACAAACTGCAAGAACAGATACCAGGATCTGACATCCCAACAATCCTTTGGTTTTGGTGCGGCATCCTGCTGCACCGCCGATCAGACTATAGATTTTTTTCATGTGAGATCACTCCTCTTTCTTATTTGCCGGAAAAATAATCCTCTGCATCCGACAGGGTTTTCTCAATATCACGCATGGTATGCGCATTGGAAACAAAAATTGCCTCGAACTGGCTGGGACCAAAATAGCTGCCATGATCCAGCATAAAGTGGAAATACTGCCGGAATGCTGCAATATCCGCCTGTTTTGCGCTGGCATAATCCGTCACCGGTTCTGCGGTGAAATACAGACAGGACAGAGAACCCACGCCATTGACTGTACATGCTGCGTGATGCCGCTGGATGATTTCTGTCAGACCGCTGCGCAGACGATTGGACAGGCTGTCCACCTGCTGATAGACCTCCGGATGTTCCTTTAAATATCGCAGCTGCGTGATACCAGCACGCATTGCCACTGGGTTGCCGCTGAGAGTGCCTGCCTGATATACCGACCCCAGGGGTGCCACCAGCTGCATGATATCCCGTCTGCCGCCGTAAGCACCTACGGGCATACCGCCGCCAATGATCTTTCCATAGGTCACCAGATCCGGTGTAATTCCGAAGTACCCCACAGCTCCGTCTGCCTGAAGCCGGAACCCAGTAATGACCTCATCAAAAATCAGCAGTGCACCATACTTGTCGCACATCTGGCGCAGTCCCTGCAAGAAGCCTTCCTTTGGTACGACCACGCCCATATTTGCCGCGACTGGTTCTACGATAACGCAGGCGATCTCCTCCGGATACTGTTCAAACAGCTGCTGCACGCTGTCCAGATCGTTGTATACCGCAGAAAGGGTATCCGCCGTACAGCCCCGGGGCACGCCGCTGGAATCGGGAATCCCGGCAGTCATGACGCCGGAGCCTGCCTTTACCAGCATAGCGTCCGCATGTCCGTGGTAACAGCCCTCAAATTTCACGATTTTATCCCGTCCGGTGAAACCTCTTGCAGCACGGACAGCGCTCATCACTGCTTCTGTGCCGGAATTCACCATACGAATCATCTCCACACATGGCACCATTTCCGTAATCAGCTCTGCCATTTCCACTTCCAGCGCTGTCGCTGCGCCATAGCTGAGACCATATTGCAGCTGATCTCGCACAGCATCCAGTACGAAATCCGGATTGTGTCCCAGGATCATGGGACCCCAGGAGCCGATATAATCAATATAGGCGTTTCCATCCTCATCGTACAGATACTGATCTTTCGCACGATGGATAAAACGAGGTGTACCGCCCACAGACTGAAAGGCACGCACCGGCGAATTGACACCGCCCGGCATCAATTCCTTTGCCCGGGAAAATAACTGTTCCGACTGTCTGATCTTCATTATCCGATTCTCCCTTCCCGAATATACTGTGCCAGTTCCATGGCAAAATAGGTGATAAGCAGATCTGCTCCGGCACGATACATGCAGACAGCAGACTCACAGATCAGCGCAGCCTCATCCACATAGCCAGCCATTGCCGCCGCCTTTATCATGGCATATTCACCGCTGACGCTGTAAAGTGCCACCGGCTGGTGAAACCGTTCTTTCAGGGCTTTCAGCACGTCCAGATATGCCATTCCCGGCTTTACCATGAGAATATCCGCACCCTCCTGCACATCCAGCTCTGCCTCCAGAAGTGCTTCTCTGGCATTGTGAGGATCCATCTGGTAGCTTTTCCGGTCACCGAATGCCGGCGCAGAACCGGCGGCATCCCGGAACGGTCCATAAAATGCCGAGGCATATTTCACGGAATAGGACATAACGGGCGTATTCAAAAAGCCGTTTTCATCCAGTACTTCCCGGATCCGTTTCACTCTGCCGTCCATCATATCTGACGGCGCAACCATATCTGCCCCAGCCTGTACGTGGGACAGAGCAGTCTTCGCCAGAACCTCCAGCGTCTTGTCATTGTCCACATCGTGACCGCAGAGAATGCCGCAGTGTCCGTGAGATGTATATTCACACATGCAAACATCCGTGATGACATATAGCTGCGGGAAATTCGCCTTGATATGACGCACTGCCTGCTGAACAATCCCATTTGCATCCCAGGCACTGCTGCCGATCTCATCCTTATGCGCAGGAATTCCGAAGAGCAGCACACTTTTCACGCCGGAATCTACCACATTCTGAAGCAGTTCATCCACACGGTCGAGACTCCAGCGATACTGCCCGGGCATGGATGTGATCTCCTCCTTGATGTCCGTACCCTCTTGAACAAACATGGGATAAATCAGTGTATCCGCAGAGATCCGTGTCTCCCGTACCATATTGCGGAGCAATGCGCCGTTTCTCAGACGGCGTGGGCGATTTGTCAGATTCATGTCAATTCTTCCTTTCAGTCATATTATGCTTTCAGCTGCGCTGCAAGTTCTTTTGCCAGCTGCACAGCGTCTGTTTTTTTACCGCGGATACTGCCGCTTTTCGGAGTCGCACCTACGCCGTAAAAACCACGCAGCAGCATACTGTCCCCTTCTGTTACAGCAAAGCAG
The DNA here is from genome assembly GCF_937915125.1 of uncultured Ruminococcus sp. Lineage (GTDB taxonomy): Bacteria > Bacillota > Clostridia > Oscillospirales > Ruminococcaceae > Ruminococcus_C. Next base: position 15,532 of record NZ_CALDMP010000094.1, on the reverse strand, counting down.
CCTATGGGCGAGGAACAATCGCCGCCAAGTTCCCGGGATAAAAGCCGTTCCGTCCTTGCACACAAAGCCGCCTCCGGATCGTTCAGCTGTTCGAGAATCTCTGCATACTCCCCGGCTCGTCCCTGAACAGCCATGATTCCCTGTCCAGCCGCCGGGATCATTTCCTCCGGCGTGAAGCGATAGGAGATCCGATGTGCCAGCCCAAGCCGTGTCAGTCCGGCTTCTGCCAGAATCAGCGCACTGTATTCTCCTCGATCCAGTTTGTCCAGTCGGGTCAGCACATTGCCGCGCACCGGCTTGATCTCCAGTTCAGGATGTAGTTTGTGAAATTGCAGCGTCCGTCTGGCGCTGGCGCATCCCACGGGCAGAGCCGGATCCAGTTCTGAAACACCCTGAGGCAGAACCAGCACATCCCCCGGCGTTTCTCTCGCAGAATAGGCACCCACAGGCATTGCAGAATTTTCTTCAACCGGCACGTCCTTCAGACTGTGCACACAAAGATCCACTCGATGTTCCCCTAAGGCAGCGTCCAGTTCTTTCAGAAACAATCCCTTTCCGCCGATCTTGTCCAGCGTCTTGTCCAGCACCTGATCGCCGGTGGTAGTCATGGTCACAAGTTCCAGTGTCACATCCGGTGCGATCTGCCGAATCTGCGCCATAATGAGTTCACTCTGTATGACCGCCAGCCGACTGGCACGGCTGCCGATGCGTATGATATTCTTGCCCATATTTCAGTCCCTCTATCTCTTTAACGACCGAGCCCGATCGTGTACTTTTTCGCAGCAATTGCGCATCAGATCCGGTGTCACTTCCGGCTTGATACCGCCCAGGATCATGTCAATGGTTTTCTCCGTCACCAGGCGGACGATCTCTTCCAGTTCGGCATTTTCCCGATAGGCATCCAGAGCCGTACTATGCATAAGCCGATCAGCAGATAAGGTTTTCAGCTGACGGATATAGGGCACAGAATCCCGATAATTGCGCCACATGCGGAATTCCTCTGCATACCGCATTGCCGTCTGATGCAGCGCCTCCATAGATGCCCTATCCGGCTCCGTGCCGTTTTCGAAGTCATCCAGATTCCGGCACTCCACACCCGGCACCTGGCGGCATGACTCTTCCACATCTCTGGGCAGTGCCAAATCCATGATCCACGCCGGCTTTTTCTCCAATGCCTCCAGCTGTTCTGCGGTAACTGTGTAATGTGGGCTGCGGGTTGCACTGAGCACGATGTCTGCACCATCAATTTTCGAAAAACGTTCCTCATAGGGAATTGGCGTTGTGCCAAAGGGCACAATGGATTCCCCATGGTGATAGGTGCGCAGGGTCACATATACCTGACATCCACGCTCCACAAGCAGTTCCGCCGCAAGCCGTCCCATTTTGCCGTTGCCCACTACGACGCATACTTTACCGGTGAGATCACCGCAGTTCTGTTCCAGCATCTGTACTGCGCTATAGGAAATAGAAAGGGGCACAGCTGTTATACTGACATTAGTCTGGGCATATTTCCCGGCAGAAACGGCAGTACGGAACAAGGTATCCAGTGCCGCATCTGCTGCATGACAGTTCCGTGCCAATGCAATTGCCTGTCCTACCTGGGTAACGATCTGCTCCTCATGCAGAATCTGGGAGTGCAGTCCACAGGCTACTTCCATGAGATACAGCACTGCTTCAGATTCCCTTTTCCGGAAAAAACGTTCTCGCATTTCCGTTTTATCCACTCCGGCTGCATCCAAAAGCAGTTGTTCCGGACAGACCGTACAGTCCGGTTCGATGGAAAGGTACAGTTCCGTCCGGTTGCAAGTCGCCATAAGCACACAGCCCTGCACACCATCCATCTCCTGCACCCTGGTCATGAACGCTTTCGCATTCTTCTCAGAAAAGGAAAACCGTTCCCGCAGTGCAATAGGAGTCGTCCGATAATCCAGTCCAGCCATGATAAGCGGCATATGATCACTTCCTTTTCTCATATTTCAAACGCAAAGGCACCGTCCTTGTCACCTGACAGCAAAACGGTACACAGTGCGGAATCTTCCAGTCAAAATAAGGCGTATGAGATGCCTCCAGTTCCGACAGCACCGCCATGCAAGTGCCGCCGTGGACAACCACCGCTGCTGTCTCAAAGGAATGACTAAGCACCAGTTCCTCCAGCGCCCGGCAGCACCGTTCGATAAACGCCTCCCGGGATTCTCCTCCCGGAAAAGGCAGCGTACCGCCGCTGTCGATCCAAGCCTGGTATGCCGGAGCGCCGGTCAATTCCTGATAATTTTTCCCCTCAAACTGTCCGAAATCGCATTCCGCCAGGTCTGGGTGAATGATCTGCGGCTGACTGGGGAATAGGATCTCAGCCGTTTCCCGGCACCGCCGCATGGGGCTTGCAAAAACCACGTCCGGAACCGTGTCTGAAAGCAACGCTGCCTGTTCCTGTGCCAGCTGTATCCCAGCCGGACAAAGGCATTCGTCTGTACGCCGTCCCACATAGCGGTGCTCCAAATTCCCGGCAGTTAAGCTATGCCGGATCAGCATCAGCTGCATAAACATTCACCTCTGCCTGATACAAAAAATCCCATGTCTCGTCTGCGAGAACACTCGTCTGCGAGAACATGGGATAACTGATTTTTGCGTACCAAAAGAAAGCCTTTGCAGAATCCTGCAAAGCGCACCTTTACGCCAAAATAGTACACTCTATTCTCGTAGAATCGCAATGCAGACCGGTCTCCCGACTTTCGGATCATCACGGAAATACGCCTTCCCGACATGATATCAGTGGCATCTGTATTTCAACTCCCCGGTATACGGTAGCGGAACTGTGCGGGATTCTCACCCGGCTTCCCTGTTATCTGCTGCGGACTATCCTGTCACCTATTCAAGGAAACACTGTCATTTCTATCATGACAGATTTCTCCTTTGGCAATACCGCATTGTGCAGTATTGCTTTTTTCTACTATACCACATATTCTATTTTTTTGCAAGTACCAATTTTAAAAAAATTATAGGTGACAATATGGTTGTCCTGGAGTATCACTTAATATTCAGCCGTGCGCCGTCCAGGAAGGAAATGCTTCTAGAGTGACGATGGATGCCCTGCTGGTGTTCCCGGTACATCAAAAGCCGCTCCAGTCCGAAACCGATTCCCACCCAGGTACAGTTGATTTTCCAGGCGGCATCCAGCGGATGGGGTCCCATGGAAGTGGATGCCAGTTCCAATCCGTCTGCGCCCACAAAATCCAGCCCGTCACCATAAACCACGGAATTTTCCGCCTCTGTTGCATAGTCCATGATTCCAGCGGCATCCAGCACCAGGCGTCCCAGTTCTTCCAGACGCTTGCGGCGCTCCTCCATGGGTGTGCCCCACTCCACCAAATTCAACATGGTGAACTCTTTCAGATGAGACTTTCCCTCCGATTCTTTTCGGAAGCAACTACCGATCTCAAAGATACGCAGCGGCAGCTTTGCCACATTCATCAGATCTTTGGATACGCTGTACAAATTAGGCGCCAGCATGGGACGCAGACAGCTTTTGGAATCCAGCCAGAACACCTGTTCATTCAGAGGATGCGTTCCGTCAATGGTCATGCGGTCGAGAAATTTCCGGGATATGATGGTGGGCGTCGTCACCTGCGTAAAACCGTTTGCGCAGAGCGTCTGCGCCAGTTGGAATTGCAGCTGGCATAACGCAGGCTGATGGGTCTCTGTCAGAAGACGGTTCAGGATCTGCCGATTCTTTGCCACAAGCGCTTTTTCCCTTTGCTTGAAGTATTTTTCCCGTTCAGCGATCGTCTCAAAGTCTCCGGGAAGTTCCTCTGCCGAAAGTCCCAGCTCTGTCAGTCGGTTTTTCTGCGACTCGGTCAATCCAGTCATGATACCCATCTCCCTTATTTCAATGCTTTTTTGGAATCTGTAAAAATAGTAGAAGAATATTTCTCCAGCTTCCACTGGGGAATCTTGCACTTTTTGCAGGGCACCTTGCACCAGCGATTCCGCAGCCAACGTGCGCTTCGGCTGTTTTTGGAATCCCAACAGGTGAACTGTTCGCCGCAGTGGGTGGTAATTACCAGCATATTGCCCTGATACTGAATATCCTTTACGCCATGCAGTACGCCCGACCGGGATGGCCAGAGCTTTACCTTTCCCACCAGCTGGGACAGCCGCTGCTTTTTGTAGATAAAACGCCGGGGCGCCGGCTTGATGTTTTTCATCATCTGTTCCATTTTTCCCATAGCCTTATCCCTCCATCTGCCGGATGCAGTCGTAATACATGGCAATCGTCCCAAGCTCCAGAGGATTATGGATCAGCGTCACCTTCTCTGCCGCCTCAGAGGTAAGGCTCAAAGGCATTCCCGGCACGGAAAATACAGTTCCCTCTGTCACATCCTCCGCTGAGATCCATCCGCCGTTGGGTGTAGCGTCAAGGATATAGCCATATTGTCTTAGATCCGGCGTATCACACAGCACAGTGGCATGGACACATTTTTCCGCCGCAGCCTTCGCCTTTCCCAGCAAAGGGTCATACACTGCCACCTGCGCCCCGGCATTGTCCAGCCATTTCGCCGCCGCACTTCCCACCGGACCGGCGCCAAGTACCAGAACTTTTTTTCCGGCGCAGGAAACTGCACCATCCAGTGCCGCCGCAAAGGCAATTCCCGTGGCAAAGCCATTGTCGGACTGCCATGCACCGCCGGTGGAAAATGCCGCATAAACATCATCATCCGCCAGGAATATCACTTCTGCTCCGGCAGCATATGCCTCCTGCAATCCGGCTACATCTGTTTTTTCGGTGACAAAGGCATCCGCACCTATGTGCTGCAAAATGGCACAGACTGATTCGGAAAATCTGCTGATCACCCCCAGACCGCTTGTCACGGGGATCACTGCCGTCTTTTTCACTGGAGAATGCTCCGAGATATGCAGTCCATGACAAGCCGTCTGCGCCATGGTCATACCGGTCTGCTTCTGAAACGTAGCGTCATACGCCTGCATGGAGGTTGGAATATGCGAAATGTCTGTTGGGATCAATCTTGACATGATAATACTTCCTTTCCGTCTGTTTGCATGTTTCCGTCAGATAAGCATCTTCTATTCTGGGGATACTGTATTCTTTCTGGATACGCCGGAGCACCCTCTGCATTTTCTGTCGGACTTCCTCGGTGGTCTTACCGTAGAGAATGACGATTGCCCGAAACCTGCCGCCGCAGTCCGGCGTGAAATCGGTCATGGCTTCTTCTGCGCCGAAAAATCCAGTCATATGGCGCAAAGGCGGACAATCTGACATAATATGTTCTCCCAGCACCCGGATTGCACTGGGTGAGACCTGTATCTGCTGATACCAGCAAATTTGCTTCGGCACAGGCTGTAAATCGTAGGATTGCCCTACTCCATGGCGCACCAACCACTCTACCATATTAAAACCGCTGGCATGATAGACCGCAATGGGCGTCTGACTGGGCAGCCGTGCATCAATTTCCAATAGCTTCAGCTTCCCATGATGACTGATCACTTCAATATCAAAAATACCGTTCATATGCAGCGCTGCCGCCAGCTTTTCCGCTATCTTATACAATTGCTGCGCCTCATATGCAGTCACCTTTGCAGGCGCAACGATCCGGCTGCAATCATAGCTGCTGTCCATGCACACTTCTGTGATCATGGGACAACATATCTCACCGTTCATGGAGAGTACCTCCAGAGAAAACGATCTTCCCTCCAGATACTGCTGTATCACCACATTTCCATTTGCCCTGGCAAGATATGTATCTACTTCAGCTTGTGACTCTGCACGCTGTACTGCTGCGCTGCCGCTCTGGTCGTCCGGCTTCAGGATCACAGGGAATCCACACACCGGATAGGATTCTGGCAGAGGCAGTCCCAGCTGCCGAAACAGCGCATTGGAACGCCTTTTGGAAGAAGAAACGGCATAGGCAGCTGTGTCGAATATTACAGGAGTTTCTGTCTGTCTGCCGTATCTCTCCAGCGTCCGGCATACTTCCAGATCTTCGATGACCGGCAGAACTGCATCATTTTCCCGGAATAGGGGCAGCATGATTTCCTCGTCATAAACATCTGCCTGCACAAACCGATCAGCCAGACCGCTGCCGCAGGCATCTGCCCGATGATCTACTGCTGTCACAAAAAAACCTGCCTGTTTTGCCAGATAAATGGCTTCTGTGCCCTGCAATTTGCATCCCACTACCAACAGTTTCATTTCCGTATCCCCCTCAGCCATGCCTGATATTGTTCAGCCGATGCCGGCTGTAATCCACACGCCAGAACCGTATCCTGTACACCTGCCACGGTTCGATATCCCTCGTCGATATCCTGACTGGCATGTGCCACGCCAGCGTAGCCCTCCCGGGGCGGAATAATCGATGTGATCACATTGGCACCTGCCATAAGCCGGGATTCCAGACCATGCAGTCCATCCACATCCAGGGACGCCGGAATCAGGCGTTCCGGAAACAGCAGCCGCATTATTGCAATATTCAGCAGTTCATCGGAGAATTCCGACTGCTGCCGTGCCATCATTGGTGTGCCTTCCTGAGGAACAAAGGTCATGGTACGCACCTGCATGGCACCCATGTGTTCCATTTCCCGGAACGAGTGGATCCGGTCGGAAACTGTCTCACCAACTCCGGTGAGCAGTCCCTCTTCTATACACATTCCCAGAGACCGTGCCAATGTCTTGCAGTGCATCCGTTCTTCATAGGACTGGTCAGCCCGGAGTGTCCGGAACAATTCGGGATCGTGTGTTTCCTGATACAAAGCGTACCAATCCGCACCGGCTTCGGCGAGCTGGCGGATGCAGTCATCGGAGACAACACCTGGCGAGACCATGACCGCCAGACCGGTCTCCTGTTTTACCATGCGCACCAATTCCGCCAGCCGTTCCGGGTGGTCAGTATAATACGGATCCTCACCCATGGTCAAATCAATGAGATGCACGCCGGAATTTCTCAACTGCACCGCTGTCTCAATGATCTCCTCTGGGGATTTGCGATAACGGGGCGGATGGTTGTTTTCCCTGCGAAAATAGCAGAAATTGCAGTTATTCCGGCAATATGTGCTGAAATAGACAAAACCATATAAAAACACATTGTTGCCGAAATGTGCAGCACGTGCACGCCTTGCTGCTGCAAAAACGGCGTCCCGGTCTGACCCCTGTGCGGACAACAGCTCTGCAATTTCCATATCAGTCAGCGTATGCATTCCATTTTCGTATTGATTCAATATAGTTTCTATCATGGTTTTGTTCCTCTTTTCTTGTGAGTGCCTGTCCGGCTTATGGTAATACCGTACAAAGATTGTGCGTCAGATGTACTCTACGAGCATTTTGGTTTCATCTGACGAAAAATATGCAAGCATATGACGTGCAAAGCCCACAGGCGCTCTTTGTGCGGTGTTGCCTTATGCATTTGTAAAATGATCCTTTTTATGGGGAATCCACATAGCATCGGAGAACATCATCTGGAATTCTGCATCCATAGCTGTCTCCACAAAGGTCACGTGTTCCGCAAGCCATTGTGCTTCCTGCCGTTTCTCCACATTCAGGAGCGCATATCGTGCGCCAACGCCGGCTGCATTGCCCGATACAAAGATCTGCTCCGCAGGACAATCGGGAAACATACCCAGCTGCAGTGCGGAATTCCGGTCGATATAGCTGCCGAAGGCTCCGGCGAGAGTCACTGCGGAGATCTGCTCCACGCCGCACTGCTGCATAAGTGCTTTTGCACCAGCATAGAGCGCCGCTTTTGCAAGCTGTACAGCACGGACATCCTTCGCCGTGACCACAATATCATGCTCCCGGGGAGACCGGGCAAAATACAGTACATATTCCGGTTTTCCCTTTGCGTCCATTCGGATACGTCCGGATTGCAGCGTCCTGGAAAATCTGCCATTGGGTTCCAGGATCCCGGTACGTGCCATCTGGGCAACTGCATCCAATATCCCCGAACCGCAGATGCCCTGGGGAATCCTCTGATTTCCGATCAGCTGCAGCGTTGGCTCCAGAGTTTCCGGGTCGATGGTCACCCGTTCAATGGCACCGTATGCCGCACGCATACCGCACTGAATATGGGCTCCCTCCAGTGCCGGACCTGTGGCGCAGGATGTGACATAAAGATGCTCCCGATTTCCGAAGCAGATCTCGCTGTTTGTGCCGATATCAATGATCAGCTGCATTTCTTCCTGCCCATGGGGTTCCTCAGCGATCAGTACCGCCAAATGATCTGCCCCCACAAAGCCTGCCGCCAGGGGCAGCACATGCACATTGGCGCCAGCCATGCCAACAAGTCCGATTTCCCTTGCTGGTACATCCATGGCGGCATTGGAAACCGCCGCAAAGGGCGATGCGCCCAAAGAATCCGGCGGAATATTCAGCGCAATGTGGTGCATTACCGGATTGCACACCAGTACAAATTCCCCGATCTGTTCCGGGGAGATACCTTGTTTCTCTGCCATTTCTCTGGTCAGCTTGTTCAGCCCGTCTATGAGGATCTCATGCAGCTGTTCCAAACCATCTTCTTGCAGCATACAATGGGAAACACGTGCCAGCACATCATCTCCGAACCGCACCTGGGGATTCATCATAGAGGCAACTTGCACCGTCTCGCCGGTTTTGCAGTCGCACAGATATGTGGCAATGGTGGTGGTTCCGATGTCAATTGCCACGCCGTAGCATCCATTCTCTGTTCCCGGCTGAACACCAATGATCTTCCGATTCTGCCACACTGTCACGCTGACGCGCCATTGTCCTTTGCGCACTGCATGCGGCAACTGCCGCAGCACGGCAAGATCCAGTTCCATCGTTTCCGACAGTGCCGGGAACGCTTTGTGCAAGGTATCGCACAGCCGTCTGGCATCATCCCGGTGATCCTCCAACGTTGCCTTGGGCAGCGTCACACAATAGGTTTGCACTGCCGGATGTAACGGAATCGTTTTCGATTTTCCATCGGAAAGCACAACCTGCTGTGCCAGGCGGCTTTTCTGCGGCACTTCGATTACAAGGTCACCTCTGGGACAAGTCATACAAGCCAGCCGAATACCATCCTGCCGTTCCGTTTCGGAAAGCAGTTTGTATTCCTCTGCTGTCATTTCCGTCAGATGTGTTTCGTCACTGCGGATGCCATATCCTTCAAATGTTCCGGAAACGACCCGGAGTTTACATTTTCCGCAGGCGCCGGCACCGCCGCACGCAGCATCTATCCCAACACCTGCACGCTGGGCGATCTGAAGCAGTGTTTCCTCCGGAGAAGCATCTGTGCACTGCACGCCAAAGGGCTGAAAGATGATCTTATTTCCCATTTTCTTCACCTTCCTTATGAAAAAAGGAGAAGCATCCTCTGATACTTCTCCTTTCGTCATGATAATACCTGAAGATGCTTGCTGTTTCTTGGCGAAGAGTCCCGGTGTTGCACCCGGCTGTACGGATTTAGAGTCCATATAATCACTTCGATTCACCCTCCGCATGAACGAAATGAGACTGCAAGCAGTGTGCGTATGACTCCCGTACTTCCCTGAGCAGGCAAGCCATCGGGCACAAAGCAACCGTTCTCATTTCGTTTTCAAAGCGTTTCCTATGCCATCAGATCCCCATACTTCCCTGAGCAGGCAGATCCGGGCACAGGAGCACTGTATTCATGCAAGCGTCAGTTATTTGTTCCAGTAGGTCAGACCCAGATCGGTCAGGATCTTGACTGCCTCATCATACACCTGAATGTACTCGTCGGTCGGTACGAGTTTTACAACATCGTAGCATTCCGGGAAAGTCTTGCCTTCCGGCGCAGTCTTGTAATCCTTCTCATACATCGCAACCAGCTTATCCAGCAGAACATTCACCTCATGCAGATCCATACCGGCAACGGCATGTGCTGCCTCACCCATCATTCTGGCTTCCATTGCAGTGAACTGGTCAGTGAATACGCCCTTTCTGGACGCAACACCGGACAGGATCTCACGGCCGCTGATGGTGTCAGTGATCGCCTGAGCTGCAGTTTCCAGCAGGCACATTACTGTGCACGGACCAGCCAATGTGTAGTACTGGTTACCCAGGATCAGGTGTGTGTTCTCCTCGATTGCTCTTGCTGCGTGACCGGCAACTGCAAGCGCTTCTCTTGCAGTGGTAATGCCCCAGCGGACATGTACCGGGCCGTCCAGATGCCAGGAACCCTGCATCATGACAAAAGAGTTCAGAGTTGTTGCAACATCGACGATGGTTGTCTCTTCCAGGCCGCCGGAATAGCCGCCATAGATCGGCATCTGCTCGACCATGACACAAGCACCTTCCATTGCATAATGCGCACCTACACAAAGAGCACTAACGTCGATTTTCAGCTCATTCAGCTGGGAAACTTCGTGGGAGTCATTGGTTCTCATGCCGCCCGGGAAGTCTGCTTCAATTACACCAGCTGCGCTGAGGGAAGTCTCGTTCCCCTACAATCCCATGCCGCTGCGGCCGGCTCTCATCTGCGCTTCACGTACCTGCAGAGCCTCGGAGCGAACTGCCATCAGTTCCCACGGAGAACCCGGGACCGGATCCTTACCCATGACGGTCTGCATAACACCGTCAACGATAGTATCCACAATGGGTTCCTGTGCATATGCCTGGTGAATCGGCAGGAACAGCTGTTCCGAGCACGGAGAACCAGTCGGACCGCCCTGGATGACAGGCGCCTTTGCACTGTCATAGGAACGAGGTACTACCTGGATCGCCTCCTGACCCTCGCCGTACTGGAAATGATCCGGTGCGGATGCAATAGCGTGCAGGATTTCATCTCTGGTATACTTGATGACTCTGCCGGTATCAATGCAGTATACACCGCAGGTCTCCAGCATTTCCAGACCAGCCTGGAACAGATTGTTGATCAGTTCCTTATCTTCCGGAACGATCACGGACTTGTCCATTTTGATGTTGTACTTTTTCTTCAGAGCACGGGCAGTCTGCGGGATAACTTTGAAGTCCCACTCCTTCTCGTCCATCTTCGGGCCGCTTTTTGCACGGTCATACACATCGAAAACAGTGACATTTTTTCCAACTGCATTCATGTTTCCTTATGCTCCCTTCTTCTTTGCAATCAGTTCTTTGGCAACGGTAACAGCATCGGTTGCAGTCTCAGAATAACCGTCTGCGCCGATCTGCTCACACCAGCTCTCCGAAACCGGAGCGCCGCCGAACATACAAATGTAGTCGTCACGCACACCGTCCTCCTTCAGCAGGTTGATGATATCTCTCTGTGCCGGCATAGTGGTGGTCATCAAAGCAGAACCTACGATCAGGTCTGCGCCGATCTCCTTTGCCTTTGCAACAACGTCCTCCACCGGAACATCTCTGCCCATGTCAACCACTTCGAAATTGTTCGCAGAAAGCATGGTCTTTACGATGTTTTTGCCGATATCATGAATATCACCCTGAACGGTGTGAATGACAACCTTACCAGCAGAGCTGCAATTTTTCTGTTCATCGCTCATGCCGCTTGTCAGAATGGTAACTGCTGCGTCAAATGCTTCAGACGCCATCAGCAGTTCCGGAACGAAAGCCTCGCCCTCGTCGAACAGGTCGCTCATGACCTGCATACCAGCGGACAGACCGCCAGAGATGCAATCCAGCGGATCCAGACCAGCTTCCAGCGCTGCATTTGCAGCTTCTGTTGCCATGTCCTCATCCATCTCAACGATCGCATTCTTGAGCTTTTCATAAATTTCTTCTTTGCTCATTGTAAGAACCTCCTCAAATCATCATTTTGATATCCAAAGCGAACCGGTGCTGTTCCCTTTTGATGTCTCTATTATAGCAAACCTCGTCATGGGTGACAACGTTTTCTCGGTACATTCCTTATTTTTGACGAAACCGGCATTCGTTTCTGTCATTTTTCACAAACAGGCTGTTTTCATGCGCTGGTACGGTTCTGCCGGAGCAAGGCATCCTCTGTCTCTTCCGCTGCATCGCCTGACTCAAGCTGTTCCCGGTAGCACGCATCAATACCGTAACAAACCAGCCGGAGATACAGCTGTTCCTCCTTCTGAGAAAGGTCAGATCCCAGCATTTTCTTGATCTTATCCAGCCGGTAGATCAGCGAGCTGCGGTGCAGGAAAAGCTCTGCCGTTGTCTCAGAAATGTTCAAATTGTTGCGGATATAACAGCGAAGTATCTTATAGTTCTCGAAGTTGTTTTCCGCATCTGTCTCCAGAAACATCTGCATTTCCCGAGTGAGCAGCACTCTCAGGGGCAGCGAGCCGAGACCGTGCTGCAAAATATAAGGGAGCCGACATTCCTCAAAGAAAAACACACCCATCTGCCGTTTCTGTTCTGAACAGAATTGCAACGCTGCCTCTGCCTGGCGGAAATAATCGCACAAGAATACGGCATTTTCAAAGGGCGTGCTCAGTCCGGCAGAAACGCCGTAATCTGTGCCGAGCTTCTCCAGATATACACGCCACTGCTCCTGACCCAGCTCCATCTGCTCCAGATTACAGAGCGCATAGACGTTATCATTATGCCGGATGGTCACCAGACCGCCGGCGTGATGTTCCATATAGCCGCACAGATAATTGGCAACATGCTGTTTCGCCTGACGGTCACGTACCCGAAGCGTACAGCACAGGTATGTATCTTCCATTTTCCATTGCATGGCATTCAGTGCAGAACGTAATTCAAAGGCATTGACCTGACCGCTATGAAGAGATTCCGACAGACAGCTTTTCAGGTTCTGGAATGCAGCATTCCGGAAATTGGGAGAGATCTGCACATATTTCCGGATATACTGTTCCATCATGCAGAGCCGTGTATAATCCGCATCGGTAAAGGGGCGGGCAGTATCGTCAATACAGACATAACCCAGCACCTGCTGGTGGGATTCAATGGTCATGCGCAGGGTGCTGATCTTATTGTCAAAGGTGATATTGAAGTGCACATTCTCGCTGCGCTGTGCGGAGACAGTTCCCGAAAGCAGGCTGACGATGCGTGGTTCGCTGAGATATCCGTTTTCATCCTGTACCTTTTTGGAGAACGGATGAAGTTTGGACTCTCCTACTGCAATGACCTTGAAATCACTTGCTGCGATCAGCATGGGATTGTCGAAAAAGGGTACTGCTGTCTGGCAGAGCTCCTCTGCACTGCCGCCCTGAAGCAGGATCCGGTTCATTTCCTCTTCCCAGCGTCCGTAGAGGTCGATCTGTTCCAGAATAGTCTCATAGATCTTTCCCAGACCGCAGTCGCTGCTGACACAGATCACATCGTGGCAGGTTTCTTCCAGTATCTCCGGTTTCAGATGTCCCAGGATCACAAAGGTACTTCTGACGTTCTGACAGTCCCGTGGGAATTCCTTCGGATTTACCACCAGATAAACCGCATCCGGCTTGATCCGCAGCAGCGGATTGTAAATGGTAGCGTATTTTATGGGATACTGATATTTGCTGCTTGTGATTTTTCCGGCAATCCGATCCGGAAACAATTCCTCGAGAATATAGCTGTTAACTGCCATAAAATCGCCTCCTATAATATCAAAAAACGACAGCGTATCGGTCTGTACATCGCCATTGATGTACAAGTCCGGCACACTGCCGTTTCTCTTCTTCTAATCTATCAGAATTCGATCCCTTTTCTGGCGCCCACGCCATGATCGAAGGGATGCTTCTGTTTCCGGATCTCTGAAACATAATCCGCACATTCAACCAGAAGCGGATCCGGATCCCGTCCGGTCATCACGACTTCCAATCCGTCCGGACGATTCCTAAGCCAGTCCAGCACAGTTTCCAGCGGTAAAAATCCGCAGTTGATACAAGACATGATCTCATCGAGAACGATCATCTGATATTCGTCCCGTTCCATCAGCTGTACGATATCATCAAACTGCTTCTGATATCCGACAGCCGCCTCTGCCTTTTCTTCGTCCGTCATGGCAAAGGAAAACTTTGAAATGGTATACCCGGACAGAACTGTCACCTCCGGAATCTGTTCCAATACGTTCCGCTCACCGGAAGTGCCGGGCTTCATGAACTGGTAGAACAGTACCCGGTTTCCTGAACCGGCACAGCGGACGGCAAGTCCCACAGCCGATGTGGTTTTTCCCTTTCCATCTCCGCAATAAATATGCACAAGTCCCATGCAATCTCCTCCTTTCTGTTTCTGCACCATCGCCTTTGACAGTACCATAATATTCTCCGATAAAACCTCCATAAAATACGGAGTCTGTTTAGGCAATACCGTGCAAAGCCGCTAGGCGCTCTTTGTGCGGTGTTGCCTTTATTTTACATGCGCCCTGCCTTGCAATAATTGCACATCTTTCCGTGCCCCAGGCAATGGGTACAGTCCAGCACCGGCAGGTCTGCCACAGTCTTTGTTACCAGAAAAAAACCGACACAGCTTTTTGCCGGCAGCATAAATCCGCTGGGCATCAGCGACAGATGGATGCGCTCACAATCCATGAACTGAAAGAATTTCTCCACATCTGCCGCCGGCATTCCGTAAAATCCCGGGCCAAAGGCATCGGAAACAACGTACTTTTCTGCTTCGTATTGTTTTTGAATCCAATGCCGCAGTAAATCTCTTGCAGTATCTGCTATTGCCGTACCGCTGATATCATAATATGCCTGCTGGAGTACACGGGAGTCCGGCGCCTCAGCATCACCGCAGGTCAGCGCAAACGTATACAGAGCAATCACACTCTCCGGTGGAACGGTTTCCAGTGCCGGACAGACAAAAACCTGATCTGCAATGCGGATCTCTCTGCCGGAGATACAGGAAGCGTCATACGAAGAGACCAGTGTATAGATCACAGACTGCTCCAGCACATTTTTCAGACATTGCATGGCATATGCCTTTTTCTTCTGCAAAGCCGCCTTGTCCTTATGCAGTCCGCACATGTGGATGAAATGATCTTCGATCAGCGCATTTCCAAGTAAACTGTCCCATGCGATCACCTGGTTCTTCATCTGACAGCACCTCCGTTTGCATTGCCGTTCTGATGTATAACATTATACCGCATTTTCCGGCATTTGAAAAGATACAATTGCCGATTGCCTGAACGGTACAATTTCAGATTGTCATTCACACTTTTCAAGGCAGCATCCGAACACCATGACTATCCCCGGACACCGGTTTCGGGAGTATCCTGCGATTGTCGAATTATGTTATTTTTTATTTTACAAAAAAGCGATAAAATCGATTGAATCATATTGTATAATAAATCAAAGCCAAAGCGACAATATTTCATACCTTTTCGGTAGGACAGCTTAATTTTATTCAGCAAATAAGTCCGATGGGTACAATTTTACAAAAAAATCGTCAGAATTGTACCCATCCAGATCATTTCAGCAAGGAGTGACCAGTGTGATTTACATTGATAATGACAATACCAAACCGCTCTATCTGCAAATCTACGAGTCCATCCGACAGAATGTTCTTTGCGGTATGCTGCCCAAAAATACGGCGCTGCCGCCGATCCGCACCATGGCAAATGAACTGAAAGTCAGCAAAAATACGGTAGGCAACACCGCACAATTGCCAAACGAGCCAAAATGTGATATAATAGAGACATGG
>NZ_CALDMP010000093.1 GCF_937915125.1 uncultured Ruminococcus sp. | reverse complement strand
TCTGACGAAAAATCTGACGGCGCACCTGACGCGCAATCTTTGTGCGGTATTGCCCAATGAAAAAAACGATACATGCCAGACACCCGACACATATCGTTTTCTCTCAGCTATGAATAATTTTAAAGCAAACCGTACTCTCATGGATCAGCGGCTTATGATAGGAAAAATAGAGCACACCGGCATGATCTGCGGTAATTTCCGCAAGCACCGTTCCCTCAAAGGGATCCAGAATCTGACCGATGACTTGCCCCACAGTCACCTGCTCCCCGATTTTCACAGAAGCACGGAAAATGCCGCCGCATCCGGCACGTATCTGAGAGATGTTCGACTCCTCCACCAATTCCGTCTGATAGCCCGGCGTGGTATGTATCGTTGCAAGCTCTGCCTGGTTCATAAACCGCAGAATTGCCTCCACGGCAGCTTGACTGGAGCTTTCATCAATCGCATCTGTTTCACTGGAATACAAAGAAAAGGCATTTGTCTCCCAGATCTGCCAGTTATAATTCAGCGTGGTGGTATCATAGGGGCGGGGTGTCCGCATGATACCATATTGCAGCCCGAACCATTTCATAAGCTTGTGATCTGTCAGCTGCGTCTCCATCATCTTCACATGGGGCAGGAAATTTCCTGTCTGATAAAAACTTGTCAGCTGAATGCCGTAAGTATAGCCCTGCAGCTTCTGAAAAATCCCATCTGCAATACGCTGGGTTGTCTCACCCAGGTCATACCCCGGGAACATACGGTTAATGTCCGTATTATCCATGGGCCAGAACCGCTTTCCGATATTCATGGAATAATAATTCACACAGGGTATCACGAGGATTTCGACGCCATCGTTGAGTCGATGTTCCTGTTCCATTTGTTTCAGTTTCCGGATCAGCTGGGAACAGATATACATCTGCTGCACTTCATTGCCCCGTATGGCACCTACTACAGCAAGTGCCTTTTCCCCCTTGCCAAAGCGATAGCCAACCACATCCAGACTTTCCCGGTACGGTGACTTCAAAGAGTATAAAATTTCCTTTTTCATCTCGGCTCACCTGTCCCTTCCACCTGTTCTGTCTCCTTTAAAATCCGTCCCAACAGGGAACCGCCGTAGACAATGGGATACTCCCGCAGGGTAAACAATAAGCCGTCACAATTGGACTCGATGGACGCTGTCACAGAACCGTCCAGCGCATCCAGTACATCGCCGATATGCTCTCCTTTTTTGACTTGTGTGCCAAAAGAAACCGATGGCACAAAGATCCCGGCGGCATCGGAATTGAGAAATTCCACAGCACCGTCCAGAGAGATAATCGGTTCCCGCACTAGCTTTGTTTCACCACTCCACATGCCCAGTTCATGCATCAGATTCAGAATGCCATCAAACAGCTGTTTGCCATAGCTCTGGGTAATGCGCATTCCCACGCCCATTTCCACAACAAGTGTCTTTGTACCGATACTGTTCAGACTATGTGCCAGAGTCGATTCCAGCACCGTTGCAGACTCGTGCACCCAGATAAAATCTACGTTCAGCAGTTTTCCATAGGGCATAAGCGACTCCATAGTCGGCACACTCATGCGAATCTGGGGCAATTCCCGGAGATAAATATTGCTGGAATGAATGTCAATACAGATATCTGCCCCCTGAATGTCCTCAATAATAGAAGCACTGATGGACTCCATCATGGTGCCGTTCCGATTTCCGGGAAAGATCCGGTTCATATCCAAATCAAATTGGGGAATCCCACGGGTGATGGAATCAATGCCCAATGGATTCAGCGCCGGATAGATGTCCACCGTGCCGTCCAGCTGTCCGATGTGATTTTTCAGATAATTGCCCAGCAGCCAGACCAGATACTGTCCTTCCAGTTCGTCTCCGTGAATACCAGTGACGATACAGATCCGCTTGCTGCTTGTACCATTCCGGATGGTGGATTTCCGGATTTTTAGCGTCTCATTGACTGCAAGTGATGCCTCTGCAACCGTTTTAATCATACAATACGTCTCCTAATCTTAGAGTAACTTAGTGCAAATCAGATTATCCCCATCGGGGCAATTCTTCCAGCTTCGTCTCCACAAGCTGCATCTGCTGGGTATATGCCCCGAACATCACGCCCCGATTCAGGGCGCAGTCCTGGGAATCCCTGCCCTGTGACAAAACCAGATACCGTTCATCTGTTCGCCTGTCATTTGTGGGATCAAAGCCGACCCACTGGCTGCCATCCCAGAGTTCCAGCCAGCTGTGAGTCTCCCCTTCATCGAAGGCAAGCCCGGCAATATAGCGGCAAGGAATCTGTTTCATACGCAGCAATGCCAGAAAAATATGGGTATAATCCTGACAGACTCCCTGCCCGGCAGCAAATGCCTCCGCTGCCGTGGTGGTCACATCGGTGCTGTGCTTGACATACTGCATCCGTCCATACAGGCGGTGCATCCACTGCTCCGCCATAACATCTGTCTCCGTAATACCAGCAGTTTCCGCTTCGCATTCCCGAAAAAAGCAGCGCAGACCTGCATCTGCCTTCGTCATGGGTGACGGGTAGCCATAGCAAGGCATCAGATCGGTTTTGGGCTTTGTATCATCCCGCACTGCTGTGCCCCGGACGGTAAAGTCCAGATAGCGATGCTCCTGGGAAATATAGCCGCTCAGTACCTGATTGCCAAATGCATCGGTGCTCCGGTTGGGCAGTTGATTGGGTAGCATGGAAAATTGCAGTTCCTCCACATGCTGCGATGGCGATTCTATGGGAAGGCAGCGAAACAGATAACTATGGCTGTGCACATGATGGTTCATAGTAATCTTTGTTGAAAAGAAAAAACGGATTCGTTTCATGTAACTTCTCCTGTCAATTCATTGTCAGACTCATTGTTCTACCTGTTCGAACAGCCGACTCAGGCTGGCGATTGCCACCGGTGCATGGGCTGTCATATCCGATTCCCCCATGAGTTCCACCAGCACAGAAAGCTGTGCCGTGTTATACCGATAGGGCGTATGCTTCGGGATCAACCGCAGTCGATCAAAGAGCCGCTTCAGCTCTGGCATCACTTCGTCATCTGCATAGTGCAGCCGGAAATACAGATCCAACCGTTCAATGGACTGACCGCAGTCGATCAACGCCTTGGTCTCCAGATCATACACATGGTCTTCCAAACAGCCCCAGAATCCATAGAGAATATCCTCCAGCGCCAGCAGTTCCAGCCGTAGGCTTTTTTTTGCCTCCTTAGAACGTTCCAGCTTATCCATTGCAAGCTGCAAATAGGAGAGAGATTCTGTGGAAATATCCTCCCGGAGAACAATGCCGTTGTCATAGGCACAGCGCAGACTGAATGCCACCGAATTGGGATTGTCCTTGTCAAACAAAAACTGTGTCAGGAACATATCCCGGTCTCCGCAGGTATCCGGCAGCCCGAATGCCGCCAGATATTCCCGGTACAGCTGTGGATCTCCGTCCAGAGCTTTGTCAAAATGTGATTGAATGGCTTTTAATGTCGTAAAGGAACGTTCGGTATACCGGCCAAGCCAGAACAGCCGGTCACCATGTTCTAACGAGATTGTACCCATGTATCTTTAAACCCTCCTCCCTGAGAAGAATTGACCACAAACGAATCGGGATTCCGGGAGAACCGTGTCAGTCCAGACGGCCATACTCGTGTGGTTTCGCCGGAAAGCACAAAGGCACGCAGGTCAGCTTTCCGCATAACGATCTCTCCGTTTTCTAGCAAGGGAAGATCCTGGAAATCAATGATCTCCTGTGCAATAAAGCGACGAGGTTCCGCCAGAATAGTCTGTTTCAGTTGTTCCAGCTTCTCCGGTTCCAGATCTCTGCCGAAAATAACACCATAGCCGCCTGCTTCTGCCACATCCTTGATGACCAGTTCTTCCATATGCGCCATGACATACTTCCGGTCCTCCTCATAGAAAGGCAGATATGTGGGGGCATTTTGCAGAATGGGTTCCTGATCCAGATAATAGCGGATCATCTTCGGCACAAAGTAGTAAATTCCCTTGTCATCCGCTACGCCGTTGCCTGGCGCGTTGATAAGTGCCACGTTGCCGGCACGATATGCCTCCATAATATTGGGCACGCCGATGAGAGACGACGGTTCAAACGCCAGAGGATCCATATATTCATCCGAAATCCGGCGATAGAGTGCACCCACCCGTGTTTTTCCGCCGGAATAGGTACGGTAGTACAGTATGTTGTCCTCCACGAACAGTTCGTTGTTCTGTACCAGTACTGCATCCGTCAGCTCTGCCAGATAGGAATGCTCAAAGTACGCCGCATTATAGCGGCCCGGTGTGAGAATCGCCAGAATACCACCGCAGTTCACATGCTCCATGGTGCTCTTGAGGAGCTTTGCATAGTTCCGGTTGTCCACTATGGCATTTTCCGTAAAGGTTTTCGGGGAAGCAATCCGTGTCAGTTCCCGTGCAATGAGCGGATAGGATGCGCCAGACGGAATCCGCAGATTATCCTCTAAAATATACCACGTCCCATCCTTTGCCTGTACCAAATCGATACCGGAAATATGGCTGTAGATGCGGTCTTTTGGGGTGATCCCCTCGCACTGGGGCAGATAGCCGCTGGAAAGATAGATGAAATCCTCCGGCACAATGCCATCCTTGACGATCTTTTTTTCATGATAGATATCGTACAGAAATGCATTCAAAGCATCTACCCTCTGGATCAGACCAGCCTCCAGCTGCGTAAAGTCGTCATGGGAAATCACACGGGGAATGGGATCAAAGGGAAAAAACTGCTCCTTGAACTCGCCGTTCTTGTAAATGCCGAATTTGACACCATACCGGCGCAGCAGCTGGTTAATCTCCGCAGTATTCTCAATCAGATGCGTGTGGATTGTTGTGTTGGTTTGTAACGTTTGCATATCAGGTCACTTCCTTAGACTTACCGGTTCCATAAAACAAAAAGGCGCCTCTTTCTTGGAAAGAAGCACCTTTGCTAAACCAGTATTTTGATAGCATTATTATAGCAGAAAAAGTTTGCCATGTCAAGCCAGATTTGTATAATTCAGATTTTATAACGGAAACCGAAAAAAAACAAATGATTCCAAAGTTTTCATGCAAGATGACTTTTCCGCCGGAATTTTTCTTCACAAAGCGGAAATCCGATCATCACGAATTCCCGACCATAGAACCCTCCAGGTGTCCAGCAATCACACCTAAAAACTTTTTTCCATACTTCTGCGCCTTGATCACACCCACACCGGACACCTGCCGCATTTCGCCCATGGTATGGGGTTTCTTCCGGCACATATCCCGGAGCGTGGCATCTGCGAAAATAAAATACGGCGGTACACCCTCGTTTTTGGCGAGCTGCGTCCGCATTTCACGCAGCTTCTGAAAGAGCGTATTGTCCTCTGCCGTCATAGTGGGATCTGTCGTTCCTGCAGGCGCCGCCAATTTTTCCCGGACAATGGGCACACGCCGTGTCACCTGTTTCTGATCCCGGATAATCTCCACCGACCCGGCAGTCAGTGCCAGCTCCTGATAATCCTTGAATTGCCGCAGCGCAAGATCTTCCCGCTGGATCAGCTCATCCATCAGCTGTACCACTTCCCGATGGGACATTTTGTCAATAATTCCATAAGTTGACAGCTGATCCAACCGCATCCGCAGAACAACTTCCTTTTTGCTGCCGATGAGCACATCTGCTGCCATGGTACGGCTGAGATGATAGCCGCTTTTCTGGGCACGATACACGCAGGAAAGAATCTTCTTTGCCTCCAGGGTAGCGTCCTCTTCTTTGTAATTGGTCTGGCAGCAGGAACAATTTCCGCAGCTTTCCGGTGAATTTTCTCCGAAATACCTTAGCATCCGATGGCGCAGACAGCTGGTAGAGGTGGCATAGAAAGTCATTTGCTTCAGCCGTTCCTTACTCTTTTCAATGAGAAATTCCCGGAGCGCATCATCCTCCACATCCATGGTCTCCCGGCTGCGTTCAATTAAAAATGTATTGGTGCGCACGTCTTTTCCGCTGTACAACAGAATACACTGCGCCGGCTCTCCATCCCGCCCGGCACGCCCTGCCTCCTGGTAATAGCTTTCCAGATCCTTAGGCATGTTGAAATGAATGACAAAGGACACGTTAGACTTGTCAATGCCCATGCCGAAAGCATTGGTCGCCACCATAATGGGCTTTCGGTCATAGAGGAAATCCTCCTGATTCTGCCCACGTTCTCTGTCAGAAAGCCCGGCATGATAGCGTGTTGCCCCATATCCTGCATCACAGACGGCATCGCATACCTCCTCCACTGCCTTCCGGGTGGAACAATAGACAACGCCGCTTTTTCCAGAATTTTCTTTCAGTAGTTCCAGTAGTTCTGCCGTTTTGTTACTAGGTCGCCGCACGCCGAAGAACAGATTTTTCCGGTCAAAGCCAGTCTTGATCATCTCTGGATTTTGCAACTGCAGGATCTCAGCAATATCCCGTTCTACCTGTACCGTTGCCGTTGCCGTAAACGCTGTGCAGATGGGACGCCGGGGCAGCTGTTGGACAAACATCGGTATATCCAGATAACTCTGTCGAAAATCCTGTCCCCACTGAGAAACGCAGTGGGCTTCGTCCACTGCAACCATACTGATCTGCACTCGTTCCGCCAGCCAGAGAAAACTATCCGTCATAAGGCGTTCCGGAGCAACATAGAGGATCTTGTACTTCCCCTGCTGCGCCAGCTGCATGGTCATATGAAATTCCTCAGAGGAAATGCTGCTGTTTACATACGCCGCCGGAATACCCACCTGATGCAGTGCCTCCACCTGATCTTTCATCAGGGAAATCAAGGGCGATATGACAATGGTGATTCCCGGCAGAAGCAGTGCAGAGATTTGATAGCAGACAGATTTTCCGGCACCAGTGGGCATGACAGCCAGCACATCTCTGCCTTGCAAAATAGCATCAATTGCCTTTTTCTGTCCTGTACGAAAAGACGCATGTCCGAAATATTGCTGTAATAATGCCTCCGGCTCCATCATGTTCCCTGTTCACCTGCACTTTCCGGCAGTCCGTCTGTCTGCCAGCGTTCCAGTTCCTCCTGTGCCGATTGCAGCAGAAGTTCACTGGGATCGTCGCCGCCCATAATCCGAGCAATTTCATGGACACGCCCATCGGCATCCAGGGGCATGACATGGGTCTCCGTCCTGCCGCATTCCGTCTGCTTTTCGATCATGAGATGATGGTCTGCCATAACGGCAATCTGGGACAAGTGCGTCACGCAGAGCACCTGCCGGATTCGTCCCACTTCCTGTAATTTCATGCCGATTTTCTGGGCAGCCTTACCACTGACGCCAGTATCCACCTCATCAAAAATAAGCGTGGGAATGCTGTCCCGATCGGCAATGACACATTTCAGTGCCAGCATAATACGGGACAACTCACCGCCCGATGCAATCCGTGCCAGGGGACGAGGTTCTTCCCCGCGGTTTGCGGAAATGAGAAATTCCAGGCTGTCCATGCCGTGAATGGTAAGTTTTCCAGTGGCATGCTTTCCCACCAGAACCACATTTGGCATATTGAGAAATTCCAGCTGTGCAGTTACCTCTGTCACAAAACGCTCCAATGTTTTCGTGCGGTATTCCGACAACGCCTTCGCCTGTGCAGAGACTGTCTCCAAAAGCTGTGCCTTTTCCCGGCGCAGTGCGGCGATTTCCTCGGTATCGCTCTGCATCTGCTCCAGTTCCTGTTCCGCCAGTTCCCGCTGCTCCACCAGCTCGTCCCCGGTGCACTGATATTCCCGGCAGATACGGCGAATCTCCTGCATCCGCTTCTGCACCTGGGCATACCGCTGTGGATCCAGATCCATCTGTTCCTGCAAACTGCGGCATTCTGCCGCAATATCCCCCAGTTCAATACCGGCAGTGGTTAGGCGTTCTCCCAGGGCGGCAAAATCCGCACGCAGTTCTGAAAATGCTGAGAGTTCATCGGCGGCGGCATCTGTCAGCATCACCGCTGACACATCTGCATCGGCACCATCCAGAGCATCAGCCGCATTTTGCAGTGCCGATGCAATGCTCTCAGCATTCTGCAAAATGTTCAGTTCCTCCTCCAATGTCTCCTCCTCGCCGATCTCCAGCCCCAGGTCGTCCACCTCTGCCACCAGTTCTTTCAGCTGCTGCCGACGATGGGCTCTTTCCTGTTCCTGTTTCACAAGCTGATTCAGCCGCTTTGCCGTCTGCTGCAAATTCCGGAACGTCTCTTGATACTGCTGCAGCAGCGTATCATCACCGCCGAAAGCATCCAGAATCTGCAAATGGCATTCCGGAGACAAGAGCACCTGATTGTCATGCTGACCGTGAATGGTAATGAGTGCATCCCCGATCTCACGCAGCACAGATACTGTGGTGGTGTGCCCATTGACCCGTGCGGCACTGCCGCCGTCTGCGGCGATTTCCCGTGTCAGCAGCAGTTCATCATCCTCATGAGAAATAGACAGCGCATCCAGCCGTGCACAGACTGCCGCATCCAGATGGGTAAACAGCGCAGTGACCACCGCTTTTTTGCAGCCTGTCCGCACAATATCCCTTGTGACACGCTGTCCCAGAACAGCATGAATACCGTGAATGAGAATGGACTTTCCGGCACCGGTTTCGCCGGTAAACACATTCAGATGGGGCGAAAACGGAATCCTTGCATGGGCAATGACTGCCAAATTTTCAATTTCCAGCTCCGCTAGCATTTAAAATCCTCCCGTTTCCATGAGTTTTGCAAAAGAAAGTGCAAATTCCCGTGCCAGTGCTTCCGTGCGCAGCAGCACAAATATGGTATCATCTCCGGCAATGGTGCCCACCACATCTTCCCGATGCATGGCATCCAGCGCCGCTGCAACTGCCTGTGCTGTACCGGTACGGCAGTGGATCACTGCCGTGTTTCCGGCATAGTCCGTCCGCAGCGCAGCACCCTGCCAGATGCTCCCGGTAATTCCCTGCCGCGCTGGCGCTGTATAGCAAGCACGCCTGCCGTTGCGCCGTTCCTTGGTCAGCTTCAGCTCACGCATATCTCTCGACAGCGTTGCCTGAGTCACTTCAAATCCCAGCGCCGCCATGCGATCCCGCAGTACTTCCTGGGTAGGTATCTCCTCTTTTGCAATCAACGCCAAAATGGCATCCTGCCGTTCTTTTTTCATGGCACACCTCACGATCTTCCATCTTTCAGAGACTGCATCATTTTCCGGCTCAGAGAGTCAAAAAACGTATTTCCGCTCAGATCCAGAATATCCAGCGTCTGGGCTGAACCGGAAATCTCCAGCGTATGGGACGACAAAAACGCCGCCGGCTTTTCTCCGTCCACACAGAGATAGACATCCTGTTCTCCCCGCAGCCGACAATTAACTTGCAGATCGTTGTGAGGAGAAAATAAAATGGGACGTGCAGAAAGGGCATGGGGACAGATCACATTCATTTCAATACAGGAAAATTCCGGTTCAATGATAGGTCCTCCCGCAGACAGGGCATACGCCGTGGAGCCTGTGGGCGTACTGAAAATAATACCGTCCGCACGGTATTCACCCAGCACCACATTGTTCCGGGAGACCGTAAACTCTGCCACCCGGGAAAAATTCCGGGAAATGACAATGTCATTGAGCGCTGTCATCTCCCGGATGCATTTTCCGGAAGCGTCCAGCACCTTTCCCTGAAGAAGCATCCGCCTGGATACCCGGTAATCCCCCGTTTGCAGTCGTGCCACTTCTCCGATCTGATCCGGTTCCATAGACGCCAGAAATCCCAGCCGTCCGGTGTTGATCCCCAACAGCTTTGCCGTAGTTCCCACCACATGCCGTGCGCAGTGCAGAATCGTTCCGTCACCGCCGATGGCAATTGCCACGTCAGCATCCCGGATTGCCTCCAGAAAAGGTGCATAGCACACAAAGGGCATATCCTCGAACAATTCCAGACACTTCGGGTCTGCCCAGACCTCCATGCGGTTACGATGCAGTGCCTGGCACACATGCCGTGCCACCTGGGCAGCATTGCCCCTTTGCAAATGATGGAATAACACCACTTTCATCCTGTTTTCTCCTTTTTCGCCGCTGCAAATGCAGCCGCTGCCAATTCTGCAATATCCGGCAGCACTGTCTCTGCTGCCCCTTTTTCCACTGCCGCAAGATATTCCACATTGCCCGAACCGCCCTGAATGGGCGAAGGACACAGCAGCTGCACTGCCAATCCCAGTTGCCGGAACAATTCTGTCATTTCCGCCAGCACCCGGCAATGCACCTTCTGAGACAGTACCAGCCCATTTTTCCCGATATTTTCCCTGCCGGCTTCAAACTGGGGCTTAATGAGAATTACAGCCCTGCCGCCGGGTTTCAGAAAGGAAACCGCCGCCGGAAGTACATGATGCAGAGAAATAAAGGACACATCCACGGAAAAAAAGTCAATCGGTTCTTCCAATTGTTCCGGGCGAACCTGCCGGATATCCGTCCCCTCCCAGTTCACCACACGTGGATCTTCCCGGAGAGACGGAGCAAGCTGATCGTGTCCCACATCCACTGCATAGACCTTTGCAGCACCGTGCTGTAACATACAGTCTGTGAAACCGCCGGTAGACGCACCGATATCCATACAGACCAGACCATCCAGTTTCCACTGCATGGTCTGTATGGCGTGCTCTAGCTTTAAGCCGCCTCTGCCCACAAAGGGAATATCCGTTCCCTCCATGGTCAGCTGATCTGTATCCGTCACTGAAAACGCCGGCTTGGTGCAGACCTTGCCGTTTACCAGAATCTGTCTGTTCTGAATTAGTACCTTGGCACGCTGACGGCTGGGTGCAAGTCCGCACTGCACCACTGCAATATCAAGCCTTGACATGATGCGATTCCTCCTGGAACACACGCTGCATATCCTGATAAATGGCATTTTCAGATAGCCCCATTGTCTCCATCTGGGAGGCAATAGATGCCTGAGTCAGATACTGCTTGGGGGCAATGCGGCGGTAAGTGCCAGTATATCCCCGTTCCATCAGCAGATCGCCGAACAACTGGGAAATACCACCGTAATAATATGCTTCTTCCAGAAATACCACATACCCATAGGACATGGCAATTTCCACTACGGCATCCGCCAAAGGAAAGATGCGAGTCAGCTTCAGCAGATCGCAGGGCATTCCCTGTTCTCTGGCGCGGCGGCTGGCACGATACAGATAGTCATAGACACGTCCATAGGAAATATACAGCACATCGGTTTTTGTGCCGGAGACATGGGTATATTCCGTATTCAGCGCACTCTTGTCAAAGACGCTGTTATCGGAACCTCTGGGATAACGCACACAAGCAAGTCCCTTATCCCGATACAGTGCCCGGCGCAGACAAAGACGAAGCTCGTCATAACATGCCGGCGCATACATCACCGCACCCGGCACAGTACTCAGATAGGATACGTCATATAAGCCGTGATGGGTCTCGCCGTCCTCACCAACCACGCCGGCACGGTCTACACCCAGTACCACATGGAGACCGCCGATGGCGACATCATGCATCAACTGGTCATAGGCACGCTGCAAGAATGAGGAATACACTGCAAACACAGGCAGTTCCCCTGTAGACGCCAGTGCCGCCGAAAAAGTTACTGCGTGCTGTTCGGCAATGCCCACATCATAATAGCGTCCCGGAAATCTCCGGGCAAAATGATGGAGTCCTGTGCCGTGCTCCATTGCCGCCGTCACAGCGCAGATCCGGGGATCCTGCTGTGCCAGGTACACCAGTTCCTTGCCGAATACATCGGAATAGGAATCTGTCCCCGATACCTCCGGGTTGCCGGTTTCTATGTCAAATTTGGAAATGCCGTGGTATTCGTCGGGATTCTCCTCTGCCGGCGCATAGCCCTTGCCCTTGACGGTATGTACATGGACAAAGACCGGCTTGTGATACTCTTTTGCCGCCAGAAGTACTTCTTCCAGATCTTCAATATTATGCCCATCCACAGGTCCCAGGTATACAAACCCGAAATCCTCGAACATGGTAGCCGATTGAAGCAGCGCCTCACGCACCACGCTCTTGGAATTCTTGATGACCTTTGCCACAGACGGACCAATAACAGCCGTTCGGTTCAGACGGCGTTCCACCGCTTTTTTGGTGCGGACATAGCCCTCGCTGCTGCGCATGGACGACAGATAACGTGCCAGTGCACCCACATTTCTGGAAATAGACATCTCATTGTCGTTGAGGATCACAATGAGATTATTCCCGGATTTTCCGGCATTGTTCAATCCCTCATAGGAAAGGCCGCCGGTCATAGCACCGTCACCTACCACAGCAATGGCAAAATGTTCCCGGTCACCTTGCAGTCGCATACCCTCGGCAATACCGCACGCCACGGAAATGGCAGTACTGCTATGCCCGCTGATAAAGCTGTCGTGTTCGGATTCCTTCGGCTTCGGGAAACCGGAAATACCGTTTTCCTGCCGGATGGTGGAAAACTGTTGCATCCGTCCCGTGAGGATCTTATGGGTATAACACTGGTGTCCCACATCCCATACAAATTTATCATCCGGGGAAGAAAACACCCGGTGCATTGCCACCGTCAGTTCCACGGAGCCGAGATTCGAAGCCAGATGTCCGCCGGTTTTCGAAATGGTCTCCACCAGGAGACTTCGAATCTCCTGACAGAGCACCTGACATTGTGCCGGCGTCATTTTTTTCAGATCCTTGGGAGAATGCAGCTGAGACAGCAGCAATTCGCCGGGATCCGGCAATTTTTTCTGATCCATTTTTTCATTTCCTGCGCCCTCTGTTTGCCGCAGGTTCCACTCCTTTAATTTATTTTTCACGCATCAAAAGCTCTTCCGTCAGATCCAGCAAAAATGCATGATCCGGAAACTGCGCCAGGATTGCCTTTGCTTCCTCTGTCAGCACAGCCGCTTTCTGACGTGCCTGTTCCAGTCCCAACAGGGTCACGAAGGTCGTTTTCCCCTCCTGTGCATCACTGCCCACCGGTTTTCCCAGCACTTCAGAAGTACTGGTCACATCCAGAATATCATCCACGATCTGGAACGCCAGTCCCAGCTTTGCGCCGTACTGATCTGCAAGAGCGATTTGTTCTGCCGGAGCACCTGCCGCTGTGCATCCCAGACGGCATGCGCCTCGAATCAGGGCACCGGTCTTTGCGGCACACATAGCCTCCTGTTCCTCCAGTGTCACATCACTGCGGGTCTCAAATGCCATATCCATGATCTGACCGCCGATCATACCGGCAGCGCCAGTGATTTCCGCCAGAATATGGAGCAGCTGTATCTTCACTGATGATTCCAGCACAGGGTCATTGATCAGTACCTCGAATGCCGCCGCCGAGAGTGCATCCCCTGCCTGCAATGCCACCGCATGACCGAACGCCTTATGACAAGACAGTCTGCCCCGGCGGTAATCATCGTTGTCCATTTCGGGTAGATCATCGTGGATCAGAGAAAAGGTATGTATCATTTCAATGGCACAAGCTGCTGCCATCGCCTGTTCCTGTGTCCCGCCGCAGAGCCGGCAGAATTCCAGCACCAGCACCGGGCGGATCCGCTTGCCTCCTGCCTCCAGAGAATAACGCATGGCTTCCACTACCTTTGCCTGCCGCTGTGTCTCCGGCGTCACCTGGACATAGGTCAGAAGCTGCTGTTCCACCGCTGCCGCCAGTTCTTCCAGCCGCTGTTTATGCTTCGATTCCATCTGCCGCATCCTCCTTTTCCTGCATGGGCACGGTCTGCTTGGAGATCTGCAGCTTTGCCGTCTGCAATTCCTCCTGACACGCCGCCGCCAGCTGCATACCCTGTGTATATACATTTACCGCTTCTTCCAGCGAGAGACTCCCCTGTTCCAGTTTCTGGGTCAGTTCCCGCAGCTGTTTCATATGTTCTTCAAACGCCATGGCACTCCGCTCCTTCCTATTGGTCACCTCTAAAAACCCGCTCACCCGTCATCTGCGGCGCATCTTTACGCCATCTTCCCTTGCGAAAAAACTTGAAATACATCGAGTATTCCTACATTTTTTTCGCAAGGGAATCTGTCGCAAATCTGCACCACATCTGACGGATTCGAGGTTTTTAGAGATGCCCTATTTTAAATCAATCATATTGTGACAATCGGGATACTTTGTAGAGACGACCATTGGTCGCCCAAACATAATGATTCCCCTCTTCCAGCTTCGAGTCATTTCCCACAGCTATTCCAAATATTCTTCAAATACCATTATTCCTACATCGGCTATGAATGATTCCTTGCGATAAAGAAAAGCCGATAGAATGGAAACAAAACCGTTCCATCTCCGCATGGTTGATATTGTTTTGCTGTTTCATATTTCAGCATTGCAATAAATTCTGCTGCTTGTTCTTCTGTCAGACATGATAAATATGGAATCAATGCCGTACTCTGCACAAAATCTACGATTGCATCGCTGCTGTCCATTTGATGATAATAGTTCGTCTGCCAGACCTCCACATCAGAATAACAGGATGTGAACATATCATAATAAGTCCTGGCTGAAAAGTTGTTACAGGTACGTTCAAAACAAAAGAGCTTATTTTTCCTATCGTATGATTGCGCCGTTTCCTTGATGATATCAGAAATCGGCATCTCATCAAAGTCAGGAATTTGCATTGCCAGCACACTATCTGGATTTAGCAGAGCCCTTGTATTTTGAATAAATTCTTCCTGATTGTCCAGCCACTGTAAAAATGCGTTTGAGAAAACAAGATCAAAAGTCCCCAGATCTGTCAGCGGCTTACTGCAATCTCGCTGGATCCAGGTCACATCATTCATGCATTCCTTTGCTTTTTCCAGCATATTTTCAGACAAATCAACTCCGACAATTTCAGCATCCGGAAACCGGTTTCGGATGGAAATCGTACTCATCCCAGAACCGCATCCGACATCCAGTATCCGTTTGCATTCTTTTATCTCAATCCGATTTGCCAAATCTATAGATGGCTGTATTCGTTCTTTTCCAAACCGATGATAAGATATTGCATCCCACATCATTCACACCATCCTTTTCCAAAATCTCTTATTCACAGGAATTGCACACCTCTGCTTTAATCTCACCCTCAGCCAGCCGGATCCGCAGCACATCACCAGCACTTACCTGCTGCGCATTGCGTACCAGCGTATCCCCATGATACGCCAGCGCATAGCCACGCCCCAGGATCTTCAAAGGACTGAGCATATCCAGCCGTACCGCCTGCTGCTGCAAATGCTGCTCACAGCGTTCCAGAACAGATGCACCGCCCTTGACCAGACGCAGATACAAGTTTTCCAGTTCCTTCTGCGCCATTTCCTGGCGATGCTCCGGCGACTGCATCCGCAGACGATCGCACAGCCGCCCCAGTTCCTGCTGTTTCCGCAGCATCTGCTGCGCTACAGCCGATTCCATCCGCCGTGTCAGATCCTGTACCTGCTGTATCATCTGCCCCACATCCGGCACTGCCAATTCTGCTGCCGCTGACGGCGTAGGCGCACGCAGATCAGCTGCCGCATCTGCCAGGGTCCAGTCTGTCTCATGTCCCACAGCGGAGACAATGGGCACCGTACAGTTATAAATGGCCATGACCACTTTTTCCGTATTGAATGCCTGCAAGTCCTCTGCTGAACCGCCGCCCCGTCCCACGATCAGGACATCACAGCCGTCATGCTCTGCCGCACCAATGGCACGGCATACGGAATCCGCCGCCGCATCTCCCTGCACCTGCGCCGGATATACCAGCAAGTGCCCGATGGGATACCGCCGTCCCACCACGTTTTTCACATCCTGTAATGCCGCTCCCGTATCCGACGTAATCACGCCGATTTTCCGGGGCATGGCAGGAAGAGGACGCTTTGCCGCCGTATCGAATACACCCATTGCCGTGAGCTTTTTCTTCAGCTGTTCCAGAGCAAGTGCCTGCATTCCGGCACCGTCCGGCTGCAAATCTGTCACATACAGCTGAAATGTGCCGTCCCGTTCATAGAGAGACGCCGTTGCCGCTGCAATGACACGCATACCGTCCTGAGGTACAAACCGCAGCCGCTGGGCATTGCCCCGGAACATGACAGCCTTTACACCGCTTTCTTCATCACGCAGAGTAAAGTAAAGATGCCCCGAACGATAGTGGTTGGTGAAATTGGAGATCTCTCCGCGCACCAGTATCCCCTGTAAGGCATGATCCTCTTTCAGTTTGAATCCCACATAACGGTTCAGCTGCGTTACACTTAAAATTGCCATAATGCGCCTCTCTTTTCCCGCAGTGCCCCATAGACTGCCACGCCTACGGCATTGTCGCAGGCACAATCCGGCTCTGCAAAATAACATTCCGCCTGGGCAGACAACATGGGGCGAATCATCCGGTTGGACATCACGCCTCCGGCATAGATTACCGGTAATGCGCCGTATTTTTCCTGTGCCGCCTTTGTC
Source organism: uncultured Ruminococcus sp. (assembly GCF_937915125.1). Taxonomy (GTDB): domain Bacteria; phylum Bacillota; class Clostridia; order Oscillospirales; family Ruminococcaceae; genus Ruminococcus_C. The sequence goes on along the minus strand of NZ_CALDMP010000093.1, from coordinate 12,112 downwards.
ATGGCAATGATAGTCTCTGCCACAGTCAGCAGACAGAATTTTGCAATATCTTCCGGCAATTCGCCTTGTTCCAGCATGGAACGGCACTTGTTTTCCAGTCCGGACAGACAGCAGTCCATGCCCCGAATAACAGGACGGACACGCATCTGCTTCCGGCTTTGCAGCGCCAATTGTTCCAGTGCCGCACCGCAGGGAAATTGCATCCCCAGCATAAGACCGACACGATCAATTGCCTGTCCCGCTTTCAGATCAAGAGATGTGCCGCAGGGTGTGATCCGCAGCAAATCTGTTTCGTCCGGCTCGCAGTACAGGGAATCCGTTGTACCTCCGCTGACATGGAACGCCAGAAAGGACTGCTTGCAGAATGCCAGCTTTCCGGCGGAATAGAGTGCCGCCAGTACATGCCCGATCTGGTGAGATGTCACATGCAGGGGCAGTCCATTCACAGAAGCAATACTCCGTGCCGTTCCCAGTCCCGTCAAAAAACAAGGCATATAAGAGCCTTCCAGATTCCGTGGTCGGGATGAAACACCAATGGCGCACAGTTCTTTCTCCTGCATTCGGGATTGAAGCCGTTCTAGCAGTTCCGGAAGCTGCCTTGTGTGGTGAAATACGGCATCACTCTGCCGCAGTCCTGCCGCACCGGCTTTTACCGGAAGTAACTGCTTTTCCTGGTGCACTGTACCTGTCTCCAGATCCAACACTGCCGCAGACGTGGTATAATTACTGGTGTCAATTCCCAGAATCTGCGCCATTCCCGGTATCCTCCTTTGCAGCCTTTTCAGACCTTGCATAGGCACCCAGCACACCGTTGACAAAAGCTGTGTCCTCTGCATAGGCATACGCCTGGGAAAGCTGGACTGCTTCGCTGATCACCACATTCACCGGGGTGTCCGGCATATTTTTCAATTCATAGAGTGCCAGCCGCAGGATCGACCGGTTGATTGCCGGAACACGGCTCAGACTGCGCTGCTTGCTATGGGCTTCAATGATCTGATCCAGTTCCTGTGCCTGGGAGAGTACACCGCTGACATAACGCTTCACACGCTCCGGCACCGGCAGCTCCAGCATTTCCTCCGTCGATGCGTACAGCGCTTCAATGGAATCAATTTCCTCAGCCCGTACCATTGCCTCGTATAACAGTAAAAAAGCATATTCTCTGGTTTCGTGTTTTGTCATAACAACCTCCACATCCTGATTTTTACAGATCTTTCCAATAAAAAGGGCGATCCGATCAAATTCGAAATACAGCAAAAAAGAAAGCTGCTGTAACGACAGATGCAGCAGCTTTCCACATTTCGATTTTCTTTCTTTTGGTATCGCTATGTATTTCTGCACAATCCAAAGAAATCGCCTGTGGTATGCCGCCGGAATTTCCGCCGTCCGAACAAGTTCTTTCTTCTATTATACCAAAAAAATTCGATTGAGACAACTATTTTACCTCAAAAATTCGAATATTTTCTGCGGAAATTGATACCTCCCCCAAAATGATGTCTTTGATGGCTGCTGCCTGGGCTGCATCCAGCCCCTCTGTCTGCACCACAACCTTGGCACTTTCCCCGTCCAGATAGACGATGCAGTCGGGATAACCCTGGGCTTTGATAAGAGATTCAATGGTACTTTCGCTTTCAATGAGCTTAGAAGTTTCCACCGCAGCAATGGCGTCTGTCACAAGCTCATCCTCCGTCCGGTCACCGCCGCCCAGAATGGACTGGAGCGTTGCCACGCTTTCATCCCGGCTGGCAGTCCGTTCCAGACGTGCCTGGGCAAAATAATTTTCCGCACTGCCTGCCGCCTCCAGATCTGATGCCACATTCTCTGCATTTGCCGCAGTAGAAGATGCATCAGCAGTTGCGGACGATGCATCTGTACTGTCCTCTGCGGCTTCTGCATCATCTTTTTCCGAAACATCATCTGCCTGGGCATTGACAAACGCTGTATCGCCGTAGGTAATGCCGTCATTGGATTGTACCTCTGCAGTTTTCAGCTTTCCGTCAGACATGGCATAGTTGACATACACGGCGATTGCAAGCATCAACGTCAGGCAGGACAGAATGATCTGTTTTTTTCCAATGATCAAAGATGGTTTTTTCATGATAACTTTTCCTCCAATACGATTTTTCATTTCTGGGTCGGGACAACACAGATCCGGCTCGCTGGAATGTCCAGCACAGCCTGTACGGCATTCGTCACACGCTCCTGCACCACACTGCTGGATGCGCCGCTGCACACCACAATGACGCCGCCGATCTCCGGCGAAACGATCTGCTGCACCAAAGGGCGTTCACCCTCGCTGTCGGAGACGATCACACATTTCCGCTGGGACTGTGTCCGGGAATCCGCCTGATCTTCCTCTTCGTCCTGAGCGTAGACCGTTTCCGCAGTACCGGTGGCAGTCAGCATTACCTGACAATGTCCCACGCCGTCTACCTGCTCCAGAATGGTCACCAAGCGTTCCTCCAGCGCATGGCAATACGCCTGCAACTCCGCAGACACATCGGATGCTGACGATTCAGCCGCCGTAGATTCCGCTACCTGTTTCTCCTTTTCCGGCAGGAATCCGGAAAGCAGGATCAGTGCCAGACCGGCAACACCCAGGATCACCACAAGCCGCACGCCTTTTTCACCTTTGAAACTGCCTTTCAGCTGCTCAAGAAGCTTTTTCCACATCAATTTTCACCTCTTCTCCCAGGCACTCTGCCAGCAGCGATTCTGCCGTCTCCGTGTCCTCGCAGAAAACCGTTACATGCTCTATCTCTATGCTGTTGTCCTCTGTAATATGCATTTCCACCTCTACTTCCGCATCTGTAACACCGCCCTTTTGCAGCAGTTCCTGCAATGTGTTTTCCAGATTTTCCACAGCATAGGCTTCTGTCTGTACTGCCATGGCGGCAGTCAGATCCTGGGATATTGTCACATCGCTGTCCCAGTTCACCTGCATTTCCCCTACCCCTTTCACCAGTGGCGTCAAAATCGCCAACAGAAACACCGCCGACAGCAGCAGCCGCATCTGTCGGTCAAACTTGGCATTGGGGCGAAGGGCATCCAGCACACCGCTGAGCAAGCTGATCACGCAGGTGACCAGTACAATGGCACGCATTGTTTCCATGACAACTCCACCTCATCCCAAACTCAAGATATTCATGCGTTCCCTTTGCCAAGGGTCATGGCGATCGCTGTTGCCACCACAAACATCACGCCAAAGCACACCAGCAGTGCAAAGGCAATGGCAAGAACCTGCTGCGTTCCCCGGAGCAGCCGCAGCAAACGCTGAGTACCGAACAATTCCGCCGCCGCCGTGCCGATTGCCACCACGCCGCGATACAGCAGCAGCTGTACCAGAGGCGGCAGGAACAGAATACAGATCGCCGCTATGCCGATCACGCCGGTAGTACTTCGCAGAATTTGCAGGCTGCTCCGCACGGCAGTATACGCATCGGAAACGGCACTTCCCACCACTGGTACAAAATTGGAAATGACATATTTCGTTGTCTTTGTGGCTGCCGTATCCACACTGCCGGTAATCCAGTTCTGCATGGACAATACGCCCAGAAAAATGGACATAAACAGACCTAGTACCCAGGTGGTCACTTTTTTGGACAAGGTCAGAAGTCCGCTGACAGAAACCGAGGGACTGACTGCATCCACAATGGCAAGGGCAAAGCCCATGGTACAAAAAGGTAGTAGCACACGAGTAATCACCTGCATGACCCCATCCGCCAGTGCAATGACTGCCGTCTGGTAACAAACCGCACTGCCAGCAGTACCACCTGCCGCCAGTATCCCGGCAAAAACCGGCACAAAAACCAGCATAAACTCCGCCCCCTGATTCAGTGCATTCTCTACGGCAGTAAAGCTCTGACACAAAGGCTCTGCCAGGATCCCCACCGCTGCCAGAGCGCAGAGAAATTCGAATACTTGTTCTGTCCCATTACGCATGTTACCACTGTGAAGTCCCTGTAACAACGCAGCAAAGATAATCACCGTCAGCAGCCCGGCGAGCATCTGAAAGGGACGTTCCACGTATTCCGAAATATACTCCCCCAGCACGTCCCACACCGTAGAAAGGGTAAACGCTTCGGCGATTTTGGTGGGATCAGACACAGAAAGACCCAGTCGATCCAGCACCGACTGCACGTCCCAATCCAGGGAATCTGTCACATCTGCACTTCCGCTTTCCTCCGCAAAGGTATGGGTCATGTCATCTTCTTCCGCATGCGCCGGCACAGCACACCACCAGCCCAGAGTCAACAACAGAAGTCCTGCAATCGTCAGGGAAATCCAGATCTTTTTCATGCCAGCACCTCCGTCACTGTATTCAAAAGGGATTCCAGCAGAGGCAGTGCCAGTAAAACCAAAGATAATCTTCCCCACAGTTCTACAGTCCGAGCCAGCGCTGTTTCTCCGCAGTCCTGACAGAGGTCTCCGGCGATCCCGGTAAGATAACAGATGCCCAGCGCTTTCCACAGGGTTTCCAGATAAGCCTGAGGCAGTCCGGTTTTTTGGAACAATGCATTGACACTTTCTGCAATGGGTGTCAGATATGCAACCGCTGCGATTCCCACTGCTACACAAGCGCCAATGACGCAGAACATGGCATGTTCCCGGCAGTACTGTTTGAGTAGCGTTGCAAAAATGGCAGCGATAATACAAACTGCGGCAGCAGTCGTTGTCTCACCGATCATAGCCCGAACACCGACTTGACACGCTCAAAAAGTGTACCGATCTGATCCACCAGAAGCATCAGCACGACCACCAGTCCGGCAAGGGTCGTCATCATCGCCTGTTCCTCCCGTTCGGCACGTTTCAGCACCAGATTCAGCACCGCAACGATTATGCCAGTCCCGGCAATTTTAAAAATAAGGTCGATATCCATTTTGAAAACATCCCTTCTTTCCACTTATTAAGCTATTTCTGATTATGGTAAGATTTCAAGGTTTGTTTGTATTCGTGCAGATAATACCCTACAAATACGACCCATTAACAAAACAGAATTGCCGCCATCAGACCGCCCAGTACGCCCATGCTGACATACAGCCGCTGGCGCTGGGTACAGCGGTTCCGTGTCTCCTCTGCATATGGTTCCAGCTGCTGCCGATATTGCGCCAGTGTCTCGACTTGTCCGCAGAGATCACTGACGCCCAATTCATCCCCCAGAGGCAGAAGCAACTGTCTGGCATTTTCCGGCACTGCCGTATCCGCCTGCAATCCGGTACGCCATGCTGTGCAAAGGGGCACGCCGGATTGCAATTCCGCAAGCGTCCGTTCCGGAAAAGAAAACATCTCATACGCCGGCTCCTGCGCCAATTGTTCCAGCAGTTCCTGCACCGAAGCCCCGCGAAATTCCATCTGCACCGACAATTCCCGAAGCATCTGGCACAGCCGTTCCATAATGATCCGTTCCTGACGAAGTCCCATTGCCGCCAGAAAGCCTGCCCCTGCCCCGGAGAACACGATAAAAAACAACCCCAACAGCTTCAGCATGATGCCACCCGGCGCAATGACTGCACCGTTCCCTGCTGTTCCGGCGAAAGCATTGCCGCATAGGAGAAAACGCCTTGCTCCATGAGTTTCCGCAGCACCGGGCGCTGTTCCAGATCTGTCCAGGATGCTGCATGGGCAGAAGCGATCACCGGCACGCCGCAGCCGTGCATACGAAGAATTGCCTCTGCATCTGCTTCTGTGCCGATCTCATCACAGATCAGCACCTCCGGCGTCAGAACACGCAGTGCTGTCAGCAGTCCCTCTGCACGTGGGAAGCCGTCCAGCACATCTGTATGTAAGCCCACGTCATACCGTGGTACGCCATGATGCATTGCAGCAATCTCACTGCGTTCATCCACCAGTGTCACCCGATGGGATGCTCCCAACAGTCGACACAGATCCCGAAGCATGGTGGTTTTTCCCGACCCTACTGCACCGGCAAGCAGCAGACTATTTGGTCTTGTACTGCATGTTTGCCCATAAAGCATCTGTGCACAGCCGGTCACTGCATGGGATATGCGGAAATTCAGTCCGCTAATATAGCGAACCTGGGAGAGCATGCCATCCCGATAGACTGCCGACCCGGCAATGCCCACCCGATTTCCGCCGGATACTGTGACAAATCCATCGCAGATCTCCTTGGTATACCGATAGACGGAATATTCACACACCGCCTGAAATACCCGTTCCACTGTCTGCTGGGTCATGGAGATTGCCCGGGATGGAATATCCGTTCTTGTTCCGTGTTCTGTGAGGAACTGTTCACGGTACCCTATGGCAACTGCCACAGGGCGTTCTGCCCGGAGACGGATCTCCTGTATCTGCGCCAGTTCTTCTCCCGACATCTGCCGCAGCGCCGCCTGTACCTGTGAAGGTAAATATCGCATGACTGTCATGATTCCGTTCGCTTCCATACGTCCTCCTGTTCTGCTTGTCTGTTGCTTTGTTCCATTCTATGTGAAGCTTGTCTCTAATATGCCTGATACATCGGCGTAAAAAAAGCCGTCTTACGGCATATACCGCAAGACGGATATCATTTTTAAAGGTGATCTTCATTGCCTGTGCTTCGCACAGATTGGATCTCTCGCAAAAACTACCAACAAATCTCCTTTTCCCACTGTCACAACTGCTTCCTCCGCTATGATCTCATTGCTGACCCCCAGGGGAAACGTTCCGGACAGTGTTCCATGTGCCAACGGATATGCCACACCTTCCAGCGTCACATCCTCACAGGTCTCCGTCAGAGAAAACAGGGAAAAATAATCTTCACGCCGGGGATACCGTGCGGTACCGCCGCGCTGCAGCGTGACCCAGTGCCTGTCGTCCACCAAAATGCCACGTGCGCCGGCATCCGCCACCATCCGCAGCATCTGCAAATTGGCGATCGTATGATCCAATCTGCCGCCCAACGCACCGTAAAAAATCAGTTCCGTGCAGCCTTTCGATAAAGCATATTTCGCCGCCAGAATCAGATCAGTATCATCCTTTTCCGCCGGATAAACTGCCACATCCGATCCCTCCGGGATTTCCCCCAGGGAATCGAAATCTCCCACGATCCAGTCCGGTGTCACGCCAAGTGCCTGCGCCAATCGCACACCAGCATCTGCACAAATATAACAATCCGCCTCCGGCACCGGCGGCTGTTCCGATGGAATCACCGGCGCACCGCCAAATATCACCGCACGCTTCATGATTCCCACGCCTTTCTCTGCTTTGCCGTCTGGTAGAGGGATACATAGGAATCGTGGCGACTCTTGGCAATCTCACCGTTCTGTACCGCTTCCACAATAGCACAGCCTTTTTCACAGACATGGGCGCAGTCCGAGAACCGGCACTCGCCGAAATACTGCCGGAATTCCGGAAAACAGTCGGCGATCCGCTCCTTCTCCATCTGAAGATACTGCTCCACCTCAAAGGTAGAAAATCCCGGTGTATCTGCCAGATACCCTCCGGCGCAGGGATACAGCTGTACCTGCCGTGTGGTATGCCTGCCGCGCCCCAGTTTTTCGCTGATTTCTCCCACAGGCAGCTGGAGAGACGGTTCAATGGCATTGAGCAGTGTGGATTTTCCCACCCCGGAATTGCCGGTCATCATGCTGATCCTGCCGGACAGTCGTTGTGCCACGGCGTCCACCGTCTCCGGTTTCTGATAATCTACAACCATGACCGGAATTCCTGCATGTTCATACAGCCGGCACAATTCTTCCCCAGCATCCAGATCGACCTTTGTCACAACCAGAACTGGTTCAATCTCCTGATAAATTGCCACTGCCAGAAAAGAATCCAGCAGCAAAAGATTGGGAGACGGATGGCAGGAAGAGACCACAAACAGGATCTGATCCAGATTTGCCACCGGCGGCCGCAGGATGCTGTTTTTTCTTGGCAGAATCTCTGTGATAACATTGTCGTCTGAAAGCAATACATAGTCTCCGACATAGGGCACAATGCCACGTTTGCGGAACACGCCTCGTGCTTTACAGGTGCAGATACCGGAAAAGGTCTCTACTGTGTAGAGACCTCCTACCGATGTTATGATTCTGCCCTGTGCACCTTCTGGGATGGCAACAGGACTTTTCATATCATTCGCCCTCCGTTCCATCCGCCGTAACAGGTTCTGACGGTGCAGGTGCTTCTGTCATTGCCGGTGTCGTCAGAACAGCAACAGACGAAAATGCCTGGTCAATGCTCTCGCTGGATGCTGAAAAGGTCTTGTTGGCAAAGTCGAAGGTATAAGTGCCCACTGGTGCCGTTTTACCACTCTGTGCACTAGTCACAGAAACCTTGACGGTCTTGACGCCTTTTCCCTTAACTTTAGCTGTCACAGAACTGCTGTCCAGATTTTCTGCCACAAACTGATAGCTTGCGATGACACCGTCCTCGTCTGTGGTAAAGCTCAGAGTGTACATACCGCTCATGTTGCTAGTGGGCAGATTTAGCAGACCGTAGGATACTTCACCCTCTGGTTCTTCGCCGTTGCTAACAGTCAGCTTAATGGTTGAACCGGAAACCACGACCTTTCCTTGCTCCGGATCCTGCTTAATGACAACACCTTTTTCTTCTGTGGAGGGTTCTTCGATCACTTCCACTTTCAGATTGCGGTGCTCGCATTCCTTCTGCGCTTCTTCCAGGGTCATGCCCACAAATTTCGGCACATCGGTTTCATCTACGGCAACGCCCTGACTCACATATACAGTAACCGTCTGTCCAACAGTCACCTCGGACAGCTTTTCCGGGTCTGTCTTAATGACATGACCGACTTCGATATTTTCTTCAGAAGTACTCTGTGTCTTTTTCAGTTCAGCAACCAGACCAAGCCCCTTCAATACCTCTTCTGCTTCATCGGAGGTATAATTGGTCAGATCAGGGATCTGCACTTTTTGAACACCCTTGCTGACGGCAACTGCCAGTTCGATCTTGCCATCATCGTTTTTCTTAACAAACTGACCAGCTTCCACATTTTGCTTGTAGATAATATCCACATCATATTTGTCCGTATAATCCTGCTCTGCCACTTCGAATTCAATGTTCGGATAATTCAGTACAGCTTCCTCATAATTCATGCCGATAACATAAGGCACCTCATCAGTGGAACTATTGGAGCCGCTGGTGCTCTGACCTACGAACAGGAAAATAATGATGGCTGCCGCAATGACCACAGCAAATGTCACCGCTGCCAGAATCGGAATGACCAGAGATTTGCTCCGTTCCTGCTCCGGCTCATTCGTGTAATTATCATAGTAATCGTCCTGATTGGTTTTATCATAGGTATGATTGCCGCGCTGAGGACGTCCGTCATTCTGTGCCGGTGGCGTGAAATACTGCGTTCTTCCGGAAGATTCCGGCACGTTATAGTAGCCGAAAATGATCTGGTTATCTGCCTTGAACGCTTCAATATCCCGGATCATGTCCGTAGCGCTCTGATATCGTTTGGAAGAATCCTTCTCCATGGCATGCATGATGATTTCTTCCAGACCAGAGGGAATGTTCGGGTTAATGTCTCTGGGACGCACTGCCACATTCTGCATGTGCATCACGGCAATGGAAACAGGATTGTCCGTATCAAAGGGCTTCTTTCCTGTCAGCATTTCATAGAACATCACGCCCACAGAGTAAATATCACTCTTTGCATCTGTCACATCGCCACGTGCCTGTTCCGGACTGATATAATGCACTGTACCGATCGCCTGATCTGTTGCAGTACGGCTTTCTTCCCGGGCAAATTTTGCAATACCGAAGTCCATGACCTTGATAGTGCCATCGGTCAGCAGCATGATATTCTGGGGCTTGATATCCCGGTGGACAATGCCGCGGTTGTGTGCATGCTGCAAAGCACGGAGGATCTGGATGACAAAATGTACCGCATCCTTCCAGTTCAGAACACGTTCACTGTCAATGTAATCCTTCAGGGTGATGCCGTCGATATACTCCATGACAATGTACTGTACCTTATCCGAAAAGCCCATGTCATAGATCTTGACAATATTCGGGTGGGACATCACTGCAATTGCCTTGGATTCGTTGCGGAACCGACGCTGGAATTCCTCGCTCTCGGAATATTCTGTTTTGAGAATTTTCACAGCCACCATGCGGTTGTCCAACACATCAATGGCACGGTATACATTTGCCATGCCGCCTTCGCCCACAAGCTCTGTCAGTTCATAGCGGCCGTCAAGTCTTGTTCCAATGAATTTATCCTTGTCCATACCTTCTGATTCCTCCGTTTTATGACGCTGTTACAATCGCAACAGAAATATTATCTCTTCCGCCCTTTTCCAAAGCTGCATCTACCAGCTTCTGGGTAATCTCCTCTGCCGGCAGTTCCTCGCTCAGAATCGCCTGAATCTCTGCATCCGAACAAAATCCCGAAAGCCCATCGGAACAGAGCAGCAACCGGAATGGCTGATTCTCTTCCAGATCAATGCGAAAAAAATCCGGGCACACTGTCCGTTCCACACCCACCGCTTTCATGAGCATATGCCGCTGTGGGTGTGTCTCCATTTCCGCCTTTGTGATCTCTCCCTTTTCCATGAGCATATGCACCACTGTATGATCTACGGTGATCTGCTCCATAGTCTCATCTGTCAAAAGATATGCCCGGCTGTCACCCACATTTGCCACAGCGATGTAGCTATCGCTGACAAAAGCGGCAACACAGGTCGTACCCATTCCGAAATTCTGATAATCCATCCGTGCGGTGGTGTACACCACGGAATTTGCAGCAGAAACCGAGGAGAGCAGTAGAGAACGCACGCTGTAGGCGTCCATATCATCTGTATATCCCTCTTCAAAATGTTCGAAAAAAACATCTGTCGCCATGGTACTCGCCTTACTGCCGGAGCGTTCGCCGCCCATGCCGTCGCAGACCACCAACAGCAGATTTTCTCCGAACTGCCGTATTTCCACACGATCCTGATTTTCATCCCGTACATATCCGATGTGCGTTTGCGTTGCACTCATCAATTTCTACCACCTCCATCAGAAGTTCCCCGGGCATTTTTCCGCCCGTCTGCATCCCGGCGCAGCTGACCGCATGCCGCCTGGATATCGCTGCCCAGCGTCCGGCGAATGGTCGCATGTACGCCCAGTGTTGTCAATTCCTTCTGAAACCGTTCCACCGTCTGACGCAGCGACCGGAAATCACGCTCTGCAATAGGATTCACCGGAATCAGATTCACATGACATTGCATCCCGTGCAGCCGTTCCGCCAGCCGTTTTGCGTCCGCTTTTGTACAGTTCACCCCGTCAATGACGGCATATTCCATGGTCACACGCCGCCCGGTTTTTTCGAAGTAATACCGGCATGCATCCAGCAGTTCCTCCACTGGATACCGCCGGTTCACCGGCATGATCTCACTGCGCCGGCTGTTGTCCGGACTGTGCAGAGAGACTGAAAGCGTCACGCCCAGCTTCATGTCTGCAAGCTCCCGGATCCTGGGCACCAGTCCGCAGGTGGACAATGTCACATGGCGCAGGCTCATGCCAAAACCATTGGGATCCGACAGCAGCCGGAAGAACTGTATTACATTTTCAAAGTTATCCAGAGGCTCGCCGATCCCCATGAGCACCAGGCTGTCAATCCGGCAGCCGGCATTCCGCTGTGTCTCATAAATTTGCAGCAGCAGCTCCGCCGGAGTCAGATCCCGGACATAGCCAGCAATGGTAGATGCACAGAACTGGCAGCCCATCCGGCAGCCCACCTGCGTAGAAATACACAGGCTCTTTCCATGATGATAGTTCATGAGAACGGTCTCCACAAAGTTGCCGTCCGGCAGCTCATATAAGTATTTTACCGTATCATCTATGGAAGATGCAAGCCTTCTCGCAATATTTAGTCTATTTATACAAAAAATTCTGTCTAATCTCTCCCGCAGTTGGAGAGAAAGTGTAGTCATTTTTGCAAATTCCGTCACCTGCTTCTGGTGCAGCCAGTTAAAAATCTGTTTTGCACGGAATTTTGGTTCGCCCATCTCTGCCATATGCGCCTCCAGTGCATCCAAAGGCAGAGACAAAATATCCATTCGCTCCATACTTTCCCTCCGGGAAAAGACTAGGCAATATCGCACAAAGATTGTGTGTCAGATGCGCCGTCAGATTTTTCGTCAGATGAAACAAAAAGCGCAGTGAATAC
>NZ_CALDMP010000092.1 GCF_937915125.1 uncultured Ruminococcus sp. | reverse complement strand
CGGAAAATATGCAAGCAAGATGCGTGCCAAGCCGTAAGGCGTGATTTAATCAGTGATTCCCTAGATGAATCTCTGAAAAAAACCTCTGCTGCCTCATGGAGAAGGCGCAGAGGTTTTTTATATGAATTGCAGTAACCTTTATTCTGTATTTGCAGTATTGGACGAATCCTCCGGCATTGTGGTTATATCGCTGCTGGATGTAGTGATAATGAACCCGCCGCGGTTGTCACCGGAGACACTGTAGGCAATATCCTTAGGCAGCTGCACAGTCGTGGTGCCGCTGGGATCAGCGGGGACATAATAGATGATATAGGACTGAATACCGTCTGTATAGGAAAGACCGCCGGATTCCATAGTATAACTTTGCAGATAGTTCAGATATTCCTCCAGGCAGAAGTTGTTTGCATGCATAATTGCTGCATGCAGCTTCCCTACATAGCGAAAATGGTGAGGTGCATAGGTGATTCCGGTGATTTCTGTTTTATCCTCCGGATAGCGCAGAACAAAACCGTATTCCCAGGCATTTGTGACCATCCATTCGTTTCGTTTTTTGATATAGGGCACAACCTCGCCGGTGCTGGTGATCAGACCAATGTCAAAGCTATAACCACAGCTGCGGTCGGGAAGAACGTTGGTGTAGATGGAAGAGGCGTCCAGGGTGGAATCCAGGGTGCTGTAAATCTGCAGATTGGTGTAGCCGTTGGAGGCAGCATAGCCGTCAAAGAGACTGCAAAGGGATTCCTGGATCTCTGCTTGTATGGGGAGAGATGCATCTCTGGGCTTTACATTTTCGTTGGAAATAGCGGAAAAGTCGATCCAGTTCTGACTGCCGGTATAGGGGTGTGCCTGGTCTACCAGGATCAAAGAACCATTTGCCTGATCTGCTGCCGAGAGTTGCAGTATTGTTGCATCTGGTATCGTTTCTTCCGTATTTTCTGTTTCGCCGGGAGAATCTGACGGTGCGTCCTCTGCACCGGAACCTGTCAGAGAAAATCCGCCGGTTCCGATAATATTTTCTGTTTTTGTCTGGAAAAACAGGCGATATACTGTGTCTGCGCCATATATGCCAGCAATCAGCAGAATCAATGCAAGGATAAAGCCAGCGGAACTGAGATGCCGCTGTTTTCGTTTGCTCATAGTGGAACCAGCCTCCTTTCCTGCAAAGAAGTATCATAGTTTAAATGTACTTTAATATATTGTTTCTGTCGTTGTATCCTCGGAAGGAATCATATTACCGTTTTCATCGGTTTCTTCTCCTTCCAGGTCTGTTGGCATGGGATAACCATCGTGAATAAGTCCATAGATAGCAAATGTATCAAAAACGGCACGCCAGTATGTGGGACCTTTTGCAGTTACGGCAACATAACTTTTTCCCTCTGCATCTGTGGCATAGCTGACCAGACAGTGACCAGCTTCATCGGTATATCCGGTTTTGCCGGCTTCGATGGTGATGCCAGTAACCTCGGTGCCATACATCCGGCTGAACATGGTGCTTTCCAGAGGGATTCCCTCGGGGTGCTGTTCTGTGACGGACGTGGTATACTGATAGGTGCTCAGAATTTCCCGGCAGATATCATTTTCCATAACATAGGACATAAGCAAAGCAATGTCTGTGGATGTGCTGTAGTGGTTGATATCATGGAGACCGCTGGCGTTTGTAAAATGGGTGTTTTCCAGTCCCAGTTCCTCTGCCTTGTCGTTCATCCATGTCACGAAGGCTTCTTCCGAGCCGCAGAGATAAATCGCAATTGCAGTTGTTGCATCGGCTCCAGACGGCAGTGCAACGCCATAGAGTAGATCAGTAATGGTGACAGTTTCTCCCTCTTCAAAGCCTGCACGTGAGGCGTCTGCGGCAATGAGCGGTGCGATAATGTCATATGTCATGGTAAAGGTATCATCCATATTTTCAACATGCTCCGCCGCAACCAGAAGTGTCATGATTTTTGTCATAGATGCAGGATAGATCCGGGTATCGGGGTCACGCTGCGCCAGTATTTTGTTGTCAGTAACATCCAGAAGAACAGCATATTCACTGGAGATATTTTTCGCTGTCAATTCTGTGAGATCAGCGGCAGTTTCCGGATATACCAATAGTGCCGGCGGCTCGGTAGGTGCTTCTGTCGGTGGTTCCGTGATCTCTGTAGCAGCCTGTGCATTTGCAGCAGGTGCTTGCCGCACTTTCGGTTTCCCGGTCTGTGTCAGCAGAACAATGAGAAAGACGATGACGATCACACCGCATAAAACACCAACGGTGGTATTGATCCAGAGCCTTGAATTATGCCGTTTTCTTTGTTTGCGAATTTCCATGCTGCACCTCGTATTGAGAAATATCTTAAATTTCGGGGCTGATAAGAAAAAAGAGCATATTTAAATTTACAGACAACCCTATACAATTATAATATGTTTTTCTCGTTTTGTCAATGGATTTACTGGAAATCAATTTTTATGGCAATACCGTACAAAGATTGTATGGTGTTGCCTTGTGAGAAAAGCGGACAGAATGAAAAAGCGGAGATTACCGAAAAGACGGCATCTCCGCTTCGTTTATGCGTCTGCGGAATCCAGTGTTTCCGCCAGATCTGTATATTTTTCGAGTATTTTCTTTTCACCGCTCAGAGCACGCTGACGCACAAGTGCACGGCTGAAATCACCGTCCAGATATGCCCAATAGGTGGTGTCATCCCTAGGGACGAGCTCCACCACATGGGTACTGCCGTCCTGGAGGGTGTATTCTACCCGGAACGCAGCATCCTTTTGCGCTGGTTCAGAGGCATTCGCCTCGATGGATTCATAAGAGAGATTTGTCAGGGATGAGAAGAAATCCTCAAATGCCTGTGCTGCGGCGGCATCATCAGCAGTGATGGTTTTGCCGTTGCAGACATAGGTGCCAGCCTCAGAATCAATTTCATATGTGTCATCAATCTGCATGGACTTGTCATTATAAGAACCTTCATAGTGGAGCTTGAGGGATTTGACCTGGTCAATTCCCGGTTTGAACAGCGTATCCAGCAAATAGTCTGTTGTTTCACTCTGAAGGAAAGAAACATAGGAGGAATCGAAGATCAGGATTTCGCCTGTTTCCACATGGAGACATTCGATATAGCTTGTGACCAGAGGATCGTATTCCTCAAACAGAAGCGTGGTAGTTTCGCCGGTTTCCTGTGTAAACTGGAATGTGTATGCCGGATTGTCGAAACCGTATTTTTTGTAATCTGCTTCTGTAATGCCGCTTTCTCCAAAATCATCAATTTCCAGCTGAACCAGCGTGGTAAACAAACTGGAGAGGTTTGCCGCATTGATTTCCAGGGAGGTCTCAAAGGGAGCTGTCAGTGTCCAGTCGGTGCCCTCTTTTTCCAGATCATATATGGTTTCTTTGTTATGTTTCAGGAGAAGATGGGTAATATCCGATGTTTTGTCGTCCATGACATAGCGATACCGCAGCTGCGTTTCGGTCACGTAAAGGTAACCGGCAGTGTTGGAATCCACCAGATATACATGGTCATCGCCGTCCTGCATGATGTAGAAATTTTCCTTTGTGGGCGTCTGAGCGCCGACATAAATGGTTTTCGTCTTATTTTCAGTATAGTAAGTGATTGAGATCGGATCTGTCAGTCCATAGCTGTCCAGTGTGGCGTCATCTGCCGCTCCCAGATCCTCAGATGCAGTCAGCATGCTGCCGTAGGTGCAGAGTGCAGTAATATAATAAGTGTTGATCCGCAGTTCGGGACCGCTGGCAACAACCCATTCGCCGTTTTCATCGGCTTCTATGGTATAATCCAGATCCGGCGTATGCAGATCCAGCTTGGTTACATCACTGGAATTGAATGAGCCCAGCTGTAACGCTGCTGCCTCTTCCGCTTCTTTTTCCTCTTTTTTGGTCTGATACTGATCCACAAAGAAGTAGGTGCCGAAGGCAATGAGAACCAGAAGCAGCAGGATCATTCCGATGATCAGTTGTCTTTTCATATGATCTGCCTCCTCATAAAAAGTTCAGCGCATTGTATCAGGAATTGCGGCGCTTGATCCATACGCCCACGCCAACTGCCATGATCACTACCGGGATAATGGTCAGAACCACCATGAGTCCCTTTGCAAAAGTCTCTGTCTGAAGTGCGATATAGTCATAACTGGTTGTCTTTTCGGCGATCTGCATATCCACATCGCTATCATACATCCAGCTGATGGTACTCAGGAACAAGTATACCGGAATGATCACCGTTTCATTGCTGACATGTTCATCGTCAATAAATTCCGCGTTGCCGAATACCACCATTTTGGATTCGTTCCGGGCGTTGTTCTGCGAGTATGCCGCCAGCATCAGATTGCCGTCCATTTCCTCCGGGTCATCGCTGACGCCGCCATACGGTTCGCCCACAGCGCTTTCATAGGTTGTGATCAGGGGGGCAATGGTATATCTGCCGTTTTCATCAAAGTAGCGGAAACTGCGGGATTCCGGCATGAAGGTATACAATCCCTCGTTGAGCAGAGCCGAGGTCAGATCTGCTGCATCGCTGTCGTCCTCCAGTTCGTTCAGTTCGCACTGAATTGTAGTGTTGTCACCGGAAATGTGATAGCTGGAATTGGTTTCATACACACGGTCATAGTCCATATAGAAGCCGTAGTCTTCCATGATCTGTTCCAGATTGGTGTACGCAAAGGAACCGCCGTTAGGGGACATGAGCAGACTGATATTGCCGCCTTCGTTTAGATAGGCGTCCAGCTTTTCCACTTCCTGATCTGTGATATCTGCGGTAGGTGCTGCCACTAGTACCAGTGCAGCATCATCCGGAACGCTGTCTGTTTCAGAAAGGTTCAGTTCCTTGGCAGCGTAATTATAGTTTGTCAGATTAGTGGTGAATTTCGTATACTGCTTCAGAGATTTTTCCCCATGACCGCTCAGGAAGTAAATTGTGGGTGTGAAATCGTCCACTACACCTTTGATTGTACCGGTGATCAGATTTTCACCGGTAAAGTCCTCACCGGTGGTGTTGCCTTCATCATCGGTATAAGTGACATACATGGAACTGCCGGGGACACGCCGCTTGGTATCATTGCACACAAACACCATATCACCAGTGGAAAGGGTGAATGCATTGTCGCTGTTGATCTTTTCCATGGTTTTGGTATCCGTATCCGGATTTACCCAGATCAGATTGATACTTTTGTGGGCATCGTATGCCTGCAGCGCCCGGTAAAGAGTGAGAGAATCCAGACTGTTTTCCAGTTCTTCTTCTTCTACCAGCACATAGAAATCCACAGAAACGTTGTCTTGATCCAACTGATCCAGATAGGATTCCGTGGTGGAACTCAGGGAATACTGCTTGTTCGGGGAAATATCCCAACTGAAGTCCAGCCGTGCCACGATCATGTTCAGTATAATTGCAATTGCAAGAACCAGGATCGCCAGGATCCATGCCATGCTTGCAAATTTGGTATTTTTCCAGTTACGGAATTTCTGTTCTTTTTTTGTATCTTGACTCATGCTAACTTACCTCCGGCTCCAGCGTCTTTTTTCGATGGAAATAATCGTCCAGATCAGGAACACGAGAATTTCCGTAATATAGCCCAGCAAATCGGAGAATTGCAGCAAGCCCTGCGAAAATACGTAAAATTTTGTCTGATTGGAGAACCAGCTCACCACGTCGGACAAAACCGGAATGCTGGAGAGAAATGCGTTTTGACTCATGTTGTCCATCAGCAGCAGGAGCAGCATGGCGAGCTCACTCATGAGAATGGAAAGCAGGGGCATTTCTGTCAGAGAGGAAATGAAAATGCCCAGTGCAATGCAGACCAGACCGAACAGGAAGAAGCCAATATAAGTACAGATCAGGCTGGACCAGACAACACGTCCATAAATGGAGGTCAGAATGGGATAAAACAGGGATGCAGCGAGCATAATAAGCAGGACGGTTGCCGTTGCAAGAAATTTTGCAAGGACGATCTGCGTCACGTTCAGGGGACTGGAAAGCAGGAGAGTCTCCGTGCCGTTCTTTCGCTCTTCCGAAAATGCACGCATGGTCAGAAGCGGCAGCAGGAAGATGAAATAGTAGATGTTCACATAATAGATGCTGGAAAATGAGAACTCATAAGTAGATGAGGAAACATTTCCGATATCCATGATGAAGGTCAGGGAAAAGGTTGCCATAAAGAAGGCAATGACAAAATAAGCGATGGGAGACAGGAAGTAGCTCTGTAACTCCTTTTTATATAGTGCAAACATGCGTCGTTATTCCTCCTCTTCTGCGGTGTCTGATTGTTCTTCTGCGTCAGGCTCAGACCCGGCAGCGGTATTTTCTGCTTCAGCTTCGGCATCCATCTCGTTGAGAAGATCCTGGAGGCTGGCACGCTTTGTGGGCTGGTTGACCAACTTGACAAATACCTGTTCCAGATTTTTCTTTTCGGCGGAGACTTCCAGCACTTCCAGTCCATGCTGGAGCAGTGCGGACAGAAGGGCATTGCGCACGGAATCATTTTCGATCTCCACATCATAAGTATAAACGCCGGTCTTGACGAACTGGATGTTGTCCACACGCATGACGCCGTCTACGCTGCGTGCAATTTTCGGCACTTCACGGGAACTGCCCTGGATTTTCAGACGAAGCACCGTGTTTGTCTGTTGATTCTCCTCCAGATTTTCAATGGTGTCGTCTGCTTTGATCTCTCCATGATTGATGACAACGATCCGGTCGCAGACAGCGCTGATCTCTCCCAGAATGTGCGAACTGAGGATGATGGCATGATTGTGCTTGAGGTCCAGGATCAGATTGCGCACTTCCATGAGCTGTGTGGGGTCGAGACCAACTGTGGGCTCGTCCAGGATCAGCACAGGCGGATCTCCCAGTAATGCCTGGGCAAATCCCACACGCTGCTTATAACCCTTGGACAGGTTGCGGATGAGCCGTTTCTGGACATCGGTGATCTTCAGCCGTTCCATGACGCGTTCTACTTCACCTTTTCGCTTTGCCGCCGGGATACCTTTTAGTCCAGCCACAAAATACAGATACTCTTTCACTTTCATATCCGGATAGACTGGCGGGATCTCCGGCAAAAAGCCGATGCATCGCTTTGCCTTTACCGGTTGCTGGGCAATATCATAGCCCTGGATGCGTACAGTTCCGCCAGTGGACGGAATGACGCCAGCCATGATATTTAATGTAGTGGATTTTCCGGCACCGTTGGGTCCCAGAAAGCCCAGCACTTCATTTTCTTTTATGGTAAAGCTGACGCCTTTGAGCGCTGCCTTATTTCCATAATATTTGGTCAGATTTTGAATTTCAACCATATGACACTCCTTTCCGCTGAAACCGCTGTTTCCGGTTTCAAGCAGCTACCTTTTTATTATCTCAAAATATTATGTCTCTGTCATATATAAAAAGTAACCATATCATGAAATGTAGAAAAAATGGATAAAAGCAGATTTGAATCCGTCAGAAAAGATGGATAGTATCGCAAAATCACCGGATATCAGTATGCCATGCATTTGTGATAGGCAGGTGAAGAAAGAAGGGATGTTGGACGAAAAATGAAAATCAACTGGAATCTATGCGCAATTCCAGAAAAAAGCGGGTCAAAATGCACAAAATGGATTACAGGAATCTGTACAATGCTACAAAAATATAAAAATTCCTATCCTGAATTTGTGCAAAGGGTTGACAGGAATTGCAAAGCGGTGTATAATTCTTGATATGAAAGTAGGTATCCTTGTGTGCATTTTGTGAAAGCGGAGTGCGGGGGGATACAGCAAGCTTAAGCTGCTGCATGATATGCACGTTCTGCACCGGGTCCTGCCGTACAGAAAGGATGTGCGGAACAGCAGCACAACCATTCCTACATTCTATTCAATCTTTCAGAGAGGGGAATTTCTTAAAATGCAATTCAAGAAAAGCAAAACATTTCTGGCTGCAATCCTGGCTGCTGCAATGACATGCACAGCAGTTCTGCCGACAGCTGCTTCGGCTGCAGGCACCAGAACAAAGGACGAGGCCTATGGCGATGACTCTTATGCAGCACGCTTCATGTCGCTGTATGACGACGTTATCACCAACGGTGTGCAGAACGGCTATATGTCCAGCACTTCCACTGTCAGCGGTGGTCTGGGCGTTCCGTATCACTCCGTAGAAGAACTCTGTATCGAGGCTCCGGACTACGGTCACGAAACCACATCAGAAGCATTGTCCTATCTGGTATGGACTGCTGCAATGCGTGATAACATCGTAAATGATGCAAAGCATGGTAACGTTACTGTAAAGAATGTAAAGGATGCTTCCACTGAAGAAGTCGGCAATCTGGCAAAGGCATGGAAGACCATGGAAGCTACCATGATCCCGGACGTTCAGGAGAGCTTTATGTCTAAGGGCAGCGGTCTGAGCGCAACCTACAGCGATGAGTGGGAACAGATCGAAATGTACCCGACAGACATGGCACAGGGCAACACCGCAAAGAACCCGATTCATGAATATTTCTGTGCATCTTACGGCTCTGATAAGGGGCTGTACCTGATGCACTGGCTGGCTGACGTAGATGACTGGTACGGCTTCGGCAGTGCAAACGGTTCTACAGGCAAGCAGACAGGCGTTGGCGGTTCCTTTACACTGATCAATACCTTCCAGCGCGGCGAGCAGGAATCCTGCTGGGAAACGATTCCCCATGCCTGCGTAGATTTACATGGAAAATATGGTATTAATGGAAACGGCGGTATGAAGGGATTCTTCAACACAGAAGCAAGTCCGGCTGAGCAGTGGTCTTATACCAACGCACCGGACGCAGAAGACCGTGCAATCCAGGCTGTTTACGCTGCAAACAGATGGGGCGTCGGCGATCAGTCTGTTGACTCCAAGTGGGGCGGATCTCAGAAAATTTCTGATTTGGCTGGTAAGATGGGTGACGAATGCCGTAACAATATGTACGATAAGTACTACAAGGAAATCGGCACATCTCTTGAAGGCAAGGGCAAGTGGAACGGCGGCGGCTCTGATAACGGCAAGCACTACCTGATGAACTGGTATACTTCCTGGGGCGGCGCAATCGATGGCAGCTGGGCATGGCAGATCGGTGCATCTCATATGCACGAATTCTATCAGAACCCGCTGGCTGCATACGCTCTGGTGAATGATGATCAGCTGAATGCTGGCATGAAGTCTCAGGGCGCAACTGATGACTATACCACTTCTCTGGAGAGACAGATCGAACTGTATCTGTGGCTGCTGTCTAATGACGGTCCCATCGCCGGCGGATGCACCAACTCCTGGAAGGGTCGTTATGAGCAGATTCCGTCTGACGTTTCTACCTTCTACAAGATGGGCTATATTGAACACCCGGTATATGCTGACCCGGGTTCCAACCACTGGATCGGTAACCAGGTATGGGCTGTTCAGCGTCTGGCAGAACTGTACTACATTGTTAAGGTTGAAAACGGTGATGATCCGCAGATCGCACAGACTGGCATGACTCTGTCTCAGGCTCTGGAAACCATCCTGGACAAGTGGGTTGGCTGGTTCATGGACAACACCATCCTGGGTACTGCAAATGCAACCAAGGAATTCCAGGATTACTATGAGCCGTATGACACCCAGAAGTCTACCTTTACTGTTCCGGATCTGTCTCAGGGCGTAACTGATGATGGTATTTCCTTCTCCATCCCGTCAAGCCTGATCTGGCAGGGTCAGCCGCAGACATGGACCGGCAAGTATCAGGAAAACACTGGTCTGACCTGCACCATCGTTGGCTATGGCGACGGTGACCTGGGCTGCGTATCTTCTCTGGCAAACTCTCTGATCTACTATGCAAAGGCAAAGGGCGTTGCTACAAGCGATATTGATGCTGCCAAGGCTTCTTATGAGGGCAGATCTGCTGCTGCTTCCACAAGCTCTGATGAGCTGGCTAAGCAGGGTCTCTATCTGGCTAAGGAACTCCTCGACAGAGAGTGGAACAAGTATCGTGATGACATCGGTCTGGGTGTAAACGATCACAATACAAACCTGCCGAGATTGTGGAATACAAAGCTGGCTCTGCCGGATGGTTCTACACAGAATGGTGAGGGCAAGACTCTGGATGCATCTCGCTACACTGGTACCATGCCGAATGGTGATACAGTTAAGAATGGTGTTGCATTCGTAGATATCCGTTCGAACTATAAGAACAGTCCCATGTATCTGGAAGCTCTGTCTTATTATGAGAAGGACGGCAACTGCGATAACTACTACTTCACACTCCACAGATTCTGGCATGCTGGCGACATCATGATGGCTCTGGGTACTATGTATGAACTGTATCCGGATATGCCGGTTGATGGCGGCGATGTTACTGAAGATCTGAAGGTAACACCGGAAGATTTGACTGTTGCAGTTGGTGAGACAGGTGCTCTGAAGCCGAACAAGGATGGCTGCACATTTGAGTCTGCTGATCCGTCTATCGCTACTGTTGATGAGAACGGTGTTGTAACTGGTGTTGCTGAAGGTGAGACCACTGTAACCGTAAAGGATGCTGCTGGAAACACTGCAACCGCAACCATTACTGTTACTGCTTCTCAGACAACTGAAACAACTGAGACAACTGAAACAACTGAGACAACAACAAAGTCTACAGAAGGCAGCACAGATCAGGGTGAATCTAACACACTGCTGGGTGATACAAACCTGGATGGTCGTGTAGATATTACTGACGCAGTTCTGCTGAATAAGAAGGTTGCTGGTGCTGTATCCTTCAATGATCAGGCAAACAAGAACGCTGACTGCTTCGATCAGAACGGTGAGATCACACAGGATGATGCGATTTCTCTGCTGAAGTTCCTGGTACACCTGGTAACATCTCTGCCGGAAGTTCAGTAATTGAATATTGATTATTGAAAAGCATCATGCTTTTTCATGCGAGTGCCGCGGTTTCAAAGGAACTGCGGCACTTTTGCGTATCTATGAAAATTTCGCATTTCCCCTTGATTTTTCTGCGGTATAATGGTATAATAAGATATTATGAAAAAAACAAAGGGGTGACAGCATGAAGAGTATGACGGGATATGGCCGCGCATCGGCGCAGAACGGCGGCTATGATATCACCGTGGAAATTCGGGCGGTGAACCATCGGTTTTATGAATGCTCTGTGAAGCTGCCTCGTGCATACAGTTATCTGGAAGAAAAGATCAAGGATCAACTGCAATCTCGAATTGCCCGCGGAAAGGTTGAGGTTTCTCTCACCATGCAGAACGTTGGCGGAAAATCTCTCACAGTTCAGGTGAACCATACGGCAGTATCTGCCTATCTCACTGCGCTGCTGGAGGAAAACCGACGCCTGGCAGAAGAATTGGATGGCGGCATTTCGGAACATGCTTTTTTAAAGCAGGATCTGTCACTTTCCACCTTGCTGCGTCTGCCGGATGCGTTTCAGGTGCAGCAGGTAACAGAGGATGCAGAAGTTGTCTGGGCAGCAGTGGAACCGCTGTTACAGGATGCGGTGGAGCAATTTTTGTCCATGCGTATGGTTGAGGGCGAACGCCTGAAAGCCGATGTTGCTTCTCATCTGGATGCACTGGAGCAAATGACATTTTGTGTGGAAAAACTGGCACCGGAGACGGTGCAGCTGTACTATGACAAGCTGTATCGGAAAATCACAGAACTGCTGGCAGATCATACGGTAGATGAATCCCGCCTTGTGACGGAGGCAGCGGTTGTCGCTGAAAAAATCGCCGTAGATGAGGAATTGGTGCGGCTGCATAGTCATATTGCCCAGTTTCGTACACTGCTGGAAAGTGATGTGCCAGTGGGCAGAAAAATGGATTTTCTGGTACAGGAAATGAACCGTGAAGTGAACACCACCGGCTCCAAATCACAGTCACTTGAAATCACAAAACTGGTTGTGGATATGAAATCGGAGATCGAAAAGATCCGGGAACAGATCCAAAATATTGAATAAAGGAAGCGTGAAGATGAAAAAAGGCACATTGTTCGTGGTGTCCGGGCCGTCAGGCTGCGGAAAGGGGACCATTTTGCATGAGGTACTCCAAAACCCCAATTTGTATTATTCCGTGTCAGCAACGACAAGAGAAATGCGTCCCGGCGAAGTGGATGGCGTGAACTATCAGTTTCTGACCAATGAAGCATTTGAGGAACTCATTGCCAATGATGGCATTCTGGAATATGCCCAGTATTGCAATCATTATTATGGCACGCCGAAGCAGCCTGTGGAAGATCATCTGGCAAAGGGGCAGGATGTTATCCTGGAAATCGAAGTGGTGGGTGCTATGAAGATCCGGGAAAAGTGCCCGGATGCTGTCTTTTTGTTCATCATGCCCCCGTCTCTGTCCGAGCTGGAACGCCGTCTGCGGAAGCGTGGCACAGAGGAAGAGGCAGTGGTGCAGGAGCGTGTGGCACAGGCATCCCGTGAGATCGGCTGTGCTGCAAAATATGATTATATTGTGGTAAACGGCGAGTTGTCTCAGGCAATCGCTGATGTGAATGCGATTCTGCGTGCGGAATCGTGCAAAACAGAAAAATGTCAGACTTTAATTGAAGAGGTGCTTGGAAAATGAATATGTTGAGACCTTCTGTGAATCAGTTGATCACCAAAAATGAAAGCAGTTATTCCCTGGTCATCGGTGTGGCGAAGCGTGCCCGTGAGGTGGCTGATGAACTTTACGAAGAGGGAAAAGTTCTGGAGGAAAAGCCGGTGAAAACGGCGATCCGCGAACTGGCTGCCGGAAAATATCGCATCATAGAAGACGACGAAACCACGCACTAATTTATGGAGACTTGTTCGGGCTTGCCCCAGATCTGGTGCGTTGGTGTGGCAGTCTGTGCAGCTGCCTATTCCTTTGACCGCTTGTTTTCCTATGTGGCAAGGCAGGAGGTGGCTGTGGGATGCCGTGTCATCGTTCCCTTTGGAAAAGGCAATGCCAAACGTGTGGGGATTGTACTTTCCTGTACCCGACAGGCGCAGACAGAGCAGCAGCTAAAATCTATTTTGTCCGTGGTGGACGAACAACCAATTCTCTCTCCGGAAATGCTGGATCTGGTATTCTGGCTCAAGGAAATGACCTTTTGTACCTACTACGATGCTGTGCGAACTATACTGCCAGCCGGAATGCAGGTGCAGCTGGTAGAGACGATTTCCCTTGCAGAAACGCCGCCGCCGCTGCCATTGACAGAGGAAGAGGAACATCTGCTGTTCTTTTTGCGGAAAGCCAGAACGAAGCAGGAATTTCGCCGGATCCTTGCTGATGCAGATAACCTGGGAAAGCAAATTGTGGATTCTCTGGTGGAAAAAGGGTTTTTGCGCCGGGTGGAAACCGTCAAGGAAAAGACCCATGGTCAGACGGGAACCCGTATGCTGCGCATGGCAAAGGGGCGGGACGAGCTGCCCCAGGTGACGAAAACCCAGCAGAAACTAGTGCGGCTCATGCAGGAAGTGGAATCCGTTTCAGAAAAAGAGGCGTGCTATCTCAGCGGCGTTTCCACTGCCGTGGCGAAAAAACTGGTGCAGCTGGGGGTGTTGGAATCCTACATTGCAAAACCGTCTCTGCATTCGTACGCCATAGGAGAACAGACCCAGTCTCCGGAAGACCTGATCTTATCCCCGGAACAGCAGTCTGTCTATGAACGGCTGGTGGCAGCACTCCATGAGGGAATGCACTGTTTTCTGCTGCACGGCGTTACGGGCAGCGGCAAGACCAGCGTCTTTATCCGGCTCATTGACACGGTGGTAAAACAGGGCAGGCAGGTGATCCTGTTGGTGCCGGAAATTGCGCTGACGCCGCAGATCGTCGGACGGTTTTACAGCCTGTTCGGGGAAATCGTCGCCGTGGTGCATAGTGAACTTTCACTGGGACAGCGCAGCGAAACCTGGCGGAAAATTGCTTCCGGCGAGGTAAAGATTATCATCGGTACCCGAAGCGCCGTCTTTGCACCGGTGCAGTCTTTGGGACTCATTGTGGTGGACGAAGAGGGTGAGCGGACTTATAAATCCGACAGCGCTCCAAGATATCACGCCATTTCTGTGGCGAAAAAGCGCTGTCAGACTCATGGTTGTCCGCTGTTGTTGGCGTCGGCAACGCCGTCTATTGAAAGCTACTATTATGCTAAGCGTGGCGTGTATACCTTGTTGGAAATGAAACAGCGCTATAACCAGGCACCGTTGCCCGCAGTGGAAGTAGTGGATATGCAGGAGGAGCGCACTTCCGGCAATGACGGCATGTTCTCCCTGACCTTGTCCGAAGCGCTGAAAGACAATCTGGCGGCTGGGAATCAGTCCTTGCTGCTTCTCAACCGCCGGGGATATCATACCATTATCAGCTGTGCATCCTGCAACAAGCCGGTGTACTGTCCCAATTGCAGCATTCCCATGACGTATCATAAAGTCAACGACAGCTTGATGTGCCATTACTGCGGTCATACCCAGGATCTGGTACAGGTGTGTCCCACCTGCGGCAGCAAGCATCTGCGGAAGATGGGCTTCGGCACCCAGCGGCTGGAGGAGGAATTACAGCAGATCGTACCTGGCGCACGTATTCTGCGGATGGATGCAGATACCACCATATCCCGGTATGCCTATGAAGAACACTTTACGGAATTCCGGGAGGGAAAGTATGACATCATGCTGGGGACGCAGATGATCGGCAAGGGACTGGATTTTCCGCGCGTCACTCTGGTTGGTGTTCTTTCAGTGGATAAGGCACTCTATGCCGGAGATTTCCGCAGCTATGAGCGAACCTTTTCCCTGGTAACCCAGGTGGTGGGACGAGGCGGCAGAGGCGATGCTCCCGGTCGTGCCATTTTGCAGACCAGTATGCCGGATCATTATGTGCTCCGATTGGCGGCGCAGCAGGCATATCCGGAATTTTATGCCCAGGAAATTGCCCTGCGGCGGCAGCTGATTTTTCCGCCCATCTGTGATATCTGTGTAATCGGTTTCACCGGTGCACGGGAACAGGAAGTACAGGCGGCATCCCGGAAAACGGCAGAGATTCTGAAATCCCAGATAAGGAAACAGGGATTTTCCTATCCCATCTGGGTGCTGGAGCCGGTACCGTGTATTTATGGGCGTATCAATGGAAAATATCGCTATCAATTGGTGATCAAGTGTAAAAATACAAAGCCGTATCGGGAACTGATCCATGCGGTACTGGCAGAAGCCGGTGCAGACCGCAGCTGTGCAAGAGTGCATATTTATGCGGACATGAACGGCGATATCGGCGTATAATAAGAATGTATCAATTATATTGCATAGTGACGATAGTGGGAGACAACCGTATCAAAGCATTGAAATTGGAGGGAATGATCCATGGCGATCCGACGAATTGTAAAAGAAGGCGATCCGATTCTGCGGGCAAAATGCCGTCCGGTGACGGAATTTGACGAAAAACTTCACCAGCTGCTGGATGATATGCACGAAACATTGGATCAGGCAGAAGGTGTGGGTCTGGCAGGACCTCAGGTGGGCTACTGCCGTCGTCTGTTTATTATGCATCTGGGTGATGTCCGGGTGGAGGCAATCAATCCGGAGATCGTAAAAACCAGCGGCAAACAGCGTGTGCTGGAGGGATGTCTCTCTGTGCCCAATCGCTGGGGATATGTCACACGCCCTAATAAGTGCAAGCTTCGTGCCCAGAACCGCAACGGCGAGTGGTTCGAGATGACGCTCACTGCATTGGGGGCACAGTGCACTTGTCATGAATACGCCCACCTGGATGGTCAGCTGTTCGTGGACGTGGTAGAAGAATTTGTAGACCCGAAAGATCTGGAGGAAGCATGAGAATAGTCTATATGGGAACGCCGGACATTGCTGTGCCGTGTCTGCGCCTTCTGGCGGAGAGTGCGCATGAGGTCGTTGGCGTTTTTACACAGCCGGATCGTCCCAAGGGACGTGGGCATCATACCATCCCCACTCCGGTAAAGGCGGCGGCGCTGGAATATGATATTCCGGTTTATCAGCCCTTGTCTCTGCGGAAAGGGGAGGATGCGGAAGCTGCTATGGAGACCCTGCGCCAGCTGGCGCCGGATCTCATTGTAGTCATGGCTTATGGACAGATTCTGCCTAAGGCAGTGTTGGATCTGCCGCCGTATCACTGCATCAATATGCATGCATCCCTCTTGCCGGCATATCGGGGTGCTGCACCCATTCAGTGGGTGCTCCTGAACGGCGAAACAAAGACCGGCATTACCGCCATGCAGATGGCGGAGGGACTGGATACGGGAGATATGCTCCTGAAAAAGGAAATTGACATCGGCCCCGAGGAAACAGCGGCTGAGCTGCACGACCGACTGGCGGAACTGGCGGCGGAGACGCTTCGGGAGACCTTGGCATCACTGGAAAACGGTACGCTCACGGCGGAACCCCAGGATGATGCGCTGTCCAGCTATGCCAGCCGCATTACAAAGGAAATGTCAGAGCTGGATTTCACAAAGCCTGCTGCTGAACTGCACGATCTGATCCGGGGCATTACTGGGTTCACCATGCTGGATGGCAAACGGCTGAAAGTCTATGCTTCGAGAGTGGTAGAACATGTTTCCGGCACACCGGGAACCATTGCAGATTCGGCAGAATTCGTGGTGGTATGTGGTGACGGAAACGGACTGCGGCTGACGGAAATTCAGCCGGAGGGAAAACGCCGGATGGCTGCGGCGGATTTTTTACGGGGAAAGAAACTGACAAACGGGGAAACGCTCGGCTGAGCAGAAAGCGAGGCGTCATATGCTGCTTTACGGAGGTTACGGACTGGTGATCCTGGGACTGATCATCAGTCTCTGGGCATCATGGAATGTGAATGCCACATTCAAACGGTATGAAAAGGATTACAACAGCCGCGGACTGACGGCAGCTCAGGTGGCACGGCAGATCCTGGATGATAACGGTCTGTATCAGATTTCTGTGGAACGTGTTTCGGGCAAGCTGACAGATCACTACGACCCACGGGCAAATGTCATCCGTCTGTCGGATTCTGTGCACGACTCCACTTCTGTTGCGGCAATCGGCGTAGCGGCACACGAATGCGGTCATGCGGTACAGCATGAGGTGGGCTATTTTCCCATGAAAGTCCGCAGTGCCGTCATTCCGGTGACACAGATCGGTTCGAAGCTCTGGTATATTGTCTTTGTGCTTGGTCTGATTCTGGGCGGTTCTTATATGGGCGAGACCCTGCAGCTGGTGGGAATCCTGTTGTTTACGGCAATTGTCTTTTTCCAGCTCATTACTCTGCCGGTGGAATTCAACGCCAGCAGCCGTGCCATGCAGACCCTGGAATCCAGGTATATTCTGGCGGGAGACGAGCTGAAGAAATCCCGGAAAGTGCTGACAGCCGCTGCGCTGACATATGTAGCAGCACTGCTGAACAGTATTTTGCAGCTGCTGCGGCTGATCTCCATTGCAAAGGGGAATAACAGACGAAGATGAATGCAAGAAAACTGGCAGTACAGCTATTAGATCGTACCGAACAGGAGCAGAGCTATTCCAATCTGCTGCTGGACAGTGCGCTGTCCCAGTGGGAGATGGAAGAACGGGACAAGCGGCTTTGTGCAATGCTGTATTATGGTGTTATCGAACGGCGCATCACATTGGATGCTGTCATTGCTCATTACAGCAAGCAGCCGCTGCGAAAACTGGACGGTACGGTGCGGAATATACTGCGGCTGGGGGTGTATCAGCTGCTGTATTGCGATCAGATTCCATCCCGTGCGGCAGTCAGTGAAAGCGTGAAGCTGACGAAAACATGCCGGAAAGCAAGTGCTTCCGGGTTTGTGAATGCAGTACTCCGGGGATTTCTCCGGGATGACTGTCAGATTCCCTATCCCAAGGACAAAAAAGTCGCTATGGCGGTGGAATATGCCGTGCCCCACTGGCTGCTGGAACAGTTGCTGGACGCCTATGGTGAACAGCGGACACGTGCTTTTCTGGCAGATGCTTTGGAGCCGGCACCACGGTTTATCCGGCGTAATTCCTTGGCGTGTACCAGAGAAGAACTGGAGCAGGCGCTGGGGGATCAGATTACACTGGTGTCTCTTCTTCCGGATGCCTATACGCTTCATGCAGGAGATATCCGTAGTCTGCCGGAATTCCAGAAAGGCTGGTTCTATGTACAGGATTTGGCATCCCAGATCTGTGCCCTGTCCATTGGAGCACAACCGGGAGAAACTGTGTTGGATCTCTGTGCAGCTCCCGGCGGAAAAACCTGCACCATGGCAATTCAGATGGCGCAGTCAGGCAGGGTCTATGCCTTTGATCTGGCGGCGCATCGGGTGAAGCTGATCGAGGAGAATGTGAAGCGCCTTGGGCTGACCAATGTGACGGCAGCACAGGGAGATGCTACGGTATTCCAGGCGGAATATGCCGGCGCAGACCGTGTGCTGTGTGATGTGCCTTGTTCCGGCATGGGCGTTTTGCGGCGAAAGCCGGAGGTCAAGGAGAAAGACTCCGAGGAGCTGAAATCGCTCCCGGCATTGCAATTGGAAATTCTGGAAAATGCAGCACGCTATGTAAAACCCGGCGGTATTTTGCAGTATTCCACTTGTACAGTGCTGCCTGTGGAAAATGAACAGGTGGTGCAGCAATTTTTGCAGAAGCATCCGGAGTTTGCGCCGGAGCCGGTATGTCCGGCGTTGGGCGAAGCTTTTGAAAAGCCCATGGTAACGCTGCTGCCGGAGCTTTGTGGCAGTGACGGCTTTTTTGTGGCGAAGATGAAACGTAACTAGCGGCAACACCGCACAAAGGGTGCCTGGCGGCTTTGCACGCCATATGCTTGCGGCAACACCGCACAAAGAGCGCCTGACGGCTTTGCACGTCATATGCTTGCATCTT
>NZ_CALDMP010000091.1 GCF_937915125.1 uncultured Ruminococcus sp. | reverse complement strand
AAAATATTTTTCGGTATCGAAAGACCCGATACCGAGGTCTG
This sequence comes from uncultured Ruminococcus sp., assembly GCF_937915125.1. GTDB lineage: Bacteria > Bacillota > Clostridia > Oscillospirales > Ruminococcaceae > Ruminococcus_C. The sequence continues at coordinate 35,244 of NZ_CALDMP010000091.1, read as the reverse complement.
CGAAAACAGACTGCTAAATTGAATATTATGTTCGCATTGGCGAATCTGTATCTGGCTGACAGAAAATCTCTGGCAGTCTAATTCAGTGCACCCTTGCGATGGAAAATTGAATGTTTCCCTACGCACTCAGCTATTTTGCTGGGTGTTTTTGTTTGTAGGTGGAGATTATGCGGTGTTGCCTATAATGGGTTATGGAAATTACAAGAAAGAGTGATTTCAGAAGATAGGGATCTGACAGAAGAGAACAGGTCAGATCTGTCCATGAGAAAAGGAGTGCTTTCATGATGAAAACAAAAAGAATCTGGGCTGCAATTGCAGCATTATCCATGCTCTGCGGTACACTTGCAGGATGCGGTGAAACTGGTACAAGCTCCACAGAGGATGCAAGCAGTGCAGACGCTGCTTCTTCCAATGCAGACGAGACTTCGGTAGAGGGAGATGCTTCTGGTTCCGGTAATTACACCGATACCATTACACTGGTATGGTATCCCAATGAATCCGCAGAGGACTATCAGGATGCCAGAAACGAAGTGGGCAGACTCATTGAACAGGCGACAGGTAAGACTGTAGAACAGAAGCTGACCACTGATTATGCGATTGCCATTGAGTTACTTTCCAACGGTACAGCCCAGATCGGCTGCTGCATGGGTGCAGAGGGTTATATTCAGGCGAAGAACTCCAACGATGCAGTGCAGCCGCTGTTTGTACAGTCCGGCGAATCCGGTACTCTGGACGATGCCCTGTATTACAGCTTCTTTGCAGTCAAGGAGGAAAACGCAGATCAATATCTGGACGGCGATTCCTACAGCATTGATAACATCAAGGGAAAGAGAATGTCTTTTGTTTCCAACAGTTCCACTTCCGGATTTAAAGTTCCCACCAATCAGATCATTTCCCATTTTGCAGAGGACAATCTGATTGTAGATGATCTGCTGGAAGGCGGCAGCGATGCATTTTTCTCGGAAGTGCTCTTCGGCGGTTCGCACCAGGGTTCTGCTTTTAACCTGCTTTCTGACAAGTGTGATGTGGCAGCGTTCTGTGACATCGAACTGGCTCCATATGTCACCTGCACAGAGGGCGAAGCGGCTGCAGTGGGTTCTGTTTATACCATCAACGAGGATGCAAGCGCTCCTTTTGATACAGTGACAGGATCAAAGTTTACGGTGATCCAGTCCATTCCGGTGCTGAACGGTCCCTTTGCCTATAACGGCGATACTCTCAGCTCGGAGGATGTAAAGGCAATCCAGGATTTATTCACTTCTGATGAAGTTGCCAATAACGAGCTGATCTTCTATCCGGAAGGCGGCATGGGTCTGCTGGAAAAAGATTCCGATGAAATGCGCTTTGTCACTGTTGAGGATTCCTGGTACGATCCCATCCGCAATATGGAATCCTGATCGGGAGCGATAGGAGAGTCTAAGATGCCGATTTTGGAATTTCAGCACGTCAGCAAAGTATATAACAATACCACAAAGGCGCTGGAGGATATCAGCTTTTCCATTGAAGAGGGAGAATTTGTCTCCGTTATCGGACCGTCCGGCGCCGGAAAATCGACCATTCTGCGATGCGTGAACCGTCTCATTGATGCCACAGAGGGGAAAATCATCTATGACGGGCAGAATGTCATGGAACTGAATAAACGGGAGCTTCGCAAGGTCAGGACAAAAACGGGCATGATCTTTCAGCATTATAATCTGGTGGATCGCTTGAGCGTTGTGGAGAATGTGCTTCATGGAAAACTGGGGCAGAAATCTACCATCAGCGGTGTTGCCGGGCATTACAGCGAGGAAGAAAAGGAACAGGCATTTGCGATTCTGGAGGAACTGGGACTGGCGGAGCAGGCATACAAGCGATGTGATGCTTTGTCCGGTGGACAGAAACAGCGTGTGGGTATTGCCCGTGCCATTATGCAGCAGCCGAAGCTGATCCTCTGTGACGAACCCATTGCTTCCCTTGACCCGAAAGCGTCCAAGACCATCATGGATCATCTGGCGCAGATCAACCGGACGAAGAAAATCACGTGTATTGTCAATCTGCACCAGGTGGATGTTGCCATGAAATATTCGGAGCGCATCCTTGGTGTTGCCGCAGGAAAGATCGTCTTTGATGGGACACCTGCGGAACTGACCCAGGAAAAAATTCACACCATTTATCAGTCCAGCGATCAGGATCTGATCATAGATATGCAGGGAGAATGAGATGGACAGGAAAATACAAAACGTGTTTTTGAAACGAAAGCTGACATATACCATTGTGCTGGCGGTGGTGCTTGGCATTTACATTGTGTCCTCTCTGGTGACGGAATTTCATCTGACTGAGGGCGTGGCATCTTTTCCGAAGGCGTTTGCGTGGATCGCTGAGAATCTGATCCCCGATGAAATGGCAATGAAGCGGTTCCCGAAAATTCTGGATAAGCTGATCGAAACGGCACTGCTTTCCGTTGCAGTTACTGTCATTGCGGCAATATTTGCGTTCTTTTTCAGCCTGTTCGGGTCAAAGGCAACGGGATTTCACGGCATAATCAACCGGATCGTGCGGATTGTGGCGGCATTCTTCCGGAATGTACCGGATGTGGTATGGGCAATGCTGCTTATGTTCTCCTTCGGACAGAACATTCTGACCGGGTTCTTTGCATTGTTTTTCACCACCTTTGGTCTGCTGACACGCGCATTTATCGAGACCATAGACGAAGTCAGCGCATCCTGTATTGAGGCACTCCATGCTTCCGGTGCAAATTTTATTCAGACCGTATTTCAGGGCATTATTCCATCTACCATAACAGGCATTGTCACATGGGTCCTGTACATGATTGAAACCAATATCCGCAGTTCTACCCTCATTGGTATCCTGACGGCAACAGGAATTGGCTATCTCTTTGATATGTACTACAAACGGCTGGATTTCAGTTCGGCGAGTCTGGTGGTTGTACTGATCATCATCATGGTCATTGTCATTGAGACCATTTCCAATCAGATAAGGAAGGTGATTCTCTGATGCAGGATACAGCAATATTGTCTCAGGATATTTCTGTGGCAGATTTTCACGCCCGGCGGCATAAGAACGGCAGGATCAAAATCGGCGTGCAGAGTAAAAGCGGCGTTACCTTAAAGATACTTGCAGCGGTACTTATCGGACTGACTGTATACGCCTTTCTCTCTTTCGATTATAAGGAAATCGACTTCTGGAATGCAGCTGCCGATACACTGCATAACATCAAGACGGTATTTCTCGAACCAAGGCTGTCCAGGGATACCATTTTCAATGTACTATACCAGCTGCTGGTTACATTCTGCCTGGGCATTCTGTCTACCATTTTCGGCGCAGTTCTGGCATTTTTCTGTTCACTTCTCTGTGCAAAAAATATTGCAGCGTCCTGGATTGCCAATATTATCAAAAGTCTGGTAGCATTGGTGCGTGCGGTTCCCACCGTGTTGTGGGTGCTGATCTTTGCCGTTTCCGCAGGGCTGGGCAGCGTTGCCGCAGTCATTGGTCTGACATTCCACAGCTTTGCCTATCTGACAAAAGTATATGCGGAATCTATTGAGGAAATTGACGGCGGTACCATTGAGGCACTTCGTGCCAGCGGTGCGGGCTTCTGGCAGATCGTATTTCAGGCGATCCTGCCGGCATCCATCAGTCGGATGGTAGCGTGGACGTTTATGCGGTTCGAGATCAACTTCACCAATGCGGTAGCCATGGGCGCAGCCGCCGGCGCAGGTGGTATTGGGTTCCAGTTGTTTATGGCAGGCAGTTTTTATTTTGACCTGCATGAAATGGGCTTTCTGACCTATGTCGTTGTCATTGCCGTCGTCCTGCTGGAAATGGTTTCCACGAAGATCAAGGCGAAGGTAAAGTAATCAGTATATTAAAGGCAACATCGCACAAAGAGCGCCTGTGGGCTTTGCACGTCATATGCTTGCATCTTTTCCGTCATATTTCACAAAAATGCTCGTGAATACACAAAGTATTCACTGCGCTTTTTGTTTCATCTGACGAAAAATCTGACGGCGTATCTGACGCACAATCTTTGTGCGGTATTGCCCAAAATTGAAATTGATGATGCAGATTTTCGGGAGTGAGTCATTCGGAAATCCGCTGTATTTTGGAGGAGAGATTCTTGGAAAAGAAACGATTGTTTCAGATTCTTACCAGGGCAGACCGGGAAGATGTCATTGCCCTTGGTGCGGAATTACAGCAAACCTATCCGGTGGTAATTGTGAAAAAACCAGAAAAGTCTCTGACGATGATCAAGATGAGGGAACCGGTCAAACAGAGCCTGTTCTATCTGGGAGAGGTCATTGTCACAGAAGCGACAGTTTCATTGGACGGTACGGTAGGGACAGCAGTGACTATGGGCGATGATTTCGACAAGACATTGCATATGGCGATCATTGATGCTGCGGAAAATAAGAGCGTGTTCCGGAAAGAGAATTTGCTTCTGGAATGGGAAGCGCAGCAGCTGCGGCGGCTGGAACAGGAAAATGCCATGTTCCAGAAAACAAAAGTGGATTTCCACTCTATGGATTCGGAGGCGGCGCAATGAAAACACTCCATCAGTTTGACGAAGTATTTGATACGCAAGCAGTGTTCCGGAAATTGCTGGAGGGAATGTCCAATCCTGGCAGGACAGTATCCATTGCACCACAAACAAAGAAGATGTTCGGGGAACACGGTGCCCTTCTGGCGTTGGGCATGACGCTTCTGGATAATGAGGTCAGTTTTTCTGCCTGCGGAAATGAAACGCTCCGGGAGGAACTTCAGCTTGTCACATTGTCTGAGGAAAAAGCTAGCTGTGAAGCAGATTATATATTTGTAACGAATGCGCAGACACTTTCGGCGATCTTTGTACAGGCAAAGTGCGGTACGCTAGTGGATCCGCACCGCAGTGCAACTTTGATTATTCGTGACAGCGGTGAAATCGAGGAAACAATGAAGATCTATGGACCGGGAATTGATGGCACTATGGAATTCTCTTGTTCCGAAACAGTACAGCAGGCAATCGTACTACGTGACCAACAGGAATATGAATATCCCATGGGTGTAGATCTGATCTTTGTGACGGACAGCGGCGATGTAACTTGTATTCCGAGATTGACGAGAAGGAGGGAAACGGCATGGCATATGTAGCAGTATCCGGCGGCGAAGAGGCAATTGAAGCCAGTATCCAGCTGCTGGATTATTATCGGAGCGGTACGGACAAGGATATTGATCTGGAGACAATCGAAAACAAGTTCGGACTTCTGGTGGATAAGGTCATGAGCGAAGCCGGATTGTACGCCAGATCCTATGCGGCGCTGGCACTGAAACAGTGCGAAGGCTCTACGGAAGAGGCAGTTTTTCTTCTGCGTGCCTATCGCTCCACGTTGAAACGCAGCCATTATACCAAAACTGCAGACACAGGAGAAATGCGTGTGATGCGTCGTATCTCTGCGGCATTCAAGGATATTCCCGGCGGTCAGCTGCTAGGTGCAACTTATGACTATACCCATCGTCTCATTCACTTTGAACGGGAAAATGAGGATGCGTCAGAATTACACCAGATGTTCCAGCAGGTTCTGGATAAGCAGATGCCGGAGCAGCTTCAGGATTACAGCCGTGTTTCCGATATGCTGAAAGAGGAAGGGCTTCTGGATATCTACGAAGAGGATAATACACCGCCCTATGATGTCACGGAAAATCTGCTGGAATTCCCGGCACCCCGCAGTGCCCGGCTCCAGACGATGACAAGAGCAGATACAGGATTTCTGTCGGGTCTGGCATATTCGGTGCTCCGTGGATTCGGGCAGGTGCATCCTACCGTAGGTGAACTGCGCAGCGGTTATGTAGCACTGGAGATCCCCTATCCGGGAAAAGCGGAGGAATCCATTTATCTGGGTGAGATTCTGCTCACAGAGGTGGAAACATTCAATTCTGCCAGCGATAAGGAACAGTTGAAGCTCGCCAGCGGATACGGCGCAGTGTTCGGCAGAAATGAAAACAAAGCCATTGCCATGGCGGTCATTGACCGGGAACTGGAACAGGGCGGTGATTACCCGCCTCAGGATCAGGAATTTGTATTGATGCACGGGGATTGCCTGGAGATGAACGGCTTTATTTCCCACTTGAAGCTGCCCCATTATGTCACGTTCCAGTCCAAACTGGATGCAGCGAGAAAAACACGGAGGAAACAGGAACATGGAGAGAGCGGAACAGTATAATTATGCCTTTTTGGACGAAGGCTCAAAGCGGGAGATCCGCCGCTGTGTGCTGAAGGCAGTGGCAATCCCCGGATATCAGGTGCCCTTTGGCTCGAGAGAGCTGCCCATCGGCAGAGGCTGGGGTACAGGCGGCATTCAGCTGACACTCTCCCTGATCGGGCCGTCTGATACCCTGAAAGTCATTGATCAGGGCAGCGATGACAGTGTAAATGCAGTTAATATCAAGAAGTTTGTGAAACTGTGTACCAATATTGAAACGACTACGGATACCCATACGGCAACACTGATCCAGTCCCGTCACCGTATCCCGGAGGTGCCTCTGAAAAATGACCAGATCCTGGTGTTGCAGGTGCCTATCCCGGAGCCTTTGCGTATTGTGGAGCCCAAGGAAGAAGTGACCAAGAAAATGCACGCCGAAAAGGACTATGCACCTATCTGGCTGCAATTGTATGAAAGCATTATCAAGTATGGCAAGGTGACCATCCCTACAGAGTATCCCTGCACGGTAGAAGATCGCTATATCATGAACCCCAGCCCGATCCCGAAGTTCGATAATCCGAAGTTGCACCAGTCCCAGTGCCTGTATCTGTTCGGCGCAGGACGAGAAAAGAAGATCTATGCCATTCCGCCGCATACCAATGTGGTTTCTCTGGCGTTTGATGATGTACCCTTTGAACGGGAAAATTTCCAGGGCAGAAAGTGCCGTCTCTGCGGCAGTACGGATACCTATCTGGATGAACTATTCGATGCAGAAACGGGAGAAAAGATATATCAATGCTCGGATACAACATATTGCAAGGAGGTGCGTTCTCGTGAAGCTTGAGGAAAAACCGGTATTGCAGGTGCGGCATCTGACAGTACGCTATGGCGATGGCTGTCCGGCGTGCAGAACGCATCTGGAAAAGAACCGCTGTACCGTCTGCGGCACGGTCTGGGCGGCAAATGATGTTTCTATAGAGGTATATCCCGGTGAAGTACTGGGTATAGTCGGCGAAAGCGGATCGGGAAAATCCACGCTCATGCAGAGCCTGTATTTTGACATCGTACCCACTTCCGGCGAAGCATATCTGGGAGACTATAAAAAGGGCGAGGAAAGTATCTGGCTGGCAAGTGCAGCAGAACAGCGGCATATCAAAAACAGTATCATGGGTATGGTATATCAGAACCCGGTGCGTGGTCTGCGCATGAACTATTCGGCTGCATCCAATATTGCTGAAAAGCTCATTGCTGCCGGGAACCGCAGTGCCGGTCATATGACAGAACGTGCCAAGGAATTGTTGTCCGCTGTGGAGATCCTGACATCCCGTATGGGCGAAGCACCGAAGAATTTTTCCGGCGGTATGCAGCAGCGTGTGCAGATCTCCAAGGCGCTGGCGAACAATCCGTCTATTTTGCTGCTGGACGAAGTAACTACGGGTCTGGACTTGTCGGTACAGGCAAAGGTGCTGGATCTGATCCGGCGTATCAAGGCGGAGTATGGCATTTCCATTCTGCTGGTTTCCCATGACCTTGCTGTGATCCGGATGCTGGCAGACCGGACAGTGGTGATGCTGGACGGAAAAATCATCGAAAGCGGTCTGACAGATCAGATTCTGGAAGATCCTCAGCACGCCTATACCCAGCAGTTGGTACATTCACTGTTATAAATTATTTTTGAATGAGAAATTAGGAGTTTTGAATGAGGAATTAGGAGTTAGGAATGAGGAATGATGGTATCGCCTGGGGCGATGGAATTTAAATTCATGAGCGCAGCGAATACCGAAATTCCTAATTCCTCATTACAAAATTACAAACCCAAAGCAAGGAGGCACTAAATTCATGATAGCAATCAAAAACGGCAGAATCGTGACGCCGGATCAGATCATAGAGGGAAAAACGCTGCTGCTGGACAATGACCGTATTTTCGATATCTGCCAATTCGACGGCACAGCAGATAAAACCATTGATGCCCATGGCAGATATATTCTGCCGGGCTTTATTGATGTACATTCCGATAAGATCGAGCAGTTTATTTTTCCCCGTCCCACGGCGAAATTCCCCTTTGAACTGGCACTGAAAGAATGTGAAAAGGAATTGTTACAGCTAGGCATTACGACCATCTACCATTCCTTTTCCCTGTACAGGGACGAGCTGTTGGGAAAGAGTCCTCTGCGTACCAAGGAGAGCGTGCTGGAAATGGCAGAGCTCATCGCCGATATCCAGAACCGCAGCCATCTCATTCACCATCGTTTTCACCTGCGCCTGGAGATCGACAACATTGATGCATATGACATTGCAAAGGAGATGATCTCCAGACATCTGGTGCATGAGATCTCCTTTATGGATCATACCCCGGGGCAGGGGCAGTATCGGAGTCTGGAAGTCTATCGGGATACGCTGGATAAATACCATGGCATGGAAAATGAGGGCAAGACTTTTGAGGAAGTATTGGAATATCATCAGGATAAGGAGATGCTCTCTTTTGTGCAACTAAAAGAGCTGGCGGAACTGGCACATGCCAATCATATTACCGTGGCATCCCATGATGATGATACGGTGGAAAAGCTGGAGGTGAACCGTCAGCTGGGCGTGGATATCAGCGAATTCCCCATTACTGAAGAGGTGGCGAAAGCAGCCCATGATATGGGCTTTTATACCATAGCCGGTGCGCCCAATATCCTGCTTGGCGGTTCCCACTCCGGGAATATGTCTGCGGCACAGGCAATCCAGAAGGGCAGTGTGGATATTCTCTGCTCCGACTATTTCCCCCAGGCACTGCTCCACAGTCTGTTTGTCATGCGTGATAAATATGGGCAGACATTGCCGGATATGGTGAATAAGGTCTCCCTGAATCCGGCAAAGGCAATGGGAATCGACAAGGACTATGGTTCCATTGCACCGGGCAAAAAGGCGGATCTTGTCATTGCGGATATTTTGGATGGTTATCCGGTGGTGACACATGTTCTGGTGGACGGGAAAACCACTTCCAGAGTTGAATACAGGGGGCATTCCATATGAGCATATTGGAAATTCAGGGACTTGCGAAAAATTTTTATCTGCACCATGCAAACCGGGAGATACGTTCTTGTCAGAATATTGATTTTGTCCTGGAAGAAGGGGAATTCATTGGTATTGTTGGACGTTCCGGCGCCGGAAAATCCACGATTTTAAAGTGCATTCACCGAACCTATCTGCCCACTGAGGGGGATATTCTCTACGACAGTCTTGCATATGGAAAAATCAGTCTGGCACATGCATCGGAACGGGAAATCCTTTATCTGCGTAACCATGAGATCGGCTATGTTTCCCAGTTTCTCAGCGTCATGCCCAGAACTACTGCGAAAGAACATGTGATGCAGGCACTGCTGGAAACAGGACATGATGGCAGTACGGCACGGCAAAAAGCCGAGGAAATGCTGGACTATTTCCGTCTGCCAGAGGATCTGTGGGATATTTATCCCAATACCTTTTCCGGCGGCGAACGGCTGCGCCTGAATCTGGCACATACCATGGTCAAGAATCCCCGACTTATGCTGCTGGATGAGCCTACGGCATCTCTGGACAACAAGACAAAGATTCTGGTCAAGGACATGCTCCTGAAGCTGAAGCAGCAGGGTACCAGCATGATCGGTATTTTTCACGATCTGGAGTTTATGGACGGACTCTGTGACCGTGTATTCAATATTTCGGAGGGAACATTTGCATGAGAAAAGCAGATCTGCATATGCACTCCACTGTGTCGGACGGCAGCTTTACGATTCCGGAACTGATTGCCAGAGCAAAGGAAAAGGGTCTGGACGCCATAGCCATTACCGATCACGATACGCTGTCCCAGGCAAGGCAGATTCCGGAGACAGAGGGCATCCGGGTCATTCCAGGTATTGAGATCTCGGCGTATGATTATGACCATGGATTCCGGGTGCATATGCTGGGGTATGGTATTCAGAAACCGGATGTGACGGAACAGGCGGTACATCCTACGCTGGAGGCACGCCATGCCAATTCCCTGCGCCAGATCGCTGTACTGAATGCACATGGTTATGATATTGCAATAGAAACATTGCGGAAAGCGGATGGGAAATACATTTACAAGCAGCATATCATGGATGATCTGGTGCGCCGTGGAAAAGCACCGGACATGTTTGAGGAGTTTTATCAGCGAATCTTCAAAAATGGAGGTATCTGTGATTTTGATATCCGGTATATTTCTCCGTTGGAGGCTCTGCGTGCCATAAAGGATGCCGGCGGTCTGGCGGTTTTGGCACATAGCGGACAGCAGCAGAATTTCTGCCTCATTCCTGAACTAGCTGCGCATGGACTGGATGGGCTGGAACTGAATCACCACGCCAATACGGAAAAAGATAAGGTGATCATCCGGCAATATGCAGAAAAATATGATCTGTTTCTCACTGGCGGCAGCGATTTTCATGGAAAATTCGAGGGCGTTTCCGTGGATGTGGGTGATTTTCTGGCGGAGCAAAACGGTATTGAGTGTATTTTGGGAAAAGGTGGGGTGTAAATGATTCGACAGGCTGTTCGTGGGGATCTGCCGGCAGTGTATCAACTCATCTGTGCACTGGAGGAGACCGTTTTTTCCATGGAATTGTTCACCTGGGGATATGATGCCATGACGGCAGACCCTAACCATCTGCTTCTTGTGGCAGAAAGTGGTGGCAGAGTCGTAGGAGTACTGCATCTGCGTATGGAATTTCAGCTCCACCACTGCGGAAAGGTTGCAGAGATTGTGGAACTGGCAGTAGATGCAAAGCATCGTTCCCGGGGAATCGGGAAACAACTTCTTGCGGCGGCAGAAACTGCGGCAAGAGAGCGTCATTGTCAGATACTTGAAGTGACCAGCAATCAAAAGCGAGAAAGGGCGCATGCGTTTTATCAGCGGGAAGGAATGCAGAATACACATTATAAATTTGTTCAGGCGATTGAATCGAATCAAAATGCGTAGACCTCTATTGCACTATTACAGTATAATAATCAAGAGACAGTTTCTGTGCAATCTGGGGCAACACTGCTCACAGATTTTTTGAAATCAACACTATTGTACTTCCGCTGAATGCTGGAGAAAATAGCAAGAATAGAAATAAAAAGGGCTGTTGCACCAACGAAAAAGTGCAGCAGCTCTTTAAGTCTCATTTCTTATGAAGAATAAGGAATCACTGATTATAATGTTGAAATAGTAAGGCTGTCTTCAGGATCAGGGGAAAAACCATTATCCCAATACATCATATAGGAACTGTGGGGATAACCCAGAAGCCGGAGTGAATGCATGTCTGTTTTTGCAGTGTTTTCTGCGGGTTTGGCGAAGGGAATCGCCTTTTGATGCCGGATAAAGAAAACCAGTTCGTCCAGCGCAATGTCAATATAATGATGCCCCCGGGGCAGAATCTCCGTTTGATAATTATTGTAAGATCTCATCCGTACCAGCATCATTTCCTCAGGCAGATAAACATACCGTCCCTGGGCGTTTTGCTTGTAAATGGGAGCAATCATCAGCTCATTGCCAAGGAGAAGCTGATCCTCCACCTGCTTTGCCATAGGATCTTCGGCGAAGTCGAACGCTAAGGGCTTGAACATCATCTCATCATGCAGTGCTGCTTTCAAGAACTCACTGTACAGATATGGAATCAGGCTGTAGCGAATTTTGATCATCTCAGCGGCAGCATTGACATTGTCAAAGCGGTAAAGCTCTTGTTCACGAGTACCGTCTGCGGCGTGATTGCGGAACAGAGGTGTGAAGAGGGAATATTGCAGCCAGCGGAGCATGAGATCTTCGGTGGTATCGCAGCCGAATCCTCCTGTATCCGAACCGGTGAAGAGGAAACCTGCCATATTCAGCGCCGGGAGCTGCTGCATGGACTGGAGAATGTGGGACCACCAGGATTTGTTGTCACCCTGCCAGATGCCGCCGTAGCGGTGTGCGCCGATATAGGACGACCGGGAGAAAAATAATGTACGCTTTTCGGGGCAGATCTCCTGCAATGCCTCAAAGGCAGAACGTGTCATGTTCATGCCGTAGAGATTGTGGACATCGCTGTGCTTTACCATCTGACCATTTACGTTGTGGTAGAATTTGTCGTAATCTCCCATATTTCCGTTCAGTCCTGCGACCATTCCTGTGAATTTGAAATACTCGTTGATGCCCATATTTCCCGCAGTGAGTTTTTCGATTTCTGCGCAAGTGTCTGCAAGTCTGTCCTCAGTGTAGAAAATGGCAGGCTCGTTCATATCATTCCAGAAGCCGTCGATGCCCATTCTTGTCAGGACGGCATATTTTTCGCCAAACCATTTTCTCGCTTCGGGTTGTAAAAAGTCGGGGAAATGTACTCGACCCGGCCATACTGCGCCGACGAAATCACCGCCGTCTCCATTCTTGCAGAAGTAATTATTCTGCACGCCTTCCTCGTAGACATCATAGCCTTGCTCAATTTTCACGCCCGCGTCAATAATGGGAACAAGATGGATTCCCTGCGCTTTCATATCCTCTGCAAGGACTTTCAGATCCGGGAAACGTTCCTTGTCAACGGTAAAATCCTTATAGCGTTCCATATAGTCAATGTCCAGATAGATACTGTCAAGGGGAATGCCTGCCGCTTTGTACTGCTCTGCCACAGCACGGATATCCTGTTCATTCTTGTATCCCCAGCGGCTCTGACCATAGCCGAATGCCCAGAATGGGGGAATATAACTCCTGCCGATGATCTTCCGAAATTGCTTGACAATATCCTTTTCGTTTTCGCCTGTGATGATATACACAGCAAGGTCATTTTTTGCGGCTTTGATCTGCATCCGGTCTCTATGGGTGTAACCGATGTCAAATTCCATTTTTCCTGCATAATCGAAAAATGCACCGAATGTTACTTCACCGCAAACGAGGATAAAATTATGCGCACCGTAAAGGGAACGGGTATCTTCATGGTGGTTGGGATTGTCATAATTCCAGCTGACATACTGCCAGCCTCTCTTGTTCATTCCACGGATCTGTTCGCCCAGACCGTAAACAATGTCGTCCTCGGAAAGAGAATAGGTGAATCCGCCTTGATTATCGGTTTCAAAAAACGGCAGCTTGTCCGCAGATGGTTCGATTTCCATGACAACCGCATCGGTGGGGAAGGGGTTCCCATAAACATATTTTTTTATCATAACAGCACTTCCTTTCAAAAGTCCATTGCAATTTATTCTTCTATATGATATAATACTACAAAACAACGTTGAAATCTATTGATATTCTACGATATTCTGATACGATCCTATTTTTTTGGGAGGTGCGCTTATGCATCAGAAGGGCTCCAGAGAAAACCGCATTCACAGCTCGGAAATCAAGCCTTACAGCTATTACCAATGTGTGATTCCAGACCATTTCAATTGTGTTCCCATGCACTGGCACAACGAGTTTGAGATCAACTTTATCCGGGAAGGGTCGGCTGAATTCATTTGCGGTGAGGAAAAATTCACTTCTGCCGCAGGTGATATCATTATCACCCAGCCCAATGTCATGCACTCGATCTATCCGTGCGCCAACACAAGACAAATGTATGATACCCTTGTTTTCAGCCATGAAATTTTCGGCGGGTCTGATTCCGACCGATATATCCGTGAATGCATCAATCCCTTGCTGAACGGCGGTATGCGGGTGCAGATGCATATTACGCCGGATCATTACTATTATATGGAACTTGAACAGATCATGGATCATATTTTTTCCTGCGCAAAAGGAGATTCACCTCAGTTGGACATGCTCATGCGAAGCGAACTGATACGGCTTTTCTGGCTTCTGGAAACGGAGGCGGAAATGGAGACAGATCTCTGCGACACGGGGGAAATCATTCGTCCTGCCCTGGAATATATCGCAGCCCATTACCGGGAAATCATTACCATCAGACAGCTTGCAACTGCGGTTCATCTGAGCGAAAGCTATTTTATGAATCAATTTCAGAAACATGTGGGATTCAGCGCAGTGGAGTATATTTCTCATTTCCGTATCAATCAGGTATGCAAGGCACTGATCAGCACCCGAAAGAATGTGTTAGAGGTTGCCTTTGACTGCGGATTTCGGAATCTTTCTAATTTCAACCGACAATTCCGGAAGATCGCCGGATGTTCGCCCACGGAGTACAGGAAAAGATTTGTAGAGTCTCAGAAGTGAGAATTGTGTAAGGCAACACCGCACAAAGAGCGCCTGATGGCTTTGCACGTCATATGCTTGCAAATTTTCCGTCATATTTCACAAAAATGCTCGTGAATACACAAAGTATTCACTCCGCTTTTTGTTTCATCTGACGAAAAATCTGACTGCACATCTGACGCACAATCTTTGTGCGGTATTGCCCAAAATATCTTTCGGAACTTTTATACCATTTGCAAAATAAAATGGAGTACAATTATGATTAAAACACTGATTCTCAATGGCTCTCCCAGGAAAAACGGTGATACTGCCTTTCTTATTGGAAAGCTGGTAGAAGAACTGCACGGAGAATACATAATCGTCAATGCCTATACGGCAAATATCTCGCCTTGTGTGGATTGCCGTAAATGCAGGGAACAATACGAATGCATGATAGACGACGAGATGCAGGAGATTTACTGTTATCTCGAGACATGTGATAATGTTATCATTGCATCACCCATTTATTTTTCGGAATTAACGGGAAAATTGCTTGATCTGGGCAGTCGGCTGCAGCTATATTTTTCAGCAAGACAGTTTTTGCACAAAAAGCCGCAGCTGAAGCGAAAAAAAGGTGTTGTTTTACTGGCAGGCGGCGGTTCTGGGAATCCGCAAAAAGCATATGAAACGGCGGTTTGTCTGCTCCATTATATGAATGTGCATCAGATTTATCCTTTGATTTGCAGTCATAACACAGACCGTGTTCCTGCTGAAAAGGATGAGAGAGTACAGACTGAATTAAAGAAAGCTGTCGACTTTTTGAATCTGGTTTAAATCGTTCCAGGTACGACTCTCGCTCATCCAGTTTCATCTGTGTTCACCTTTAACACCTTTCTGGCATAAGCAAGGCTCTGCCGGAGTGTATTCTCCTTATCAAAACCTGCCAGCCGCAGCTTGTGGGCATACGTCAGGATATCCGAAAACTGCTGACAGGGCTTGAGTCCTGCCTCAACCAGGTCTTTGCCCATGACATAGGGCTTTGCCATAATATCCATGAACTTCTCATAACGCTGCATGAGAAATTCCTCTGTATCGTTGCGCTGAGGGATTTTCCCCAGACCGTCGCAGATGCTCAGCTGTATTAGGTCAAATGGCTCCACAGCCCGGTCTAACAGCTTATTGGTAGATTTCAACCGTGACCTTGCACTTGCCATAATATTCGGCTGCATGTGCAGCTCTGTCATATTCAGGACATACTGCATCAGTTTCGTTTCCGATGTGATACGGTGGAGGAACTGCTGAACCAATGGCAGTCCCTCTGTTTCATGACCGTAGGAGTGAATCACGCCGTCAATCTCTGTAGTGCAGGCCGCCTTGCCGAAATCATGGCACAGGGCAGACAGCATAAATCCCAGGGGATACCGCACAATATTTCGTCTTTTCGCAGCCTCGTCCAGTACCATCATGGTATGCGTCCATGTGTCACCTTCACGGTGGTGCTCCCGATTCTGGGGCAGTCCGATCAGGGCTTGCAGTTCGGGAAACCAATACCCCAATTGTTCCATGGTTCGCAGCTTCGCAAAGAATACAGAGGGCTTGTATGATTTCAGCAGTGCCTTTTCCATTTCCAGCATGACACGTTCTTTGGAAAGGGATGACAAATCAATGCTTTTGCAAAGTTCAGCCGTTTCCGCAGCAATTGTAAAATGGAATCTTGCGGCAAATTGCGCCGCTCTGAGTACTCGCAGGGGATCCTCTGCGAATGTGGTATCATCAATGTGACGGAGTAACTCTTTTTGCAAATCCGCCAGACCGCCGAAGTGGTCGGTGATCTCGCCTGTGAGGACGTTCTCCATCAGGGCATTGATGGTAAAATCTCTGCGTCTTGCCGCCTCATAAGTCCCCATAAAAGGGTCAGAAGTCACTGCAAAATCCCTGTGTCCAGTTCCGGTGCGTCTTTCCGTTCGTGGCAGGGCAATGTCAAGGGAATACCCCTTTAAGCCATAGATCCCGAAGCTTTTCCCGATTTTGATGCACTCGCCCATAGAATCAAGTATTTGCTCCAGCGCCGCAACAGGGATGCTATGAATTTCAATGTCGATGTCCTTGTTTTCCAGCTTGAGAAGCTTGTCCCTGACATAACCACCCACAAAATACACCGTTCCACCCAGTTCAGCCACTTTTTCGGCGATCGCCCTTGCGGCTTCTATATCTGTCATAGCCTCACCAACCTTTCGTCTGATGTTCTCTTATCGTCTTTAAAGTATTATACCACATAACCATTATTTTTTCAATGACCATTTGCATTTCCTGAAAGGGAAGGGGCTATGTGCCCCCAAACCCTAAGGCAACACCGCACAAAGACCGCCTATCGGCTTTGCAAGCATATGACGCACAATCTTTTTGCGGTATTGCCCTAACAAAACATGGCTGACAGAAACAACCTGCCAGCCATGTTTTATTTTTATCTCATTAAAAGGCACCCTTTAGAGGCATCCCTTGAAAAAATGCTTGTATTTTACTGGCGTTTGTGATATAATTGAAAAAAAAGATGCTTGTTGATGGAATTTTATGAAATATTACGAAATATATTATTGTTTCTGACAGGCATAAAAACGGGTAATACGTTTAAGGAGGAAAACAATCATGAAGAAAATCAATTGTATATGGTGGGCGGTTATCTTATCGTTTGCCATACTTGTCGCATGGCTGCTTCCTATGTTCAGTAATGGCGGTGTCACAGTTCCGGTATCGGCAGCATCTGTGGACTATCCGGTACAACTGATGAACATTGCATCCAAAGACAATGCAAAAGTGCTGACCGAGGAGGGAAGTGCCGACGGTGCAGCAGTGAGCGTACAGCCGCTTGGCAGTGATCTTTCATCGTCCTGGCGGTTTGATCGTGTGGGCTCGAACACGACTGGTACTTTTTTCAAACTTGTCAATGCACAGTCCGGTCGTCTTTTGACGCCTTTGCATTATACCGTTTCAGAAGGAACAAGCGTGATCATGTATGGCAGTGAATCGGCACAGTGCCAGCATTGGTATGTGATCCCGGTGAAAACGGACCATCTGGGAAATGATCTGTATTATAAAATCGTTAACTATTCCGATCCATCTCTTGCGCTGACGAAGGGCGCATCAGGTATGACGCTTTCGTCCTATACCGGTGCAGACAATCAGCTCTGGCTTTTGAATGCCGATGGGTTGCAGGGCTTTGCAGGCTATTGTTCGAACGACAATACCGGCAACATCAAAGCCGCAGATATTGGCGGTTTGTTCGGGGAAACGGTGGAGGTCTCTACTTTTGATGATCTGAAGAAATATGCCACGTCTGATACGCCTTATACAATTGTTGTGACTGCGGATATCAAAGTGACAAGTCTGACAACAGACTCATCGGGACGGTATTACTGCCCGGACGGCAGAATCTATGTGCACAACAACAAGACCATTATCGGCAGCTACTCCGCACATACACTGTATAATGTACAGTTCTGCACATCGTCCAAGAGCGGTACAGGGGACAATATTATCATCAAGAATTTCGATTTACAGCATGATGCCGAATCGAACGGCAATGACTCCATTGTAGTTTATTTTGGTTCCGGTCAGAATCTCTGGGTAGACCACTGCACGTTTACCGGACATGCCGATTATAATACTGCTTCTACGGGGCTGGAAGACTGGGACAAATTCCTTGCATGCTGTTATGATGCAGATTATTGTACGGTCTCAGACAGCTCCTTCGGTCTGCACGAATACGGTCTGATCCTGGGTTATCCGGCAGATGATGAAAAGTTCTACAATAATTATAACAATTTCCCGCGTATGTCTCTCATCGGGAACCAATTTCACGAGACGCTGACGCGTGGTCCCGGTTTGATGCGCTATGGCTATTTCCATTCACTCAATAATTATGTCAATATGTTCAGTATGGCATATACGGTGCACACTGCTTCGAAAATCTATGCAGAAAACTGCTATTATGAAAATGGTGGCAATGTGATCTGCGACTGGAACACAGTGAAATATCCCGGTTCTTATGCAGAATCCGGCTCCACATTTGTCAGCTGTGAGCGCACGACGATTGAGGGGTATGCCGAAGACTGCACCTGGCGTCCGGCGAACAATTATAGCTATACCGCACGTTCTGCAGCAGATGCCAAAACCTACTGCACCACGTACAGCGGATGTCAGTCTTCCAAGAATAATATGATGTATCTGCGCTTCTCTGCAAAAGGCATTCCCAGTGCAGGCTATACAGAAGCACCCAGTGCACCGGTGGCTGCAAGCTTTATGGATGGTGCTGCCTATCGGATTAAGAATGTCAACTCTGGTCTCTATCTTCAGGTAGCCGATGCAGCTGCGAAAAATGGCGCAAATGTGCAGCAGTGGGGAACAGACGGCACATCTGTACATGATATCTGGAAGTTTTACAGTGCAGGAGAAGGGTATTATTATATTGCATCCGCAGTGGGAGACGGGGGCACGTATGTGCTGGATGTCGCCGGGAAAAAGACTGAAAATGGTACCAATCTGGATATCTATCAATATAACGGAGGTGCCAACCAACAGTTTATGCTCACCCAAAATGCTGACGGCAGCTATCATATCTGTACAAAAATTTCGGGTGAAAAATCAGCTGTTGAAGTTGCAGATGGCTCCAAAACTGCCGGTGCAAACGTACAGCAGTGGGAACTGAACGGCGCAAGCTGTCAGAACTGGATTCTGGAATCGGTAACTGATCCCGGTTGTTCTATGGACACCAGTGTGATCTATACTTTTCAGAATGCGAATTCAAAGCTGGTCATGGATATTGTCAACAGTGAAATGAAAGAAAATGTGAATATCCGCCAGTGGGAACAGAATGGTGCAGATTGTCAGAAGTGGATGCTCACACCCTTTGGCACAGGTAATGATTATTGGATTCGTTCGCTCCAAGACGAGGGCTATGCACTCAAAGCGGAGAGCGGTGAATGCGGCGGAAATATCGCACTCGCCGCCTATTCTAAAACGGACAGTGCACAACTGTTTCGTTTTACAAAAAATCTTGATGGTTCGTACAGCATACGCAGTCACGCCTCAGACAATGCTTGTCTTGTGGAGGTGAGCAGCGCTGCTATGGAAAACGGCGCAAATGTACAGCAGTGGCTGCCGACAAACCATGCTTGTCAGAAATGGAGTCTTGTAACAGAGGAAAAACCAGTTACGACCACTGTGACCACAATGACAACAGTGACTACCACAACGACAAGTACAACAACATCTACTACAACTACAACAACGACAACGATAACCGCCACAACGACTGCTACAGAATCTCCCATCATACAAGTTGCAGGTGATGTGAATTGTGATGGCATATTGAATACGGCTGATCTTGTTATGATGCAAAAGTGGCTGTTATGCAATGGCAGTCTGAAAGATTGGAAAGCAGGCGATGTATATCAGGATGGGATCATCAATGGCCTGGATCTGTGCCTAATGCGGCAGATGCTGATTGCACAATAAGGATGTTTCTGCTCCCGGATGGGGCGGATGTTTTCCTGCTAGAACACATTTTCGCCCGAACTAATGAAGAAAATGCATCCGACAGTGTCTCAAAAAGATCGATTTCCTATGTGGTTTGAAAATTCAAAATGCTGTAGAGCGTCTGCTTCTCCGAAGAACAGCCGCTGCAAACAGTAAGCAGGGAAAACAGCAGTAGGATCAGGCATATGCAGGAAAGGATGGTTTCATGCTTTCGGTTCATATGTATCAGCTCCTTACAACTTCTGAATCTTTTGTTAAGGTAACACCGCACAAAGCCGCCAGGCGCTCTTTGTGCGGTGTTGCCTTAGTATTATAGTATATTCCTTCCAGAGTGGCAAAAGGGCACCTCTAAAAACCTAGGGCGATTCGGCAAAGTGCACAAGGGACGCCGGATTCTAGGCGCAAAACCGCAGGCATACTTTGTGTCTGGCAAGGTTTTGCAACGACGAAGACGGTGTTCATTGGGCATTTTGACGAACGTCATAGATTTTTAGAGGTGCCCAAAAGGGCAGAAATAGAAAAGCACCGGAACAACTGCTTATGCCAGTGTGCGGTATTGGTTTGGTGTACATCCCACAGTTTTTGAAAATTGCCGCAGAAAGTATTTTTCATCGTCCTTCCAAAAAAGAGACTGCTGCACCGAAACATTGGTGCAGCAGTCTCTTTTCCTATACTTGCTTTTAGGGCAACACCGCACAAAGAGCGCCTGACGAACAATCTTTGTGCGGTATTGTCTTAGATATTCTTTTGGAGGTCCTGATATTCAATCTGTTGTTTCCCGGCGAATCAGAATTGGTGTCACAACCTTGTGGATAGGTTCTTTCAGAGGTGTCGGTCTGCGTTTCTTGCGTTCATTCATCTGCATGACCAGCAGTTCCATGGCTTCCTGCGCGATCACATCCATTTGCTGCCCAACAGTGCTAATAGGTACAACAGCTTCAGAAGAAATGGGGGAGTTATCAAATCCAACGATCTTATAGGTGTCCGGAAGTTTGCCATATTTTCGAATGATCATATTCAAAAGAATATTGGCATGGGTGTCATTCGAGATAAAGATCCCTTTCCGCTTGTCCGGATATTGTTTTTCTAACATCTCAAAAATTTCTGCGATTTTTGTGGTAGATTCCTCATAGGAATTGCCTAGTTCTGTGAGAATGGTCTTGTGCGGCAGGTTCTTTTCATGACAGATATCCAGAAAGCCTTGGATTCTTCCATAGGCTGGAATATCTGATGCAATCCTGGAATTGATATGAATCAGAATATCGCAGTTGTTTTTCGAAAGCAGACTTGCTGCCTGCACGCCGCCCATATAGTTGTCCGTGTTAACGCTGCATACTGATTTGTCCTCCCGTTCGATGGTGACAATGGGAACATGATATGCAGCCAATTCCTCAGAGGAAATCGTGTGGCTCAGAATGATCATACCTTCGATCTGATATGCCAACAGCTCAGAAATATATTTTCTCTCCACGTCCTTCTTGTCGTTCCCGACGAATACGAGGAACTTATACCCGAACTTTTCATATGTGGAAAGCAGCTGGTTCAGCATCTCGGAGTAGTAATGCAAATAGAGGTTGGGGACAATGATGCCAACATATTCTGTTTTTCCGCTTGCCAGGATTCTTGCAACTTTGTTTTCCTTATAATCCAGTGCAGTCAGCGCATCTGCAATGATCTTCTGATTTTCCAGTGTAAGGGAATCAGGATTGTTGAAATAACGGGAAATAGTTGTCTTGGAGAATCCCGTATAATCTGCAATGTCCTGAAATGTTACAGTCTTTTTTTTCATGGAATCACCTTCGTTTTATATCATATCACATTCCAAATAGATTTGCAAGAAGATTTTGTGACAAAAAGTAACCGGTTACATTACCGGTTATGTATAGAGTGCACAAAGCAGCGAAGTTCTTTTGTACAGTTATGACAAAAAATGCAAAAAGGGGTTGACAATACAGAAATTATGTAGTATACTAAAATCACAAAGTAACCGGTTACTTAACCGGTTTTGCAAAGGACGAATACAATGTACTTATGAAAGGAGCAGACCTATGAAAAGAGCAGTGTCAGTAGGAATCGTATCACTGCTGCTTGCAGGGAGCATGACCGGATGCGGTCATAAAAACGTGCAGCCCGGCGATGTGGCAGGATACGATTCCGGAGAAACCTATATCAGTATGTGGGTCCATACCATTGAGGATACACCGGAGGGACAGGCTTACAAAGAATCTGTGAAACAATTCAATGACACGTTTAACGGCACCTATTTTGCAGATGTGGAATTTATTCCCCGAAACGACAGCGGCGGCGGATATTCTGACAAGATCAATGCCTCTGTCATGTCCGGCGATCTGCCGGATGTGATCACGGTTGACGGTCCGAATGTGGCAGCCTATGCGGCAAACGGCATCATTCAACCTTTGGCTGAATTGACTGAGGAGGAACGCAGTGCTTACCTTGATTCCATTCTGGATCAGGGAACATATGACGATCGGCTTTATGCGCTGGGTGCAATGGAATCCAGTGTGGGACTGTATTACAACAAGGCGATTTTGCAGGAGGCAGGCATTACCGTTCCAGAAGCCGGAGACCCCTGGACATGGTCAGAGTTCACAGAGATACTGGAACAGCTGAAACCCTTTATGGCAGGAAAAAACGGATATCCCCTGGATATGACGTTCCCGGTAGGTGAGGCGAGCATTTACTATTATGCACCTTTTGTCTGGTCAAACGGCGGAGATTTTGTCAGTGCAGACGGACTTACAGTGGACAGCGTGTTTAATTCTCAGGAAAATGTTGCAGCCATGCAGTATTTCCGGAGCTTTGTGGATAATGGGTATATGTCTCAGGCGCCAATTGAAAATCTCTTTGAAAGCGGACGTGCGGCTTTCAAGTTTGACGGTGCATGGGAAGTCAATACCATTTATGAAAATTATCCGGATATAGAACTTGGCGTAGCACCTTATGTTGTCAGCGATAACTGGGACGGCGGAAGATATACCCCGACAGGTTCCTGGGCATATGCGGCAACCTCAGGTACGGAACATATTGAGGCGGCAACAGAGCTTGTAAAATGGATGAGCGGTACGGACAGCGGAAAGCTGCTCTTTGAAAATACCAAGAGCATGCCGTCCACCTATGCGGCTTATGACCAGATAACACTTTTTGAAGAAGATGAAAATTACAAGGCGCTGTATGAACAGCTGAGAGATTATGGACATCCAAGACCCAAAACCCCTGTTTATCCGCAGGTAAGCACATCCTTTCAGCAGACACTTGAAAGTGTCGGACTCAGTGGGAAGGATGCGCAGGAAGAACTGGATAAATCTGTAGAAAGGATCAACGCCAAATTAGAGCGTTACACGAGAAAATGAAAAGTAAAAGATCAAACTCCATTATGGGAATGGCATTTTTCGGGCCGGCACTGCTGCTTCTGATCCTGTTTTTGTTCCTGCCCATGCTGCTGACACTGATTTTCAGCTTTACTGATTACTTTGCACTGAACCCGGATCTGACTCACTTTGTGGGATTGGAAAACTACGGAAAGATTTTCAAAGACGAGCTTTTCTCATCTGCTTTCTGGAACACATTGAAATTCGTCTTGATCATTGTACCGGCTCAGAGCCTTGGGGCACTGGGACTTGCACTGCTCATCAACAAGGTGACCATTTGCAAGAAATACTTCAAAGTCGCATTCTTTATTCCGGTTGTCATGTCTCTTGCAGTGGTATCCAATCTGTGGATGCAGATTTACAGCCCGGAGGGTATCCTGAATACCTTGCTCAGTCACATTGGCATTGATGCACAGCCCTTTATCCATAGCGCAGACCAGGCGCTGCCGTCCATTGCCATTATGAGTGTATGGCAGGGCGTCGGCTATCAGATGATCATTTTCCTGGGCGGTCTGCAGGCAATCAATCCGGCACTTTACGAGGCAGCGGAGATGGATCACGCCAGCGGTTGGCAGAAGTTCAAGGATATCACACTGCCAGAGCTGAAACCCCTTTGCGTATTCGTGTTCATTACCATTACCATCGGTGCATTCCGCATGATCGTACAGCCCATGGTCATGACCGGCGGCGGCCCGTCTCATTCGACTTATACACTGGTATATGATATTTACGAAACTGGTACAGTAAACTGGGAAATCGGTCTGGCGTCGGCAATGGCAATTGTGTTCACTGCATTTGTTGTGATACTGACCATCATTCAGACCATTCTGACAAAAGATAAGGAGGGTAAACATGCGAACAAGAAAACAAAAAACCGCTAACATTATCTTAGCAGTTGTACTATTCATCTTATCTCTGTTCTTTCTGTTTCCAGTGCTCTGGATGTTGGCGAACTCTTTCAAGACGGACGCTGCCATTACAGCAGATATGAACACCGTAAAGGCGTTTATTCCGCCGGCACTGAACGGAAGCTTTTTTGACAACTACATCACAATTCTCACGGACACCAGTTTTATCCGCTATATGCTCAACACTTTGTTCTATGCGGCAATTATGATCGTTGCAGGAATTGTGGTAAACGGTTTGGCGGGCTATGCTCTCGCAAAAATCAATTTCCCATTCCGGGAACGCTGGGTGCTGATCATCATGCTGCTGATGATCGTTCCCACAGAAACCATTATCACCATCAACTTCCTGTTTGTTGCAAAGATGGGTCTGCTTAACACTGTATTCGGTTATGTATTACCTATGATCGTCAATCCTTTTAATATTTTTCTGTTCCGCCAGGTGTTTATCAGTTTGCCGGACGATGTCTGGGAAGCGGCACAGCTGGACCATTGCAGTCCGTTGAAATACTTCTTTACCATGGTGCTGCCGATGTCTAAAACCGTTGTGGCAACTGTCAGCGTATTCACATTCCTGAATGTCTGGAACGATTATCTCTGGCCGTCGCTGGTGTTCACATCCAGTGATTTGCTGACGGCGCAGATCGGTCTGAACTCCATCACTTCCAACGACAATACTACCATGGGACAGACCCTTGCAGTCATTACCATGATCACCATTCCGGTTATTATTATCTATGCACTGTTCTCGAAACAAATTGTGGAGGGTGTTGTCTCCACCGGTTCTAAGGAGGGCTAAGTTATGAGCTTTATTGAGATGAAACATATTGACAAGCAGTATGCCAATGCAGATAGAAAATCTGTGACTGACTTTAATCTGGAAATCGAACAGGGAGAATTTATCGCTTTTGTCGGACCGTCCGGCTGCGGAAAATCCACCACCCTGCGCATGATTGCAGGCTTTGAGGACATCACCGGCGGTGAACTTTACATTGACGGAAAGAAGATGAATGAAACCGCTCCCAGAGACAGAGGGATTGCCATGGTGTTTCAGAACTATGCACTTTATCCTCACATGACCGTAGAAAAGAACATCTCCTACGGGCTGAAAAATATGAAGGTTCCGTCTGGGGAAATCAAGAAAAAGGTGGACTGGGCCATTGATATTCTGGGACTTTCTGAATACCGCTATAGAAAGCCTAAGAACCTTTCCGGTGGTCAGCGGCAGAGAGTGGCGCTGGGACGAGCCATTGTTAAGAATCAGAAGGTGTTCCTCATGGACGAACCCCTTTCCAATCTGGATGCGAAGCTGCGTGTCAGCATGAGAAACGAGATCAGCAAGCTGCACCGGGAATTGGGCAGCACGACCATTTATGTTACGCACGATCAGGTAGAGGCAATGACCATGGCAGACCGCATTGTCATTATGAAAGACGGTGTCATTCAGCAGGTGGGCAAGCCCATGGAACTCTATGAGCATCCTGCAAACAAGTTTGTGGCAGGCTTTATCGGATCTCCTCAGATGAATTTCTATAATGTCACGGTAAAGGGAAATACAATTGCTTTTGCAACTGGTGAAACAATTGCGCTGCCGGATGCAGTAATCTCAAAGCTGAACGGCAGACAGGGCGAGATGATCCTGGGTATCAGAGGTGAGGACATCAAGCTGGATGAGCAGAATCTTTCCCTTTATCAGAGCGAAAAGCAGCAGTCTGTTGTGGAAAATGCAGAGGTAATGGGCAACGAGAACAATTTGTACTTCACCTTTGGCGGAAGTCAGTCGGTTGCAAGAGTTTCCAAGTATGAGATCAGCAGCGTTGGTGACAGCATCGAGTTTGTATTTACACCGTCAAGAATGCATTTCTTTGACAAGGATACGGAGGAGTGTTATGTCTGAAACAAATCTGATACATCTGAAAGCGCCCAATTGCTGGATTAACGATCCCAACGGCTTTATTTACTTCAAGGGTATGTATCACCTGTTTTATCAGTGCTTTCCCTATTCCGCACAGTGGGGCAGAATGCACTGGGGTCATGCGGTCAGCAAGGATCTGGTACACTGGGAGCACAAAGGCATTGCACTGTATCCCTCAAAGAAAGATGACAGAAGCGGCTGTTTTTCCGGCAGTGCAGTGGAATGGAATGGAAAAATGCATCTGATCTATACCGGGGTAAACTATCTCCAGGAAGATCCGGAAAATATCAACACTTGTCTGAATGATCAGTTCCAGTCGGCACAGCTAATGATCACTTCTGAAAATGGCATGACATTCGACAATCTTGCGGACAAGAAAACGATACTTCCACCCATTGAGAAACCGCATATGGGCAGTAAAACCCACACCCGTGACCCAAAGGTCTGGAGAGAAAAGGACACGTGGTATATGGTACTGGGCAGCTCCGTGGAAGAGAAAGGCAGATTGCTGTTTTATAGAAGCAAGGATCTGGAACACTGGGAGTATGTCAGCCATGCAGAAAAAGACAACTTCGGCTGGATGTGGGAGTGTCCTGATTACTTTGAAACGGACGGGAAAAAGGTACTCATTTTTTCGCCTATGGGGTTCTTAAAAGAGGGTAAAGCGTATGATTCCGCAGCAATCTGTATGATTCCAGAATTCGACACAAAAAGCTGCATCATGCATCTGCCGGATGAATTTCAATTTCTGGATTATGGTCTGGATCTGTATGCACCCCAGAGTGCAACGGATGCTGAGGGACGGCGTGTATTGGTGGCATGGGCAAGAATGCCGGAGGCTGTCGATGGAAAGTGGAACGGTATGTTCTGCATTCCAAGAATTGTGGAGGTAAAAAACGGACATATCTACTTCCGTCCGCATCCCAATATGACAAATCAATTTACGAAAAAAATCACATCTCCGTTGGAAGCCGGAAAAGGCGGATACAGGATCAGCGTTGATATGCACCAGGGTTCAGAAATCAATATCGGCGGTTATAGGATCTTGTATCAGAAAAATAGAGTTTATGCTGACCGCAGTGCAGTATTTGCAGGGCATAACGAGATTCGATGTCAGTTTGAAACGCCTGAGATCCGGGAGGGAAATCATCTGGATATTTATGTGGACGCGAACTTGATTGAAGTTTATATCAATGACGGCGAGTATGTTCTGAGTAATGTGGTGTACAGCTTATCAAACGAGATACAAGCTGAGAACTATGAGATTTTTACAACAGAAACTTGAGGTGAAACCATGAAACTGAACAATCAAATTATGCTCATCACCTATGCAGACAGCATGGGAAAGAATCTGAAAGAACTGCACGCAGTTCTGAACAAACACTATAAAGACGCAGTAGGCGGTGTACATATTCTTCCGTTTTTTCCGTCCTCGGCAGACCGTGGCTTTGCACCCATGTGCTATGACAAGGTAGACGAGACATTCGGCGATTTTTCCGATATCGAGGCAATCGGGGAAGAATATTACCTGATGTTTGACTTTATGGTCAACCATATTTCCGCAAGCTCTGAATATTTCCAGGATTTCCTGCAAAAGAAAGACGCTTCGGAATACAAGGACTTTTTCATCCGCTACAGCGAATTCTGGGAAAAGGGTGAGCCAACCCAGGAGCAGATCGACAAGATCTACAAGCGGAAACCTCGTGCACCCTATATCGAAGCGGAATTTGCCGATGGTACCAAGGAAAAGATCTGGTGTACCTTCTGCGAGGAACAGATCGACCTGGATGTGACCAAGGCAAAGACAAAAGCATTTATCCGGGATACTCTGAAATCCATGTGCCATCACGGTGCAGCTGTCATTCGTCTGGATGCCTTTGCCTATGCTGTGAAAAAAGCAGATACCAGCTGCTTCTTCATTGAACCGGATATCTGGGAACTGCTCTATGAGATCGAAAGCATTGTGAAAGAGGAACAGGCGGAAATTCTGCCGGAAATTCATGAGCACTACACAATCCCTATGAAAATCGCCGAAAAAGGCTTCTGGATCTATGATTTTGCGCTGCCGGTGCTGACGCTTCATGCACTGTACAATCATACGGGAAAGTACCTCAAAAACTGGATGGAACAGTGTCCCATGAAACAGTTCACTACCCTGGATACCCACGACGGTATCGGTATTGTGGATGTCAAGGATCTGTTGTCCGACGAAGAAATCGAAATGGTCAAGGAACAGATGTACAGTCAGGGTGCAAATGTGAAGAAGATCTACAGCTCCGAGGCATACAACAATCTGGACATTTATCAAGTAAACACGACATATTATTCTGCACTGGGTAACAATGACGATGCCTATCTGCTGGCAAGAGCCATTCAGTTTTTTGCACCGGGAATTCCCCAGGTGTACTATGTAGGAATGCTGGCAGGGAGCAACGATATTGCTCTTATGGAACGTACCAAAAACGGACGTGACATCAACCGCCATTATTATTCCGTGGAAGAAGTGGAACAGGAGCAGAGCCGTCCGGTAGTGCAGAAGCTGAAAGAACTGATGGTGCTGCGCAATACCCATCCGGCATTTTCTCTGGATGGTTCCATTGAAATTCAGACAGAGGGCGACAAACTTATGATTGTCAGACAATACGGCGAACATCGCATTGCTCTGAAAGCGAATCTGACGAACTATGCATTTGAGATTGAGAAAACAGAATGAACGGAGGGTGCATATGAAACGATTTGACGTGGTTGCACTGGGAGAGTTGCTCATTGACTTCACGGAAGATGGCACAAGCGCACAGGGCAATCCTGTGTTAGAAGCCAATCCCGGCGGTGCACCGTGCAATGTTCTTGCTATGCTAAATAAATTGGGCAAGAAAACTGCATTTATCGGCAAGGTTGGCAACGATATTTTTGGCAGACAGCTTGCAGAAGCGGTAGAGCAAAGCGGAACAGACACTTCCAATCTGATTTTTGATGATACAGTTCACACAACGCTTGCCTTTGTGCATACATTTCCGGATGGCGAACGAGAATTCAGCTTTTACCGGAATCCTGGGGCAGATATGATGCTGACAAAAGAAGAAGTCATGGCAGACATCCTCAAGGAAACAAAAATCTTTCATTTTGGAACGCTGTCTTCTACGCATGAGGGTGTTCGCGAAGCTACCAGGTATGCCATTGACATTGCAAAAGAAAACGGTGCATTGATTTCCTTTGATCCGAATCTGAGAGAACCGCTGTGGAATACACTGGAAGATGCCAGAAAAGAAATTGCATACGGCTTGTCAAAATGCGATATTCTGAAAATATCTGACAATGAACTGGAATTTATGACAGGCACGAAAGATTATGCAAAGGGCGTGGAAATTCTCAGAGCACAGTATGATATGAAGATCATCTTTTTGACATTGGGGAAGGACGGCAGCCGTGCTTATTATAAGGATATGATGGCGGAACAGCCCACTTTTTCTCAGATAAAAGCGGTAGAGAAAACCGGTGCAGGTGATACCTTTGAGGGATGTGCATTGAATTATCTCCTGGAACATGATGTGGATGCACTGACAGAGGATAACTTGTCAGAACTGCTTTTGTTTGCAAACGCTGGGGCATCTTTGATCACCACCCGAAAAGGAGCACTGAAAGTGATGCCAGAAAAAACAGAGATTGAGAATATTCTTCGGACTATGTGATATGAGAAGCATGTAATTTCGATATTCATCGGAATTATGTGCTTCTTTTTTGAGAAAGAGAAAGTGTGAACATGCGTTAATGGCGTTTTTTTGTGTTCTTTTTTGACCTTTGTCGGGGCTGGTTTTCCGAAAAACCTTCTCCAAAAACTTCATTGGTTTCAGTAACCATAATAAATGAAGACCTGTCTATCTCATGTGCGATACGGCGTACCATATAGGCCTGGGATTTTGAACAGGCGCACAGCAGTACATCTTTTTCGTGCTTTGTATAGCTTCCTTTTGCTTTTAGTTCTGTGGAACCGCGACCGATCAGTTCACCGATGCGCCGGGCGATCTCCTGCCCACAATCGGTCACAATGATCAGGAGCATACCTGCCCCTATGCCGTACATGATTTTATCGATCACAAGTGAAGTCAAAATCGTGGCAGTCAGTCCATACAGAACGGCATCTGTATTTCCAAATGCCGGCCATCCCAACAGGATAATAAACAGGTCTATGATCATGGCAACTGAGCCGATGGAAAAATGGGGGCGAAGCGCCTTTATGGACATTGTAATAAAATCAGTTCCACCGGAGGACGATCCCCGCAGATAGAACAGCGCATGGCCAATTCCAATGAAGATGCCGGAATAAAGCGCCGCCATGAACTGTGAACCGGAATAGACGGGAAAATGTGGAAAGATGATATCCAGAAAAATGGTGCAGATGCACATGGTTTTTATGGTTTTCAGCAAAAATTGTTTTCCCAGGAGTCTGGCACTGAGAAGAATAAGCGGAATATTCAAGATAAATGTGGTGATTCCGATGGGAAGTCCCCACAAGTAATTCATGATCAGAGAAAGACCGGTTAATCCACCGGGTGCGAAGTTTGCCATTTTTGCAAAGGTATAAACACCTGCTGCATTAAAAAAAGCTCCGATCATATCATACAACAAATCAAATGCGATGGTTTTTGCTGCTGTAGATCTCATGATGGGTATTCCTCTCTGTGGATGGTATCTGACTGGCAGAAGGAGGTCGTTTCTTTCTGTTTTTGGGGTGTTGTCCTTAGTATAAACATTTTTACGGTGAGTATGCTCTCACATTTTTCTGGCGAAATAAAAATGGCAAAAAGTCTTTTCAAAAAGAGGGAATTGTGCTATAATGAAAGAAAACCGGAGAAATAAACGGGTGTTACTGCATTCTGGTAAACAATGATAGCAATACCGTGCAAATATTGAACGCTATTACCATATCTGAGAAAAGAGGATGGTCTATGAAAGTGATTGCAACCAATCATCTGACAAAAAACTACGGAAAAAACCGTGGGATCACTGATTTGAATCTGACAGTGGAGGAAGGGGATTTTTTCGGATTTATGGGTCCCAACGGTGCGGGGAAATCAACTACGATCCGAACGCTTCTGGGCCTGATTTTTCCCACATCCGGCACAGCGGAGATTTTCGGAAAGGATATTATACGACAGAAAACAGAAATTCTGGCTGATGTGGGCTATATGCCGTCAGAGGCAACGTTTTATTCCGGCATGCGAGTGCGAGATATCATTTCTTTTTCTGCGAAAATGCGCAGAACGGACTGTGCCCATGAAGCAAAGATTCTTTGTGAACGGCTGGCATTGGATACGGAAAAACGTGTAGAGGAACTATCGCTTGGAAATCGGAAAAAAGTTTCTATTGTGTGTGCCTTGCAGCACAAGCCCAGACTCTGTATTCTTGACGAGCCGACAAGTGGTCTGGATCCTCTGATGCAGAAGGAGTTTTTTGAGATTCTGAAAGAACGTAATTCTGAGGGCGCTACCATTTTTCTTTCCTCTCACGTCCTTTCCGAGATCCAGAGGCATTGTTCCCGTGCTGCAATTATTAAAGAGGGAAAACTAATTGCACTGGACAGCGTAGAGAATTTATCCAAGACCAATGCAAAGCGCGTGACGCTTCATGGTGTGCATACTGTGCCGGAAGAACTGTCTCCCAGATCTTTGGAAACATCAGATGATTATGTGACGTTTCTTTACAGCGGGGATATCCGGAAACTGCTGCATACAGTGCAGCAGCTGCCTGCTTATGACATGACAATCACAGATCCGGATCTGGATGAGATCTTTTTGCATTTTTACGAAAAAGGCGGTGAAACCTTATGATGATTTATAGAAAAGAAATGAGACAGTCTTTTAAATCTCTGGTGATTTGGACATGCTCTATTGCTTTTATGCTTTTGATATGTATTTTTATGTTTCCTGAAATGAAAGGTGAGATGGACAGTGTCAGCAGTGTGTTTTCCAACATGGGCGAATTCAGTGCAGCTTTCGGAATGGATCAGCTCAGCTTCGGTGAATTGATGGGCTTTTATGGCGTTGAATGCGGAAATATTCTTGGAATCGGCGGCGGCTTTTTTGCAGCACTTGCCGGCATTTCTGTTCTTGCAGGAGAGGAGAAAGAGCGCACAGCTGAATTTCTCCTGACCTATCCTGTGAGCCGAACTTCCGTACTGACCCAGAAGCTTGCGGCAGTTCTTACGCAGGTAATCGTGCTGAATATTTTTGCGGAGGCAGTGAGTCTGATTTCAGCTGCGGTGATCGGTGAATCTTTTCAGATGCGGGAATTTCTGCTGCTGCACACTGCATATATGATGATGCAGATTGAGATCGCTTGTATCTGTTTTGGCATATCCGCATTTATTCGGCGCGGCAGCATCGGAATCGGTCTGGGACTGGCTCTTGTACTTTACTTTATGAATATCATCTGTAATATCAGCGAACAGGCAGAATTTCTGAAGTACATTACGCCTTATGCATATGCCGAAGCTAGCAATATTATTTCCGGATCAGAACTGGAATGGGGGCTAATCGGGTTCGGTGCAGTATATGCTCTGGTAGGAATTGTGGTAGCTTTTCTGAAGTATACCAAAAAAGATATCGCATCATAATGACTTGTTGCAGAGAACAAATAGAAAAGGGGACTGTTGCACACAGTCAAAATCCCACGAGAAAACGGCGCGATGTGTGCATCGCACCCTACAAATCACCACATATTTACGTGACATTTTGTAGGGGTCGATGCCCACATCGACCCGTGAATCAGGATTTTGCTGTCCTTGCAGCATCCCCTTTATTATATTTTTTCAACAAATTTACGCTAGCATCAATAAATCCTAAACAAATGCAGCAGCTTCTGCCAGAAGTTCCGGCTCTCTTCGGTTTCTTCCTCAGGAATCTCAATGGCATTTGTTTTTGTGACAAATTGGACAGACTGCACATCGGTATTTTTTCCGACACAAAGGAGACCGTCTCGCTGTCGCCGCCCTGGATAGAGGCGATCATCTCATCGATCTTGTCTGTGATCTCTTTGTCCATACCAGAAATTTTGCTTTTTAGTTCTCCTGCACCATCGCACAATTTTGTAATGCCGTCATACAGTTCCGCTACGCCTTCGTCCAGGGTGCTGGAGCCTTCCACCAGGGTTTTGCTGCCTGCTGCAAGGTCAGATACGCCGCCGGTAAGCTGGGGGTAGCCCTTTGCAATCTTATCTACGCCGGCGGTATATACCTGAATACCGCCGTTCAGTGAACTGTACTGCGCCGAAAGGGCGTTGACGCCCTGGGAAAGCTTGCTGACGTTGACCAGCATCGTACTCAGAGTATCTGCAAGCGTTGCAATTGCCTGATCAAATTCTGTGTAGCTTTGTTCCAGTGCATCCAGACCTGCCACAAGTTCCGAAACGCCGGCAGAGACGGTGTTCAGATATTGTTCCGTGCCGGCAATGGCACCGTTGTTGCCGTTCAGAAGCTGATCGATCTGCGCCGTGAGACTGTCGATTGCCTGGGTATTCCCGGCGACAAGTGTGTCAATGTCCAGACCTTTTGCGGACATGGCAGCTTTGTACTGTGCATAACCAAGATTGGTTTGCAGTTCCTGCGCGCCGCTTTTCAGACTGGTTATAGCAGTTTTGATCTCACCGGAAGCTGCTGCCAGCTTCTCCACATTTTCCGTATCTATGGATACGGCGTCAAGGGTGGACTGAATTTGTGCCAGAGCAGACTTAATCTGTGCAGAACCGGAGGAGAGTATATCTGACAGGGCATTCAGTTCATCAATGCCGCTCTGCAGGGTGTAGATACCCGTGGACAGCTTTTTCACACCACTGTCCAGACTTTTTGTTCCCTCGGAAAGCTGTGAGGAACCGTCTTTTAAGGAACTGCCGCCCTCTTTCAGTTGGTCAGAAAGTGCCTGTTCCGTTTCCTGATCGCCTTTCGGTACAAGCAGCACATAGGTATCGCTCTTGCCGAAGGTATTTTCAATCAGCACCATGTCAGACCCGAGCTGGGTCTCCTCGTTGAAGATATGAGAGGAGCCGTAATAGTAATCATTTGCATTGGATGCAAGGAAAGAGGGCACGATGATCACTGCGAACAGGCAGACAAAGGGAACCATGACCTTGCTGACCAGTTTTCCGAATTTGTCGAATTTCGGTACCAGCCGGCGGTGACGTGTTTTGTCAATAAGCTTATAGACCAGCAGAATGATCACAGACTTTGCCCAGGACATTGTGGTGAAGATCAGCACCAGCAGTACAAAGGCAACTGCAAATGCAGCGATCTGGGCAATTTCTTTTACAGTACTTTCCGTGGCGACTGCCGTGGAAACTGCCGAACCCTCCATGGTGTTTTCATCACCGCTGATGTTCCGTATTTCCGTGACGGCATCCAGGATGTGTTTCTCCTCAATGATCATGGAAAACAGCGCCGCATTGTCCTGATAATACGTTTCAATGGTATCACTGTCCATGGTTTCCAGAGGTTCGTTCAGATCGGCGCTGTCATCCAGCCACGTCACATCGGAAACACCTTCCACGGCTTCTAATTTTTCTTTGTATTCCAGCGCCTCCGGGATTGTCACATCTTTTACCATGACTCGTGCGTTGGGGATGCCGCCGTCGAACTCCTCGCCCATGACATCCAGGGGAAACAGTTGACTTACTGTCTTTCGGCAAATAGTCGTTCATGTCATAGTTAACAGACACAAACCCCTTGCAGACTGCGCCCAGAACAGCAAGTACCAGAAAGATAGCAAGGACCAGCTTTGGTCTTGCGGTGATCTTCTCATAAAATTGCTTCAAGTTGTATCGCCTCCATAGTGTATTGCCGTTCCTGTGAGAACCAGCGTTCTTTTCTTGATTTCCAGGCAGAGTATGATCTCTTTGCTGTCCAGAAATCCAGTGCCCTGATATGCCACCCTCCGTAGCAGCGTTTTCAGAATCCCCGAAATTTCACAGTTTCCATTCGCATCGACTGTACCGCGAAAAGGATTCTCATGTTCCATGACACTGAGAATGCCTTGCATGTTACCGCCCTGTACTTCTGCGGAAAGTGTGCCGATCTCCTCTCCCCCCCACGGGAGCGGACAGAACAATATTGTATTGATAGAATTCCTGCTTGTTCATAACACACCTCTTTCTTTTTTACCTCTAAAGTAGTCTCTCCTTAAACCACAAAAAATCACCGAAATATCGACAAAATCGTCCA
>NZ_CALDMP010000090.1 GCF_937915125.1 uncultured Ruminococcus sp. | reverse complement strand
ACACTTCTGGTTGCGTTGATGTTTTTTAGTGGTGAGTTTTACGGATTGAGGTATTTTTTATGACTGCAAAGACATGTTCCACTTTACAACGGACGGATGATTTCTGATGTTCCTTTTTCTTAGCGGCATACTGACCACTCTTTGATAACTTTTTGATGGATGACGGACGTCTGTTGATCAGATACTTGATCTTTTTCCCATTTTTGTTTTTCTTGATTGCTTCTGGTCTCTTGTTTGCTCCGATATATCCGCTGTCGCCATATGCACGCTCTTCCTCTCCATGCAGCAGTTCACTCATAACTGTGACATCATGCTCGTTTGCCGGAGTTGCCTTTACCGTGGGGACAAGACCATTTTCTTCGTCCACTCCGATATGCGCTTTGTATCCAAAATGCCATGTATTTCCCTTTTTAGCGGAATGTGCTTCCGGATCACGCTTCTTTTCCTTGTTCTTTGTGGAAGAAGGTGATTCGATAAATGTGGAGTCCACAATCGTTCCTTTTTTCAGTATAAGTCCTCTTTCCATCAGAATTTTTACAACCGCTGCAAATATTTTTTCCTGCAATCCATTGCGAGTCAGGATATTACGAAACCGTCCGATTGTATCACCGTTCGGTACCTCATCGGGTGAGTTGATTCCACAGAAATTGGAAAATGCACGGCTGTCAATTACTTCATTCATGACTGCCATGTCTGAGAGATTATAGACATTCTGCAATATGAATATTCTCAGCATCAATTCCAGTGGGTATGGTTTATTGCCAAGTTCTCCTTTGTAATAACTCGGCTGTATCAGTTCAAGAAATGTTTCCCATGGAATAATTGCTTCAAGCTTCTCTAAAAATTCTTTTTTATTGGTTCTGGCTGCACCAAGTTCATCGTTGATTTCTGCCAGTGTCATTTGTCTTTCCATGTCTCTATTATATCACATTTTGACTCGTTTGGCAACTGTGCGGTGTTGCCCTAAAATATAATAATCCGAATAAATCAGGTCACTCTACAGCATACATATTACGCTCATTGATAACAAGCAAAACTGGGGAAATGCAATACAGCCCGAATCATGACACATTACGCTTATACACCTTCATAATCGCTGTTATAGCTGTTTTCCTTATCAGAGCCATATTCAACATTCCACGAGTTATCTCCTGTCACACGCTTGATATGTTCAAGGAAAGCATACATCTCAGTTCTATTACCTGAGAACATTTTCCCGTCAATATAGCTTACAGAATTCATAATAAAATGAGCATGGTATATAGAAGCACAGCCGCCATTTTTCTTTTGGCGAGGCTTTTTATGTATGCAGTATACAAGTTGATATCTGTCAGAAAAATATGATGCTATACTACGGCTTAAGTACTCTGCTCGTTCGTAATTATCACCCCATGTTATTCTTGGAGTATATGAAACAACAAAATGAAACACAGGATTTCCACTTGTTTTACCGAAATATCTCTTTACCAATAAAAACTGTTCGTATGCATTATCAATATCAGTATTCAGGCTATAACGCTTATCATAATCTGTGTGTCCTCTGTAAACATAATTCAATGCATTATTCATATATTCCAAGCCGTCATTTGTGTTTCTGATTATTTTAAAGATTCCCATACGTCAAGTCCTCCCTCTATAAAAAGCCCTGTCTGTTTTATAATATTATCATACTTTTCCTGTGGTGTAAGCGGTGTACATATTTCAGCAAAAGTACTGGCTTTCTGTCGAAATTCTTCTTTGCGGATATAATCATTCTCATCAAGGGTATCTGCAAATTCTAAAGCAATATTAACCATTTCCTGCATTTTAACAGCTATCTGCGGTGTAACACCCTGACTGCCATGTAAAGCACAATCAAGCATATACTCGCTGAACTTCATACCCTTTTTATCCGCCTGCTCCTCTATATGCTGTAACTGTAATGGAGAGAGCTTAATACTCTTCACAATGGATTTCTTTTCATTTTCACTTCTCATGATATTATCCTCCTTATGTGTTTATGAGATTATATATGTTATAATCTTATACTTACTGTATAGACCTTTAATATATACTATATATTATATATACTATATACATACATTTGATATACTATCATATTAAATATTATTATACTTATATATATTAAACAATATTCTGCAAGACAGAGGTAATGGTAATACCTCTGTCTCTCCGTATCAAAGTAAGCAGTAATAGTATAAATATAAGCCGTTAATACCTGATACAATCTGATATAAGGTATTACTTTTTATCTGTATGTTAGTATGTTTTTAAAAAAAGTAATACTATTTTTCTTCGATTATATATCATAGTAATGAATCTATGCCAGGTACTGATTATACGATAATGGTGAGACCGCATAGAGGTCAAACCACCTTCGGGTGGAACATAGGAGCATAACAAAGGAACAGGAGGTGTAAAATGTTCAGCAATAAGCGTTATCTTACAATAGGAGTTCAGACGGATATACCGTTTGAACTCCAACTTTTTATGTGGGGATGTATCGACAAGTTAGCGACACAGCGGGATTATTTCCAGGTCTTTAAACTTGAGGTTATTGACGGCAGACAGTATATCCGACACTCTTCAGAACAGCCTGAATACAGCAAGGATTATCTGATTTACTTCAACAACCCAGTCAATCAAAAGGTCTATGTCATTGATGACTGTGACCACTCAACAATGCTTTTAGCAGAAGAATATTAACCAAAACACACGAGCCAGTCCTTAAATGGGCTGGCTCAATTTTTATCTACGGAGGATTTTCAAATGGAAGAAAAAATCTATTGCTCCCACTGCGGAGCTGTTATCGACACAGACGACTACGAGGAACTTGATGGTCAGATTATCTGCTCTGACTGCATAGAAAACTACACTACAACCTGTGAACGCTGCGGAGCTATAATATGGAACTCTGATGCTTATGGAGACGACTATACTACTCTCTGCCGTCACTGCTATGAGAATTATTATACCCGATGTGCGGAGTGTGACGCTTTGATTCACAACGATGATGCTTATGAATACGGGGGCGAGTACTACTGCTCCGAATGTTATCGCGATGTCAGAGATAGAGATAGTTCAATCCATGAGTATAACTACAAACCTGAACC
Source organism: uncultured Ruminococcus sp. (assembly GCF_937915125.1). Lineage (GTDB taxonomy): Bacteria > Bacillota > Clostridia > Oscillospirales > Ruminococcaceae > Ruminococcus_C. The sequence goes on along the minus strand of NZ_CALDMP010000090.1, from coordinate 32,171 downwards.
GATATTTTACGGTGACGGCAATCGTTATTTCGGCATAGAACTGGAAATTGACGGAGCTGGCAAGGACGATGAATATGCAGAAGAACTTCTCGATATTGCAAATGCTGACAGCACATACATCTACATAAAGTCAGACGGCTCACTTGACGACGGCATGGAGCTTGTATCTCACCCCATGACCCTTGATTATCACAAGGATTACCACTGGTCTGATATTATGAGGAAAGCTGTTTCTCTCGGTTACCGTTCACATCAGACAAGCACTTGTGGTCTGCATATTCACATTAACAGGACTGCATTTTCTGATAACAGAGAGGAGCAGGACGAAGTTATCAGCCGCATACTTTACTTTGTTGAACACCATTGGAATGAGATGCTTAAATTCAGCAGACGTTCCGAGTACACAATGAATCGCTGGGCGGCACGTTATGGCTATGAGCATACTCCAAAGGCTATCATGGACAAGGCAAAAAAGGGTAACAACGGCAGATATGCGGCAGTCAATCTCTGCAATTATCACACTGTTGAATTCCGTATGTTCCGTGGCACTTTGAAGTACAACACTTTCATTGCCGCTATTGAGCTTGTAAACCGCATCTGTGATGTGGCTATGTACAACACCGATGAAAGCATTGCAAAGATTTCATGGTCGGATTTTGTGACTGGTATTACAGAACCTGAGCTTATCACATATCTCAAGGAACGTCAGCTTTACATCAACGAAAAGATTACAACAGAGGAGGATATGTAAGATGTGTGCATTATTCGGTTGGTTAGATTACAAGGGCATCGTCCCATACAAGACATTAAAAAGGCTCACCCATGTTCTTGCAAATGCTGCTGAGGAAAGAGGTACAGATGCAAGCGGTATATCTTATGTCAATGACGGCAAAGTTACTATCTTCAAACGCCCTAAGCCTGCTCACAAGGTTCACTTCAATGCTCCTGACAGCACAAGAGCCATTATGGGTCACACCCGTATGACAACCCAGGGCAATGGAAAGTTTAATCAGAATAACCACCCGTTCCCAGGTCATGCAGACAAGGAATTTGCCTTTGCTCATAACGGTGTGCTGTATAACGATAAGATGTTGCGCAAGGAAAAGAATCTGCCCGACACTCACATTGAAACCGACAGCTATGTTGCGGTACAGCTGATTGAGCAGCAGGGCAAGCTTGACTTTGACAGTCTAAAATATATGGCAGAATCCGTCAGTGGTAGCTTCTGTTTTACGGCCCTTGATGAAACAAACACCCTCTACATAGTAAAAGGCAGTAACCCCATGTACCTGCACCATTTTGAAGAGCTGGGACTTTATGTTTACGCATCCACAGAATCTATTATGACAAAGGCTCTCAAAAAATCTGGACTAAACAAGTTCAACCATGAAACAATTCAGATTACGGAGGGTGACATTCTCAGAATCGACATTAACGGATATATCTCACGCTCACAGTTTGAAGTCAAGGATAATTTCAAATGCAATAAATGGTTCGGCTGGTATCACGATTTTGAAGATAATGATATTTATAACGAACATGAGCAGATGCTTCTTGAAATCTGTTCCTGCTATGGTATTGATGAGGACGATGTTATCCTGCTTCTGGACTACGGATATACCGCTGATGAAATTGAGGATATGCTCTGCGACCATTCGCTGATACGTGATACTGTCAGCGCTATCACTGGTGAGAAAGACTACTCGGATTATCTTGTAAGCATATGACCGCTTTGACTGTCTCAGAAAGTGTACTTTCTGGGACGGTCATTTTTTTATCAAAAACGTATGCCAAAAAGTCCTTTTCTGACTTTTGGGACGTTCCAGAAGTGCAGGGACTTTTTGAGACAGATTGGAGGCATTTTATGGATAACAGAACTTTTGGCTATGCTCGTGTTTCTACTCGTGAGCAGAATGAGGACAGGCAGATTGAAGCTCTTACAAAATATGGCGTAAGTAAGGATAATATCATAGTTGACAAATGCTCTGGCAAGGATACAGAACGTGAAGGCTATCAGTATCTTAAAAAGCAGATTCTCAGAAGTGGTGATACTCTTGTTATCAAAGAGCTTGACCGACTAAGCAGAAATAAGGCTGATATCAAAAAGGAGCTGGAATACTTTAAAGAGAAAAGCGTTCATATTCGCATACTTGATATACCTACTACTCTTACCGACTTTCCTCCTGAGCAGATGTGGGTCATGGACATGATTAACGCTATCCTCATTGAAGTTCTCGGCAGTATTGCAGAAAATGAACGTAATAAAATCCGTTCCCGTCAGCGTGAGGGCATCCAAGCTGCTAAAAAGAAAAATATCAAATTTGGCAGACCAAATATCAGCAAGCCTGATAACTGGGATTTAGTTATTGCAAAAGTCGATTCAAAACAAATTACTGTCACCCAAGCGATTCAACAGCTTAATATTTCCCGTTCCTCTTACTACAGATTAAGACAAAATAATCAGATTTAATCTTATTCATAACAATACAGTAAAAACCTTATAGGAGGAATCTGACATGAAATCTAAAAAAAGAGGACAAAATGAAGGAAGCATCAGAGAACGTAAGGACGGAAGATTTGAAGTGCGTGTTACTGCTGGATATGATTTTGAAACTGGAAAATCAAAACGTATTTCCTATTACACAAAGACAAAAGCAGAAGCCGTAAAAAAGCTTCATGAGGAAGAATATAAAATTCACTTTCAGGAGCAAGTTGACCCAACATCGACCAAGCTTATTGACTGGCTCAGACTCTGGCTTGAAACATATATGAGAAACACACTCAAACAGTCAACTTATGTAAGCTATAAGGGATATATTGAAAATCACCTTGCTCCTGCGTTCCCTACTCTGAAGCTGAAAGACCTTACAACAAAATTGCTGCAAGATTTTTACAATTACAAACTAACGGTAGAAGGTCTTTCACCTAAAACAATTACTAACCTTCATCGCTGTCTGCATAAAGCAATGAAACAGGCTGTGCTGGAACACCATATAGACTTTAACCCGTGTGATGCAATCATTCTCCCCCGCAATGAAAAACCTCAGATTGAAATTCTAACTCGTGAAGAGCAGCAACGTCTGATTTATACAAGCTACAACTTCAGATACGGAATTTTCATCAGGCTTACTCTTGCTACTGGGGTTCGTCTCGGAGAACTTCTCGGACTTCGCTGGGAAGATATTGATTTTACAAAAAATATGCTTAGCATCAGAAGAACGCTCAATCGTCTTCCAAAAGTTGACTATAACGGCATAGGAAATTCTACTGAAATTATCATTCAGGAGCCTAAGACTAAAAATTCAATACGCTCCATCCCTATTATTAAAAGCATTATCACCGAATTACAGCAATGACGAAATGTTCAGCTTGCTGATGCCCGTAACACAGGAGAATTATATAATGATTCTGGTTTTATCGTAACCAACCCTATAGGCGGTTATATTGAACCCCGTACTTTCAAGGATTACTATGATGAAATTCTTGATGCCTCAGGTCTTGGTCACTATACTTTCCATGCTCTGAGACATACTTTTGCTACAAGAGCTATGGAACAAGGCATGGACGCAAAGACTCTTTCCACTCTTCTCGGACATTATTCGGTAGCGTTTACTCTTGATACATATACTCATGTATTGGATAGCCAGAAGCATGAAGAAATGAAACTCATGGAGGATTTATTTTCCATGCCGACTGTACCCCAAAATCAGTCATATCCTATTATTGTTACACCTTCTCCAAACGGTTTCATACTTAACTCTGTTGACTTTGAAGGGCTCTGTCTGGAAGCGGATGACCTGCAGTACGGGATAGGTTGTATACAGTCAGCAATCACGGAGCAACTTACAAAATCGCATCCACCCTTACCTACTCCAGCGAATGAACTCATTTTAAACGCAGGGGAATTTGTCATCATTTTGAATGTATAAGTCAATTGCTCCGTACAACCTTTTGTACGGAGCAACTTCTTTTTTATAAAAATGTCTCCCTTTTGAAAATTTGTCACGATAAAAACAGCTTTTCCGACAGGGTTACAGAATATTGAACTCAACTTTTTTGAAAAGGGAGACAAAAATCAAGAAAATCATGCGTTACTTTCGGGAGCGTTCTGATATGCAACCAAAATATAGAAGTAAAACTGATAAATCATGCATTCAAATCTTATCAGGTTTGTTACTGGGAACTTTGCATATTCCTCTCTCATACCTGCCATATCCGAACATAATTTCATAAAATCATTCACCACAGTCTGATAGTCATTAAAATACAACATATAGGCTGCAATAGTTGACAAAGAGAAGGTGCCGTTATTGGGATGAAGATATAGGTGTATAAATTTCAATTTCCAGTCTTTATCTGCCCTCCAATCAGAATACGGTTCCTGAAATATATCATTAAGATACTTTTCCACATTCTCTTTTTTCTTTGCTTTCATAACATCAGCTAATACGTTTAAAGTCTTATTTAATTCTTTTATTTGTCTGGTATACTGATTTTTGACCATTGAAATAAATTCCTTAAGCCCAACTGCTTTTGAACCCGAATAAATAAATTTCAGTTTATGGAAAGCATCCGTCGTATAAATCAGATAGTCGTTCAATTCCGACTGCATCAGAATATCATAATGCCCTAACAGATATCCCATGTCAACTTTATATAAATCAAATCTGTATCTGCAATAGTACAACTTCAGCATATCCGCAAAAAAGTTTTCTTCATAACTGCTCTGTATCATGAAGTTTTTTATTATCTGCTCAAACAAATCCTCCAGACATCTCTTCTGTACTGCTATAAACTCTTTATTGTCAGTCAATTCAGGAGTAATTCTGAGAAAGCTGTAATTGATTCCGAATCTTTTAAAGAACATCAATACACAACGTTCCGAAAAATCCTTCACAGAGATATCTGCTTTATACTGCTCTGCCCGTCTTTCTGGATATATGAAATATCTGCACTTGTTAAGGAAGTCAGAACAATTGGCTGATGTAAAACTGCGGCTCGGGTTTTTCCTACAGTCTTTAACATATGCAGACAACGTCTGGTTCTCATATAAAAAATAACAGGAGTTCACCCTTTCACCAACTGTATTTTTTACTCCCGCAAATACTTCTTCTGTATACTCTATAAAATCTGACAGTTTTATCATATCTGTGCAGCTCCTAATCACTTATGTTTTTTCATAATTCTATCACATGGATTATAGCTTGAACCTTCTGAATCTCACTCAAAATCGATACTCACTCACTGCTTTTTCAAAATGTATTGCACATATTTTGAATCTGTTCTATAATACTTTCACCAGCGATTCTGATATAAATTTTTCTTGGAGGTAATATCATGTTTGATTTTAACCCATTGAACAATCCGCAAACAGCAGAATCATGCGGACTCTCAAATCTTTTATCCAATGTACAGAATACACAGCAACAAGTTGGTTATCAGTCTGTGATACCTGTCCCGATGCAAGCCACACCCGTTCTTGACATGACAGCAGTACAGGGTTTGACCGATGCCATAAATGCAATGACTGCTGTATCACAGCAGCAACAGCAGCAAATCGAAAAACAACATCTTGAAAATACACTGCTAAGAAATAATATTCAAAGTATGAAAACCAACAAAGTATATTCAAGACACTTTATAGATACTGTTGACGGAATTGCAATGTGTACCGAAACTGACGGATTCAGAACCGCAACCACAACAATCGGTATTATTTCGATTATTTACGCCCAGACTTACAGAATACCGAACAAAAGCGGCTGCACTGTGGCGGTGCTTGTGAAATACACTGACAGCAATAGAAAGCAATCCGAAACAATTGTCACAGAGGAGGAAATCTCGTCTAAAACTCTACTCAAAAAATTTCACGGCTTTGAATATCAGTGCAAGAACAAACAACTTGCAAACGATTACCTTGCAAACAGAATAAACAGAGTAAAAAGTTCGTATGTAATCACACTTTACGAATATGCAGGCTTCTTCCCGTACACTTGTGAAGATTCATCAGAAAAAGCATATTTCAACTGCAATTCTGGTGATGCCAGCTCCGAAATTTTAAAGCTCTATCCCGCCTGTGTCTTATCGAAAAAACTAGTGAAGCAGCAAAGCAATATTGTTGAAATTCAGAAAAATGCTGCTCTGTACTTACATACTCCCGAAAAATGTCTGGTTTATGTTTTTTCAGTATGCGGTCTGCTTTCAACAATGCTTCAGAATATCGGCTATCGGTCAGACCAGTATCTTTTGATTTCTGCCCCAGACTTCAATTGTTCAAAGCAAGCTTCCATGTATCTGAAAGTCTATGACCGTGAGACAATGCCGTTTTCATTTGACGATACAAAAAAATCAATTGTGGACTATATTAGTACAGCGAAAGACGAAACCTTTGTAATAACCGATTGCTGTAACGTTGATAACAAGCAACGCAGAAATGATATCCTATCTATGATTCTGACTCTTGAAAAGCAGTCTCTTCCTCATAATACTGCTATTATTTCTACTTCGGCACAGTTTACCATCCCTTCAGAAAAGAAAATCTGTCTTTCACTCAGTAAAGATTTTTCGCCTGGTCTTTCACAGATTGAAGAGCATACTATCTGCGATGCACTTAACGAGATGACTCGCCATTTTATTGATTATGTATGTAACAATTATGGTGACATCAAATCTTTACTAGATAAAAAAATAAATGAATTTATGACACTGTCAGAAAAGCTTTCTTTCCCGAATATCCAAAGCAGAACAAGCTGGTGTATACTTCTATCTGTCTTCTGTGTTCTGTCGCTGCTTTATCAACTGCCAGTTTCACTGAATCTTCAAGCTTTTCACGGGTTTCATTCAGCAGTTCAATGTCCTGAGGATATTTGATCCGTTCAGCAGGAATTCCTCATTGCAGAAGACAAGGGCATGTGATCCACTTGCGGAATGTGACAGCCTGCGGTTTATTACTTCTGATGATGACTGTATAAAGTCCACTTTCATTCACTGCCGTCATTTCTCGCTGCTGACCTCCTGATGTCAGTTTTACTGACATCAGCTCATCGCTGTCCAGACGACTTGCTGCCATTCTTGAATTTCCAATTTCAAGGACTTTGCAAATATCCCTAAGTACAAACCATGGTTCTCCGTCTTTTATGACGGTTCTCACCTGACCAAATTCCTCATTTTCAAATATCTTTATTGTGTTCTCCACACTGCTCCTCCTCCAAAAATTTCTTCAGATTCTTTGCAATTTCCACCAATACAGGCACAACAATGCTATTGCCCGCCTGCTTGTAAAGCTGTGCGTCGGACATTCCTGTCGCAGCTACTTTTTCAAATTGTTCCTTTGTAAAGCCCATGAGCTTCCAGCACTCCAACGGCATAAGTCTGCGGATTCTTCCCTTGTGGACAATACCATGTCTATCCGTAACTGTCAGCGTAAACATCGGCTCGTTCGAATTTTTTACCCGTCTGCCGTTTTGACGGGTGGTTTCCTTAAACGGATTCAGAATTGCTCTCGGAGCATCGTCGATAAAAACCGCTGAATGCTCTCCCTTATGATGTGACATTCCACTATTCTGATGTGCTGTGATACATCTTGCCGTATCGGTGATTTGAGGTTCTGTATTGCAATCAATCAAATACAATCCTGTTTTCCCGCCAATTCCTCCCGAACCACTACACTGTGTAACCGCCGCACCGTCCGTAGAATACACTCTTGATCCCTGACTGCCGCTAATCAGCTGTTCAGGCTTTCTTTCGCCGCAATTTTCTTCATCATTGCATCCGAAAGAAAATACTTCGGCGGGACATCTGTCTCCAAGATGTCTTTGCCGTCTGCGAACGCCTGCATTCGCCACGTTTCGCCGGCAAGCCATGCAATGACACGTGCCTCAATGGCAGAGAAATCGGCAACAAGGAACTGATAACCGGGTTTTGGAATAAAAGCAGTACGAATCAGCTGTGAGAGCGTGTCCGGAACGTCTTCATACAGCAGTTCTACTGCTTCTAAATCACCAGACTTCACAAGCTCCCGTGCATCTTCCAAATCGGGAAGGTGATTCTGTGGCAGGTTTTGCAGCTGAATGATACGACCAGCCTCTCGACCTGTTCGATTTGCACCATAGAACTGAAACATAATCCAGTTTCATGCTTTTGTGTCCTTTCGTAATAACTGCGAATATTTGCAAATGCGTTTTTCTTCCGTTCTGACACGGAGCGTCTGGAGATCCGCAATGTTTCGGAAATCTCGGAAATAGACATTCCATACCAGAATTCTAAAATAACCACTTCCTTTTGTTTGGGCGGCAACAGCAGCATTGCCTGATACAGCCATTCTGTTGCAACGACACAGCAGTATCCGTTTCCGGCATCGATGAAATGTTCGGATGGATAAACTGCATTTTCACCATGTGTTTTCAAAATGTACTGTACGATATCTGTGTTGACCGACTCATTTTTCCTTCTTGTTTTTGCAGCAGCGGCGAAATTTCTGCTTGCATTTCTCATTACTGTTTTACTGAAACTATCGAAAATCTCAAGTTTCAGCTGATCATCATCATGTGAGGGAGCAGACATTATTTTCCCTCCCTCCATATTCAGTTTTGAGAAGCCCTTTTTTGCCCTCCTGAAATTACTAAGACAATTGAGAGAAGCAAAATGGGAAGGCTTTAGATGTAAATTTTATATGAACAGGTAGGAGAAAGAAAAAAGCAGCATACAAAACCAGGCATTTCGCCGGATTGTATGCTGCTTGGGGACAAAAAAAGGGGCAAGTCCAACAGTGTTAATGTTGAACTTGCCCCGAAAAATGAAAGGAATGGAGAATCATTAGAACGGACAATTTTCATGAAAAGATGCAAGCATACAGATGTGAAAGGGAAGTGCTGGAATCGATTCTGCGTGGAAAAGTTTATTTTAATGATTGGTTCCATCTGATGCTGCATCCTTCCGGCGTAAAAATACACCATAAGCGGATTTTAGGATGATTGGAACAGTTTCATCCAAATTGGAACAGCTATTTTGAGAAGCATAAATTCGCCTAGATGCTGCATCATTTCAAACCGGAAGGATACAGCATCTACATTTTGTAGATGCCGTATGCTTGCTTGTATTGTTTTGAAATTTCCGGCTTTTACCGTTTGGAGTCCTCTTCCTGTTTCAACAAATTATAACGCATCTGGCAAAGGTCAAATACATTCAAAGTTTGATCTCCATTGAAATCTGCTGCTTTCCAATCCGCAAGCTGTGTGTCTGGAACAGACAACAGCCATTTTTGCAGCAGTACAACATCAGAAACTGTAAATGCACCGTCTGCATTAACATCCCCAATGATTCGCTCTTGATACTGAATAGTGGCTCCTGTTAGTTTTTCATTCAGCAAACCAATGGTAATCTGATTCCACTCTTCTTCCGTTCCGTTATAGGAAACTGCACGCAGATTTTTGCAGTTATAAAATGCGGAATCTCCCACCTTAATCAGGGAATTCGGAATTGTAAGGGTCTCCAGATAAGGATTCTCGGAAAAAGCATACATTGCAACAGATGTAACACAGCTTGGAATAGTATATGCAGCATCTGTCTTTGCGGCTGGATAGATTACGAGTGTATCTTGCTTCTTGGAATACAGAACTCCATTTAGACTAGAAAAATTGGGATTATCTTTCGCAACCTGAATCTCCTGCAATGCACTGCAAGAGCCAAACGCATTTTTATCAATTTTTGCAACTCCAGTTGAAAGTTTCACAGATTTCAAAGAAGTACAGCCCAAAAACGCCATTTCACCAATGGAAGTTACTGTATTCGGGATTTCGATGGAGGTAATTGTAGAGAGATAAAATGCTCCGACAGAGATTGCAGTAACTGGAAGTCCTTCGATTTCAGAGGGAATTACAACATCGGAAACGGAATTGTTAAAGCCGGTGATCTCAATTGAATCTCCATGATTGACATAGGTGAATGCGGAATTGTCTGTAGCGTCCGTATTGGGAATTGTATAAGCATAATATACATAGTTCAATCCAATATAGTCCTTGAATTCAAACTGATAAGTTACATTATTATACCGAATTGAATCGGCATCTACCAGTGCATAACCCAACGTTTCATCCACTTCTGCCAGGGAGTTGATCCTGTCGGATAGAGCCTTTACCTTTTTCTCCACAGACAATGTTGCATACTCTTCTGAATTGATCAATGCATTGAGTGTATCCGTAATTTTCTGCATATCCGCCAGTTCCTGCTCTGTGAATTGGCGATAGACACGGACTGTAACAGTATCGGAAGTATAGGTCTTTCCATTCACTGTATACTGTGCATAATAAGAATAATTCCCTACCTGATTTCCGGACAGATCCAGATAATTGGAGTACACGCCATCATTTTCGTACAAGTCTCCGTCATTTTGATAGGTGGCTGCACCATCATCATAAAGCACTGCCACTTCCTGATTTGTAGAGGCATCCATCAGCGAAATGGAATCTACATTCGCAGCTGTTTCAGCCGTAAACAAAACAGACATTTCTTCTGAATCTACCTGAAGCCGTTTGGCACTGGAACTCAGTGTAACATCAGTCGCAATACCAGGAGATACTTGATCAGGGTCTTTGACCGCAATGTCCAGATAACACGTCACATCAGAAAATCCGCCAACACCCTCACATTGATAGGCATAGCAATGCTTTTCCTCATCATAGTTCACAGAGTTTTCTTTTACATATCCCTCTGCAATCAGCTGCTCGAACAGTGCATCTGCCATCTGCTTTCGGGTTTCCTGATCTGCATTCTGAAATGTGGTATCGCTGGACAGTGTGCCTACCTTTTGTGCGATTTCTGCCATTCTTTCAGCATCAGCATCTGATACCGCATCATAAATTACAACAGAAAAGGTTTTTGTGGTAGAAACTGTCCCATCAGCATCTGTCAGGCGAGCATAATAAGAATAAGAACCAACTGCCGCATTCTCAAACGACAGCACAGCAGACCAGGTTCTGTCATTTTCCAGGTCATCTCCGCTAACGTCGAAGTTGCCGTCATCCAGCATTTTTGCGACTACTTCGTTTGTTTTGGCATCAACCAGTTCTACATCGCTTCCGGAATACTTTAAGCAAGTAGCCGTAAAGATCACCTTTTTATCGGTTTCATCTTCCATAAACTCTGCGTTTCCAGTATGCTGATTTAACCGCAATGTAAAAGAAGGATACTCCGCTGCACAAATTTGCTCCGCACCGACAAAAAAGCAGGTGCCGCTCATCATTGCAGCAGTGAGCAGACTCAGAACTCTTTTTTTCATATAAGAAGCCCCTTTCTTCCAATCCCACTACTAAAATCGAAATAGAAATCGCCAAAAGCGTACTATCAATCAATTTTATATAGGGATTATGAAATATATTAATCAAGCAAGAGATCATCGTTAACGATATCACGATGATTCTGCTGATTTTACGAAACAGAAGTACCTGTTCTGCATTTAACGGTTTGTTTTCATTTTCAACCGGTGCGTAGATACAAATAATCAATAGTGAAACTAACAGGAAAATATAGTGCATCGTTGTAAATCTATCTGTCGGAAAAAAACGATATACAACCAATACTGCACTAATTACCCCCAAAAATAACAAATTGCAACTCCAATAATGCTTTGCGTGATATCCTCCGCATATTTGCCGAAACGTTGCAAATATAATAAAGAAAAGCATTGATGCAGTGAAACAGTGCAGCAAAATGCCAGATAGTACTGCAATTAGGAAAGTGATAATAGAAGAAAACAGAATTTCAAATCCATACTGGTAAACTTCTGCCTTTTCCATTTCGATTGCATCATTTTTAATCAAACTTCGTACAACTGACCTGGATAAAAATAGAATCATATGTAACATTTCCTTTCTTTCCCCTAATTTTATTATACTGATTAAAATGAAAAATACAATACATATGACGTAATCGGTATGTTTTACGACGTAATCGGTCAAAAACAAAAAAATCCACCTCATTTTTTAATAAGGTGGATCATAAACGATATTTTGTTTCGTCTTACAATTCGTGGATTTTTAGCATAATATCTGCAACAAACCAACCATTTTCCTCAGAAAAATTGCTCATCCCATCGTTTCTTTCAACAGCATCTTCTACACTTTGTAATCCAAATCCATGGATTTTTTGATTCTTCTTAGTGGTTCCTAGTTTCTTGTTGTTTTTTAATACTGACTCTGCAATTTGATTCTGAACAACGATCCGAAAATAGTTGCCGATGATTTCCATGGAAAGACGAATCTGCCGCTTTTCTTCTTTGGATGCAGCCTCAATTGCATTATCCAGCAAATTAGCTAATATTACACACAAATCGGTTTCATCTATTTTCGGCAGTTCTTCCAGCACAAAATATTTTATGTCAATTTGGTTTTCGTCACACACAAGTTTTTTCAAATCTAAAATAGCATTGACTGCAACAGAACTCGTCATCATATGATACGGCAGTTCTTTTTTCACCTGACCGATCAATTTCTCAATGTATTCCATAGCCGCATCTGGCTGCTGCAATCGAATGTACTCTGAAATGCAAAGCAAGTGGTTTTTCAAATCATGACGCAGGGTATTTACTTCTGTATTCCAACGGATGGAATCCTGAAGTTTTTGCTGTTCGTTTGCAATTTGTAATTTCAATAGTGCCTGATTGTTTTCTATACGATTTCTGGAGGATGTAAGATAAAGCACAAAAAACAACAAAATATTGATTGCAATCATACATATTACAATTGCGGAGGCCTCCCAACTTGCAACATCTGTTTCAATCACAATTTCTTCTAGAACAACACCAGCAAAAAAAGTAATCAAAAGAACAGCTGCCATGATAACACATTGTGACACGTGAAATATTACTTTTTTCTTTTCAAAAATATTAGTAAGAATGATCAATGCAAAAACCAGCATGGCTTTTGTAATAAATAAAAGCAAGATACGAACTGGATTTCGCAAAGATAGCACATCTGATGTGGTACTTTGCAGTATTAAACCTGCAATCAATGTTACAGCAATATTGATTGTGAACAAACAGGCAAAGACAAGAAGTACAACAATTGTTTGAAACCATACAGGCTTTTCTAACAATGTCCAGCAAAAAAGAAGATAAATTAAAATATTAACGATAATAAAAAGCCCTTCAAAAGAAAAGAACTGATCCAATACCAAAGAAGATGCACACTGCAAACAACAAAAGATTATTGTTCCAATTATTTTTTTAGATTGTTCCATATTTTTATAGGACAAGATCTTGACTAGAAAGAAGAAGATAATCAAACTTTCTGAAATAGTGGCGAGCCATTCTGAAATAGTGTAGATCATATGATATTCCTCCTTGTTTTTTGTAAAAATAATTCCTTGACTGATTTGATTTTTCTGCGACTAATAAACAAAATCTTTTTATTATCTAATATCAAAGTATCTTTTTCAATCGAAAAGATATGTTCAAAGTTTACAATACAACTTACACTAATCGGAATGAACCCTTGAAATTCTTCTTTTTCCAAGTAAGAACGAAGGGTGTCTCTTGTAATGATTGCATCCTTTTTGTTGACCGTATAGATTTTTGTTTGATGATTTTCGCTTTCAATATACAAAATATCAGAAATTGGTAAATTATAATATTCTTTTTTTTGACGATGTGCTGAGAATATCATGACGTGACTATTCTTTTTCTGTATTTCTTGAACCACACATGAAATCGCAAATGGAAGTTCTTCTTGCAGTTTGTCTTTGCGAACAAAACCGAGTACTTTATATTGAAATGCTTTTTGCATCAAGTCATCTCGATTTGTGATGTAGACAATCGGCGTATTATTTCCAAGTTCACGCAGGGACTGAGAAATGTCAAAGCCGCTTTTCTTTGGCATATCCAGATCCAAAAAGAGAGCTTGATATTTCTTATCAAATATTGCATCACAGAATAAATCTGCATCTATATAGGTATCTATTTCAAAATTTACATGGTTTTCATTTTCCCATTGCTGAAATACAGAAAGAATTCCTGAAATCGCTTCTGTCTGATCGTCCACTACTGCTATATGAATCACTTAAGATGCCCCTTTCTTAGCTTTCTCTCTCTATTTCCATAATACCATAAAAAATCCCAAAAAGCAAGAAGAATAGATGGTTTATCACTGGAGATACTAGAAGGAAAGAAGCATTTTTGTTTCGTAAAATCCGCCCATTGACCATACAAACCTAAAAAGTCACGCTGTTTCCGATACTTTTTGCATTTTCCATACGATTTTTTGACGGCGAAACATTATCCCGTCAATTGCAGTCGCTTTACATATTCCTGCTTCATCTGCATAGAGGAATGCACATATCGATTCAAAGTGATACTGGCATCAGCGTGTCCCAGCAATTCACTCAGCGTCTTTGCATCAAACCCATGGGCAATACAATCTGTAGCATAAGTGTGTCGAAGCAAATGAAATGGAACCTTCCGGATACCACAAAGTTTCAGGATTTTCTGAAACCGATACTGCATGGTTCTCGGTTCTGCCGGTTTGCTTTTTCCAGTAATCAGGTACAAAAAATCCTGCCGCTTTTTCTTTTCCAGCAGTGTCAACAAGAAGGACGGAACCGGAATTATCCGCACAGAAGTTCTGCTTTTTGGGGAGCCAATCAGCACCTCAGAGCAGCCATTTCGATAAACTCTCTGCACCGTTCGTTTTACAGAAAGCGTTCCATTTTCAAAGTCAATATCGCCCCACTGCAAGCCGCATAATTCACCTACACGCAAACCGGTGAACAAGCACAGCAGAATCGCCAGATCAATGGTCAACCCTGTCTGAAGAAGATACTGTTCCAACTTCTTTCGCTCCTCAGAAGACAACACGTCCAGTTGTTTTTTCTCTGCTTTCGGCATAGTGAAATGTGTTCCATGAATGTGATACTCCTGCACTGCATACTGTTCTATGCTGTGGTAAACCCGCATAATGTCTTGTACAAACCGAGCGGAAAGTCCGCCAGTTCCGCACAATCGACCGCTTTGCAGTTTCTCATAGACAAAATCATTCAGCTGATGTGTTGTCATATCCGTGAGATACTTTGTTCCGAGATCCGGAAGAATATGATTGCGAATGATGTTTTCATAGTGCGCATAACTGGACGGTTTCACACGCAATTTTGCTGCGGAAAGCCATTGACGAGATGCCTCTGCCACGGTCAATTTCAAAGCAGAAACTGGCTGGCTCTGCAAAACAGCTTGAAATTGTGCCATCTTTTCCTTTACCTCAGAAAGCGTTCTGGCATACACAAATTTGTATTTCAGCGACCCATCTTCCTTATGCCCAATCGGGACACGTCCCTCAAACCGACCGTCTTTTCTCTTGTAAATGTTGCTGCCTCTTCTCGGCATTTAAAATTCCTCCTGACAAGTTTTCGGACTGTTCAAAACAGGGAAAATCCTGTTTTTTCTCCGATCTGGATGATTTATTCATGAATTTTCAGAAATATATACTTTACTTTTTCTGAAAATCTGCTATAATGATAGCAGATTCGATGCTGTTTTGTCTGAAATTTCTGCAAATAAATGGGCGGATTTTACGAAGAAATCTACATTTCATAGAAACAAAATGCCATGCTGGGAGGATGTGCTTTCCCAGCATGGCATTTTTTATGGTTCTAATTTTGATTTTACAACAAAAAAACGATAGCCTCGACCTACCGTTTTATTTTACCCTATCGTTTTTTTGTTGTTTCAGAAATACAAACAGCCTGCTAGGAAAACGCTCTCCAGCAGGCTGTTTTTGCTTGATAAAACCGAAAAAGTCACGCATTTTCGGCATTTTTCCAAAAAGAAAGCACTGCACAATTGTATCATTTGTGCAGTGCAGTTATGGCTAAGAACTATAATTTTGATACAATGCACCCTTTTATGACTGAAAGGGTGCATTTTGCAGTTTTAGAAGTTATCGTTTCAGAATTGCCTTCAAAGAACTGCCTCCACAATTGTCCTGCCGTTCAATTCAATGGTATGAACTTTCAGATATAGAATATATGGTGTTGTATATTTCTGACTCCAAGCTGACACCTCGCAGTTTTTACAATTACCTGTTGGTACAGCTTGGCTGCAAGCCTGTTCTTCATCGCAATGCTGCGAGAGATTCACTTCACAGACAGATTGAGATCATGCGCAGTATGCAGAACCGCAAGGCAGTAGTGATCGTGGATGAGGCACATCTTCTGGACAAGGAAATGCTGGAGGAAGCACGGTTTCTCCTCAACTACAAGATGGATTCTGAAAATCCGATGGCATTGATCCTTTCCGGTCAGACGGAACTGTGGGACAAGCTGCGGCTCTCTGCTTACCGCGCAATTCTCGAACGAGTTGACGTTGAGTGTTTTCTGACCCCTATGGATTTTGCAGACACCAAACGGTACATCGAGACACAGCTTTTGTATGCAGGTCACGAAACTCCTATTTTCACAGAAGATGCCATGAAGTCCATTTTCGAGTTCTCAGGCGGAAACCCCAGACTCATCAACCGCGCTTGCAGTCAGTCCCTGATCTACGGCTCTCAGATAAAGCAGAACTGCATCGACAGCAAGTCCGTGGACATTGTGCTGGAAAATGAGGTCACGGGGGTGAGCCAATGAACAACGAGCATTTCCATGACATTCTGATGATCTGGCTGCTGCGCCGACTCGATCTCGGTGAAGCCAAGCGCGAGATGCATCGTGCTTACGGCGATCTTTTGGAGAACGGTGAGCTTGATGAAATGTCTCGTGACGAGATCACTATGTATATGCTGGACATTCTGGACAGGTACGAGTTTCCTCATCCAATTCGCAATTTAGAGGATTTCAAGATTCTTCATTACGTTCCATTTTGACTCATGGGCTTTTGCTCACGATGGAGGATAGCTGGCGCTCGGGGAGCGACCTGAGCACTTCGTGGGATTTTTGCCGGGAGCATACGCTCTCTATATCTGAAACTGACATCTCTGGAAGGGGGTGTCAGTTTGTTTTCCACATACCCTGACAAATTACAGTGCCTGCCCCTGACAAAATACGTTCACTTCTGGATGACAAAATAGATGGGCGCTGACACTGTTCTTCAATCTGGGAAGCGGCACAGGGCAATATACCATTCGCAATGTCCAGCTGGTGGAAGTTCCGATTGAATAAGATTATACAAAGGCACCTCTAAAGCAAAACGCTCCCGCATCTGTTTGTTCAGATGCAGGAGCGTTTTTGGTTTTTCCTTAGGTTAAGGTGTGATTACTTGTGCTTTTTCCGGAGTGCCATCATCAGAAGCAGGGATGCACCAGCTGTCAGTGTAAGAACAATGGCGCGATCTCCAGTTTTCGGCGTGCTGCTCACATTTTTGGTACTACTGCTGGAATTAGAAGAATACGTGTTTTTCTGAATCGAAGTTGTAGTTGTATTGCCGTTTGCAGTGGTTCCGGATTGTGTACTGCTGTCCTTCAAGGAATTTCCTTTGACATCAGTTGCAGCAGTTGTGGTAGTTGTTGTGCTTTCTTCGTCTGTGTTTCCTTCCACGGAAACCGTGGTGTCTGTTGTGCCGGACGGCGTATGCAGACCGTTATTTTCAGTGGAATACCGCGGATCTGTAGTAGTTGTTTCGGCAGTTGTCGTAGTTGTTGTTGTCACGGTTGTGGTCGTAGTGGGAAGTGTACCAGTGCCCAGATATGCGTCGATCATGATGATCCGTCCATTTTCCCCAGGCGTTGTGGATTCCAGTTCACGGTTGCCTTCTGCATCCGTCTTGTATTGCAGAAGCTCCAGTTCTCCATTATCATTTAACTGGAAGTAGATGGGGTCTGCAATGGCAAACTCAGCAGGTGCTTCCAGTTCGGTCAGGCAATATACCATACCCGGCTGGAGCTCCGGCAATGTGAAGTGAACATCTGCTTCGGAAACCCATGCGGCAATGACAGTGCCATTTTCGTCTGTTACCTGCAAGGATGCGTGCCCAAGGAGATTGCCTTCAGCATCCTGTTTCAGAACCACAACGGGAGTTGTTTCTGTTGTGGTGGTAGTCGAAGTGGTCGTGGACGTTGTAGTAGAAGTTGTCGTTGTAGTCGTCGTTGTTGTAGTTGTCGTAGATGTGGTTGTGGGTTTTGTGGTGGAGGTTGTAACTGTTGTAGACGTTGTAGACGCGCTCGTCGGAGCAGTGCTTTCTGTTGTAGAAGTTGTGGTAGAGGTTTCTTTCGTTGTAGAAGCTGTACTTGTTGTAGTGGTAGTGGTAGTTGTCGTGGTTGCGGTAGAAGATGTGGTGGAGGTTGTTGTCGTTGTAGTTGTTGTGGAGGTGGATTCCATTGTGCTGGCAGTGGACTGGGTTTTGGACTGAGAAGTGGAGATGGTAGGCTGTGTTGAAGTTGTGGTGGTCGTACCCACTGTTGTGGTTTGGGTCGGACCTGCGGAAGACAAGGTCGTGGTGTTATCCGTGCTTATCGTTGTTGCTGTTGTCTTGTCTGTGGAAGTGGTTGTGGAGACTGTAGTAGAAGCTGTGGTATCGCTGGTCTTTGCTGTTGATGTCGTCTGCGTTTGCGTAGGCGTTGTGGGACCGGCGGAGGATAGAGTGGTTGTTGCAGAAGTCGTCAGCGTGGTTGTAGATGTAGGTGCGGTAGAACTGGAAGTATCCGATTCTGTGGAGGTTGTGCTTTCTGTTGATGTTGTACTGAGAATGGTTGTGGATGTGGTTGTCGTAGTTGTCGTAGTAGTGGTAGAACTTGTAGTAGTAGTTTTTGTTGTAGTTGTTGTTTCGGTAGTAGATTTTGAGGTTTCTGTTGAGTCTCTGGTTGTGGAAGATTCTGTTGAGGAGCTTGTTTCTCCTGTAGAAATTATGGAACTTATTGAGGATTCAGAAGACTTCTCCGTGCTGGATGAACTGCCCGAAGTTAATTCTGTTGTAGAAGTCTCGGTGCTGGTAGTTGTTTCATCTGTCGATGTTGTTGTTTCTGCATTTTCGTCGGCGATATTACCTAAATAAAGTGTGCTGCCTTCGGCCAACAGGTAATCTGTGGTAGGCACGTTGTTGCTTTCGGATTCCGCGGTGATAACAGTAACACCAACTACATCAAATTCACCCCAGCCCTCTTTTTGAAACTCCAGTTTGGTAATATCAACCGGAACTGTAAATGAATATGAAAAAATACCATCAGTCACGTCGAATGTCTGAGCGTTCAATTCTGAAGCATCACTGTAAATGACTAATCGGGACAAGCCTGGTAATGACACGGTTATCTGTTTAACTTGTTCCAATTTTCCGTTGCTTTGATCCAGCAAATTACCGCTTTCATCCAAAGCATACCAAATATTTTTGCCGTTGCTGGAACTTGCCTGTGCTCCAACAGAAATCTCACTGGAAAGCTGATATGCTTTGATCTTGAACTCATCTGTGACCTGGAAGTATTGATCTTGTGCAAGTGCTTCATAGCCCTCGCAAGGTGAAACTTCATGCAGATAATAAATTCCGGGGAGCAGCTGGCCACTTTGTACATAGGAAGAACCAGCTGCCTCTAATGTCAACTGAGAAATCTGTACCTGACCATCTGTGCCCTTGAAAATATCCTTTGCAATAAGTGTTTTGTCTTTTGCGTAAAGATCTACTACAGCACCAGCTAACAGATCTTTGCTAATAGTAATTGTGCCGTTTTCATCGGTTGCCTCGGATTTACACAAGGTCATATCTACGCCAACGATCTTCACATCCACCATAGAAAGAACCGTATTTGTACTGGTGGTTTCTGCTGACCAATCTGGCTTGTTGTCTGCAGTGGTTTTCTCTGTCATATGCAAGGTATACTGGCTTTCATTATATGTGATATAGAAATAGATGGGGTCAGCCAGCATATATTCATCGGAAGGTGTGGCAGTCTCAGTGAGCACATAATAGGGAACCTGATCGGTTGCGAGTTGGATGTCTCCGTTTGTGCCAAGGGACAGTGTCTGTGTTGCCGTGGTGCCATCAAAAGCGTCAACGCTTGTTCCAGTGCCATCGGTCAGCTTCAGCTTAGCGCCGGGCAGGAGCTTTCCGGAATCGTCCACCTTTTTGATGGTAAGCGCCTGGGTATTGATAATTTCCGACACTGCATCCTGATTTGCCGGATTTCCTGCACCTGGTGCCAGCAGCAGGGGATAGATGGTCATATTCTTGGTGTCGATACGCATTCCGGAAATTGTATCATCATCGTACCGACTATCAGTGGAAATTTCTGTGTCACCATACTTCCAGACATCATTTGTCTTCGTCAGAATGTATTCTTCCCCACCATAAGTAAACGTCTTCGTGGTAATCTCATTGTCTGTGATGCCATAGGTCATAGCCACGGTGTAGGTTCTTGCATTTGTCGCATCTGGCTTTGCACCGTCTATGGAAGCGGGGTACATAGTAATTTTCACACTTTGCGGCAGCACTGCATCCCCGGCCTCTGTATTTACCGCATAAGTCTCCTCATAATCTATGTAATACCGCACGCTGGACAAGGTATAGCCGTCCGGCGCCTTGGTCTCTTCAATGTAATATTCTTCCTTCAAAGTTGTAGCTGAATCCGGTGTTTTATCGCCGATGCTAAACTGTCCGCTGATGGTTGTACCATCTTCAGTTAGCAATGTATTCACAAGTTCCCAATCTCCAGCCTCATTCTTCTGATACAGGCCGATTTCTGCTCCTGCAAGAAGATTTCCACCAGCATCGACTTTTTTCAGATCAACTGTGTAGCCAGTATCTGCGCCGAGAATATCGTCTGTTATTCCAAGATAAGGACGGTATCCAAATTCCAGACCGCCTTCAAATGATTTCGCAATTAGTGCACCAGATAGATGTCCTTCACAGCTGTTAGCTGACATTACATCTGCATTTGGTGCAAAAATTGTACCATTAAAGTTGGCTGAAATATATACTTCTGTTGCGTTATAAAAATTATAAAGCAGCTGGGATGAAACCTTATTATTATTGGATTCATTAGAACCTTTGTTAGAGATCACATTATCATTTACTGTTGTTGTTACCAGATTCGTATTTTCCCCAATACGAATGCTTGCATCATCGCAATTGATAATATAATTTTCACTTCCTGTCAGATTCGCACCAGAAATTGTAACTTTATCAATGCTGCTATTCCATTTCTCCACTGTGAAATAAACCGTATCAGTAGGGGCTCCGTCATATTGCAGCACAAGTTCATTGCCATTCCAGGTACCATATGCTGTTTCTTTTTTCGAGAGTTTATCTGCTTCATCCCTAAGCCAAGAAAACGTGTCTGCAAAATCAATCAATGTCGTCTGATAAAACTGTGCTTGTTCATTGACAGTCAAAGCATCGTGCTTGCAAGATGTTCCATATTCTGTAGGTGTTGCAGCCCAACCATTGGATTCCAACCATGTGATATGTGTGGAACCTTCCAAACCGTTTTGTACAACAAATCGTTTATACAAATCTTCATCTTCCGGATAATAATATGTATTTCCTTGCTGAACAACATCGGTTCTGCCACCATTTTTATCAGATGCAGAAAGGGTATTGATATTGGTCATGGTTCCGCCTACAATTGCATGGGCGAAATTTGTGATGCCTTGGTATTCATCTGTATTTTTCAGTGCTGTCATTGTGGCATAATCACCATTTCCAAGCTGATAGTTATAGGCGCCGGTAAATGTAATATTACCTCCGACAGCAGCACGACCTTCAGCATCGGAGTTTGTTGGCGTAAAGTCATCCTCCAGAAATACACTAAATTGTGAAGCAATTCCTAAGAAATATGTTTTTTTAGCATTCCGGATTGTTTCATCTACAGTGTTTCCAGCCAAAGGACTTCCATCGCCTACTAAAAGTGTGACATCCGACAATTCCTGCGGACTATAGCCATCATTTCCTTCTGCTCCTGTTAAATTTGTCGCTGCATTCACTGGTAGCCCAGACAACACGCCTGTCACCGCCATGACTGCCGCTGCAACTATACTGGCAGTCTTTTGTTTCAATTGTTTCATAACACGTCACCTTACCTTTCAATATATGCAGAATATATCTGCTGCATACAGAGTTTCCAGCCGATGTCCCGGAGAAAAGCTGTATACCTGACACTTATTCTAATGGAAAAAGTGCAACAATTCCGGTACAATTCTTATAATATATTTACAAGACATATGGATTCAGTAGGTTGCAGTTGCCCTTGTACGGCTGCGAGTCCCTGAATTATGCATTGAAAAACACAAAGAAATAACAAGATTGTACCTTTTCTACATTATAGCACGGAAGCAATTCTATGTCAATACGGAGATACAGGAAATATTTTCATGCACATTTATATATCATGCACAAATATTAAGTTGCAAGTGTATGAGATACGTCAGGAAAGTGCAATATTTTGCAAGAACGAAAGATTATCCGGATTCTTGGATAAAAGCACCTGAAAAGGAAATATTTCCCGAAATTTTTGTTGAAACAAAAACGCCCTTTCCGCAACTGCACAGGAAAGGACGTTTGCCATCAAATGGCATAAAAATTATATTTCAGTTGGGGCCTAGCAATGCCTGTCGCATCCATGTAAGGTCTAAACCGTTTGCGCGGCCGTCTGCATTGACATCCGCCTGCTCCCACTGCAACGGAGTCAGCATTTCCTGTTTCAAGAGATAACGCTGCATTAGAACCGCGTCTGGAATGGAAAACATGCCGTCGAGATTGATATCACCTTTGCATTGCTTTTCATATACATCCACAACCTCACAGATTTCCACAGTCCGGACAGTTCCTGCGTCCGTTGTCATCTGTACACTGTAGATTCCGGGAGAATCTGCGGTAAGGGTATAGGATGCATGGGTTTCGTCTGGAATCGGTTCATTCTCATAGAGCCACTGGTAGGTGATATTTTCCGCTTCTGTCAGAGGTTTCAATGTCATAGTATCACCGGAATACAGATAGACCCTTTGCGTGCCGGAATAAACGCTGAAATATTCTGGCACCATGTAGGCATCGGATTTGATCTCGCCCACGTTCACCCAGGAATCCCCTTCATCCTGAATGGAAACACGTACCGAAGAAAGTGTGGAACCGGGATAGATTTCCATGAGTTCTCCCAATGGGATGCGGAATTGCACAAGACTTCCGCTGTGAGTGCAGGTGCATCCAAGGGGTGTACCGTGATTGAAATAGACGAAGCCATTGCTCTGGTAATAGAGCCAGTAGGTCTGATCGGATGCTTCCGGCTTGATTTGTAAATTGTATACCGGGGCAGAAGCGTTTTGAGGAATGTCCGCCGCGACATACAGGTAGGCTTCATCATTTGAGAGATACAGCTTTTTATCTTCAGTCTCTTTGACCAGATACGTGTCAGATACGTTGTCCGCAGAAACCAGATTATGGATGGTGTACATTTCCCCATTGGATGCAGTCAGCGATGCGTCTGTATTGCTTTGATAAAATGTGCCGTCCGTCTGTTTTTCCCGGTCTGCATTTTCTGTGACCTGAAATGTTCCCAGGTAATTGGCACCAAGGGATGCATTCCAGATACACGCATTGGCAAAACGCACAGAGCGCATTCCCATTTGTCCCAGGGTCTGATTTCCAACAGAAAGCTTGACATATACATTCCAGTTGCCTGGCTCCAGACCGCCAGGTAGCTTCAGCTGGAGCGTATTTTGGGACACATTGCAGGAATACCATTTGGAAGTGTCCAGGTCTGTTTCGGTTTTGATATAATCCCCATCCTTTTCCAGCAGAATTTCTGCCTTCTGGTGCATGATGGGATTGGCAAAGCCTGTGTTTTCCACTGCAAATTGCAGTTCCAGAGTTTCCCCTTGCTTTACCGTAGTGCTGAGATCAGAATCCCGAAGCACAAAACGGTATCCCAGGTGATCACGGATAAACTGAAAGACCGTCTGCCCATAATAGGCACTGTTGTCTGCGCCGAAAACATCATACTCCGCGCCGAAAGTGTAATCCTGATACAGGGAATAGATGTTGGAATTGATGTAGCTCAGATGGGTTTGGTACATTTCCGGAATGGCATTCTCCGGCAAGTACGTATCATACTTTTGTGCAAATTCCAGATTCCCTGAAAATTCGCCGCCAAAATATGAAGTAAGGGTCTGACGGCCAAGCCAGGCGGTTTCCGCGGCTCTGTCAGAATATGTTCCCAGATCTGTGTCAGAACCCATATAGCCATCATCATACATCCCAACGCGGGAGGCTTCACTTCCCGGTTCCGGAACATAATCCCCAAGGTCACTTCGTGTAATCCCAGCCCATTCTGCAAAGGTATCCGGTGTCCGGACGGTGACTGGAATAGGGGATGGTACGCAATCCAGCATGGCATCCAGCACCTTTGCCTTGTAGGCAACGGATGTGTACTTGCCGCCCCACTGCTCCCCCCAAGCGCCAACAAATCCGGATTCCACAAAGGCAAGGATGTCCTGATAGTCGGTAAGAAAACCGTCGTCTTTGATCTGCTGGATGTGGGAAAGGAGAAATTCAAAGGAAGAGGGCTCCGGATTTTGTTTTCCCGTATCATCATACCGGAACCGCAGTGCGACAGTGCAGCCGTTTTTTCTGCAATTTTCCAGTGTCTCCCGCAGATTGGTAAAAAACGTGTCATCCAGGGGAATGTCCGTTCCCTCGGTATAGGTTCCATCGTCAGCAGTGACTCCATTGGAACCACTGGAAAATGCGCCCAGATCTACAAACATCAGAACAAGGTTCCCGGTAGGGTTGTATACCGGCGTGTCGCCCGGCTTGCAGGTGTACCATATGGTACTGGTATATCCGGCTCCGGGATTCGCAATGGTCTCAACGGTTTCCGTATATGCAATACCGGAGTCCGTCAACTGGGAAGCTTCTTCTCCGCAGGCGGGAAGAACGCCCAGAAGCTGTACGGCAAGCAGGGAAGTCAGTGCCATAGCTGTCAATTTATGTTTCATGAAATACCTCCTTTGGGAAAAATGGAAAGCTGTCCCATACGATCTCTGCATTTATTATACCATGCTACTGTAAAAATTGCAAATGCCCTCTTTCTTTTTCATTCGATTTGTGATATACTATTTTATAATACATATCACAGGGAGCTGATGGAAACTTTGATGACAAAACTCCAAACATTCTGTAAGGCACAGCCAGTATTGCTCATTGCATTTTTTGCGGCAATCCTCACCATGCTGTTTGTGCCGCCGGATAGGGGATACCTGTCCTACTGTAACCGCACTGTATTGATACAGCTGTTTTGTCTCATGATGGCAGTGGCAGGATTTCGCAGCATTGGCGTATTTGAAACGGTTACAGATCTGCTGCTGAAACGTGCAGGCACACTGCGGAAGCTGGGCATGATCCTGACGCTGCTCTGTTTTTTTGTCTCTATGCTGGTGACAAATGATGTGGCGCTGCTGACCTTGATCCCTCTGACACTGCTTGTATACGACCAGATCTCTGATGAAAAAAGTCGGATCCTGACCATTGTACTGGAAACGGCAGCTGCAAATCTGGGAAGCATGGTAACACCCTTTGGGAATCCCCAGAATCTGTACCTCTTTGACTTCTATCATCTGACATTGCAGGAATTTTTCTGCACGATGCTTCCCGCCGGTATGGTCAGCCTGGTTTGCTTGGTGATGCTGGGATTCCTTCTGCCCAGCACGCCCTGTAACGCCCGACCCTCAGAGAAAAAAGTCATTCCAAAGCTGCACTTTACTGGATACGGCGTCTTGTTTCTTCTGTGCTTGCTGACTGTTTTCCGTGTTATACCAGATTGGTGCTGTCTGATCGCAGCAGTTATGGTTCCGTTGGCACTGAACAAAAGCCTGTTTCGCAAGGTGGATTACGCGCTTCTGGCAACCTTTGTCTGCTTCTTTGTCTTTGTTGGAAATATTGCAAGAATGGAAACAGTAAGCAACTTTCTTTCAGATATTCTGGCCGGAAGAGAGCTGCTGATCTCTGCGCTGCTGTCTCAGGGTATCAGCAATGTTCCTGCAGCTGTCATGCTTTCCGGCTTTACAGAGCAAGGGACGGAACTGCTTCTGGGCGTCAATCTTGGGGGACTGGGAAGCATCATTGCCTCACTGGCCAGCCTGATCTCGTTTCAATTTTACAGATCATCTGCAAACGCAGCACCAAAGAAATACCTGTTTGTCTTTTCTGTCGTCAACTTCGGCCTGCTTGCATTGCTTTTGCTGCTTGCACAGCTGGGAATCTTATCCATATAATACGAATCCCTCAAACTTCAATGGATAAACTTGCGGCATAAATTTCGTCATTCGTCGTCGAATATCCTCGATGGGCGAAAGCCTATCTTGCGGTATTCTCCTATACTGGCAAAATTTCTGCTCGCAATTTTATCTATTTCCATTTGAGGGATTCGTATAACATCAGAGCGTGTCTCCATGGAAACACGCTCTTGCTTTATCATTGTTTTGGCAGGGAAGAGGTCGGCAGGAGATCTCCCTCCCGAAGCTGATGTGCTGTGAGGTAAGCATCGGAAAGCTTTACCCAGTGTTCATTCTTCTTTTCATCCCGAAGCAGAACGCTGCACATAGGTTCCTGTCCATCGGGAACACCCTCGCAGCCATAATCCTCTTCCACGATCTTCAAAATTGTGTATTGCATATTCATACCATCACCCCATTGGCAATTCGTTCGGCCAGATCATTGAGATAGACCCATCTGTCCATTTTTTCCGCCCGCTGCTGTTCCAACTGTTCTTTCTGCTCGGATAACTGCTGAAGCTTAACGTAATCAGAAGCGCACGCAGCAATTTCCGATTCCGTGTCAGCGATCTGCTGTTCCAGACCAGCAATGGTATCATCAATGGTATCATATTCCCGCTGTTCTTTGAAAGAGAATTTCAGCTTTTGCTTTCCCACAAAGGTACGTTCTTTCTTTCCCGCTTGCTTCTTTGCAGATTCTGGGTTCTGAGGAGATTGCAGGGCTTTTTCTGCATAATCGCTGTAGTTTCCATTGTACCGACGAACCATGCCGTCGCCTTTCAGTTCCCAGATCTCTGATGCCATTTTATCCAAGAAATACCGGTCATGGGATATGGCCATAACTGCACCGCTGAAATGGCTGAGGTATTCCTCTAAAATTGTCAGCGTGGTGATGTCAAGATCATTTGTGGGTTCGTCCAGCAGGAGAATATTTGGCTCTGTCATCAGCACTTTCAGAAGATACAACCGTTTTCGTTCACCGCCGGACAGCTTTGCAATTGTGTTCCATTGCAGTTCCGGCGTAAACAGAAACCGTTCCAGCATTTGTGCGGCTGTTACTGTGCCGTCTGGTGTCCGTATGCGGTCGGCTGTTTCCTGGATATAGTGGATTACTTTCTGGGATGGATCCATGCTTTCACATTCCTGAGAGAAATAGCCGATTTTTACGGTATCGCCCATTGTGATGGTTCCGCTGTCAGGCCGTATCTCCCCAACGATTATTTGGAGCAAAGTGGACTTACCCGCACCATTCTGACCCACAATGCCGATTCTGGCATCTCTTGGAAGAATGCAGGAGAACTCACGCAGGAGCAGTTTTCCGTCCAAGGATTTAGAGATCTGGTCAAGCTCAATTGTTTTCTTGCCCAGTCTGGAAGAAATGGACTGCAATTGCAGTTGTTCCGCTTCTGTGGGCTTTTCCCGGTTTTCCAACGCATGAAATCGTTGGATTCTGTCTTTGGATTTTGTGCCTCTTGCCCGGACACCTCTTCGGATCCATTCCAATTCCTGCCGGTATAAAGTGCGGTTCCGGCGTTCTTTTGCCTCTGCCTCTGCTTCACGCTGAGCTTTCTGTTCCAGATAGAGGCTATAGCTGCCATTGTATTCGTAAATGCTTCCTCTGTCCACTTCTACAATTTTACGTGTGATGCTGTTCAGAAAATAGCGGTCATGGGTCACCATAACGATAGCACCGCGGTACTTTTTCAACTGTTCTTCCAGCAGCTGAACGGTTTCATTGTCAATATGGTTCGTCGGCTCATCCAGAAGAAGCACATCACTTGGCTAAATCAGGGCAGCAGCGATACCCACACGCCTCCTTTCTCCGCCGGACAAGGTGCTGATGTCCCGGGTCACATCATGGATGCCAAGCTTTCCGAGGATGGACTTGGCTTCAAATTCCTTGGCTTCTTTCAGATCTGGGGGCAGATGAAGCATGACCTGTTCCAAGACGCTGCCATGGGTTTCAAATTCCGGTATCTGAGGCAGATAGGAGATTCTTACGCCGTTAGTCCGAATGATCTCGCCGCTGTCGGCGGATTCTGCTCCTGCAAGAATCCTCAAGAGGGTAGACTTTCCCGTGCCGTTCACGCCAATGATCCCGACTTTATCGCCCTCATTCAAAAAGAAAGAGACCTGATCCAGAACCTTGCGTTCCATATAGGTTTTGGAAATGTTTTGTGCGGAAAGTAATATCATGGGAAACTCCTTTTCTGTACGGCAGTGAACTCGTAAGATATCAGATCTCGTCCTGGTGTTTTTTCAGCCAGTGCTGGGCATAGGAACAGGTTGCAGTAACTTTACCCCCTTGTTCTTGTATCTTTCTGACTGCCAGCTGTACAAGCTGTCCGGCTACGCCCTGTCCCCTCAGAGAGTCGTCTACGAATGTATGATCGATGCAGTATACGCCCTGCCGGATTTCCGGAAAGGTGATTTCTGCAAGAATTTTTCCCGTTTCGTCCGACTGGAAAATTCTGTTGTTTTCTATTTGAAACACCATGTTCTTTTCCTCCGTTTCATTTGTTTGACGGCACATCTTGTCGTGTGCGTTTTTCTTATTGTATCATATTTTTGCGAGAAAATCAACTGTTTTCGCTGTGATGCAAATTGATGATGAGAATACAACGAAAAATCCCACAGCAGGGAAGCGATACTGCCGTAGGCAAAAATGGAACGTGAACTGGTTCTTTGTGGTATAATACCACAAAAATGAAATGGCGTCAACTTTCTGCCAAACCATACCGGATGAGGATGTCATTGCACTGTTCCACAATGATACGCTTTATGAACAGTTCTATTGGTGTTACAAATTTCATCATCAGGGAATCTTACATAGGTGTGAAATCTAAGTCAAGCCTTTTCTATGTTAAAAAAAGCCGCTGGTGCAGGAAAACTTTTGATTTTTCAGGAAGTAAGCGGTATAACCCAAGTTTGCCACTTATAAACGCAAAAACAAGCCTGTAAGGTATGAAAAATCGGCTATAAACCTACAAAAGTAGTGTTATATAGCCGATTTCTTATTTTGATAAAATAGCACCACAATCATATACCCATATTGATATTTTTGATTTGGGATTTGAGGTCGGTTTTACGGAAGAGTTTAACGGGGATTTTGATTCCGAAGGAGTCAAGGATAAGTTTCAGATCAGGATTCTTGTATGCTTCTTTTGTCATGGATAGCTCCTTTCAGGTATGAAAAAAGCGCACCGGGTGGTACGCTTAGTCTTTGTAGTTTTCTATAGAATCTTCTGGATGATGTTCGAAATAATGCTCTAGTATTCTTTTTGCACTCGTTGCCAACATTCTTTCAGCATCATATTCGCCATCTAACACGGAAAATACATCATCATCTTCTGCATACGGTTCTGCTATCTCAGATTGCCGGATTAGTTTTTTTATATTTTCCGTTGAAAACTGCAACGCCATTGTCTTCTGCATTTGCAATTACCTCCTCTGAAAAACGAATATGATCTTCTGGTGTCATTTTTATCATATGATCCATTCTTATGTTGTTTACATATTCGTCAAAAGCTTCTGCGTGTCGTATTTGGTTGTGGCAATATTATCAATCTTCATCAAAGAAGAAAAATGGCTTTCCACCTGTGCGAATTGTTTCCTTATTGATTTCTTTCGCTTTGTTTACAATTTCCTGCGGCGTATTTTTTGAAAAGGTTCGTGTTTTTCCTTTTATCATATGTTTACGCCATTCCTGTGGATAATCAACCAGCACTTCCATTTCCTCCTTTGTGAAGCAATGCAATCACAACATCACGAGACATTTTTCTCGGCTTTTTGCTGCAATATTCTGCAACGCATTCTGCAATAAATTCGTCAAGCTCTTCATCATCTGTAAGTCCATAAACAGACAAGGCTTTCTTTTTCAATTCCATTATATCATCTTCGTCTAACCCTGTCAAGCTTTTAAAAAAAGCATCTCGGATTTCACGGATTTTTTTTAATCTTTCCTCATAATCCGGAACAGTATCTTTCAAATGCTTTTGCAATGCGTGACCGAGCTCATGGCGAAAAGCGTGATACGGAGATGAACTTGACCACTTTTCCGTCTTATTCATCTCTTCGGCAACCTTTGAAATTGTGTTCTTCCCTTCCTTGCCGCCAGCACCGAAAATTGAGATCACGCCATTGTTATCGTTGTAAGTTCCCCAAATCCCATTATTTTTATATAGCTCTATCGAAACACTGCTTACACTGGATATTTCTCCGAACTTCTGTCCAAAGCGGTCATATTCATCGGAAAATTCCTTTGCAAGATGCGTCGTGATTTCCTTTGAGCCGCTGACTTTGTCAAACTTGATGCTGTAATTTCCTTTTGGGCACCTCTAAAAACCCCCTAAAATGGGTTCAAAAAGTTCGGCAGGCATAAAAGCAGCGACATTCACTCCAAATCGGAGCAAATATCGCTTAAAAACAGCTTATTTCAGTAGCTTTATCACCCATTTTCTGAAAATGGGCGCAGTTATCCCGTGTCAAGCACAGGCTTGTTTCAAAATTTTATACCGACAGATATTGTAGACCAAGTTCAAAAGTCCAATTTGTGTCCAGGCACGCTTGAACCCGATGCAACGCAATGTGATTCCTTTCATCGAATTTGTCATGAATCCGAAAATGTGTTCTATTCTGCAGCGAATTTTTGATTTGCGGTTGTTGTCTTTCTTCTGTTCTTCGGTCAGAGGATTACCTCTGTAACCTTTTTCACAGATCTCGTTCTGACAATTTTCAGGAAGATTTTCAGCAATTTCGGCACTTGAATAAGCACTATCGGCATAGCACACTTTGTCATCATCATCTAATAATTCGCTACATACCTGACTGTCGTGAAGCGAGGCGGCACTTGCACCATAGCCTGTGATCAGCTTGCTGTCGGCATCGCATTTTACATGGTCTTTATAGCCGAAATGTGTCTCTCCGTTTTTCTTTGCCCAGCGTGCATCTGTATCCTTTTGCGCCAGTTTAGCGGCGTTTTCCGGCTTCTCCCAATCCTCCGGAACTTCGCCACTCTTGATTTTTTTATTCTCCTCACGCGTATTACGCTGACGAGGAGCATCAACAAATGTGGCATCAATAATCGTGCCGGAATGCGTGATTAATCCTTCTTCTGCGAGCATCTCATTGAATAAATGAAAGCATTCCTCAATCGCATCGGTCTTGGAAAGATCATCTCTGAATTTCCAAATCGTTTTTGCATCAGGAACTGTCTCGTAGCTTTCAAGTCCTATAAAGCGCATAAAGCTGCGGCGGTCATTGATTTGAAATTCAGCCTGATCATCGGATAAATTATACAGACGCTCCAAAACAAGAATCTTAAACATCATCACCATATCAAACGGGGGACGTCCTCCTTTATTGCTCTCCTTACGCACAATATGTTTTTTGAGGATGCCACGGAACATTTCCCAATTGATGATGGAATTTAAGACTTCCAGCGGATCGCCGATTTTACTGATTTTTGCCATTCTATTTTCTTCGTCGAAGAAACTTCTCATTCGTGCTTTCATAGTTCTATTATACCTTGTTTTAGTGTTTTTTGCAATAGAGGTTTTTAGAGGTTACCTATTGACAAAATCATTTCGTACATCCGCGAGTCTTTTTGCCGTTATTCCAGTTTTTATGATTGCATGGACAACAGCCTGATTTTGAACGTTTGAAAGGGCAGCAGTGTTTCTGGCGGGTTCTGTTATTGTCAGTTCATTTGCCGTCCTTGTGCATAGCAAGTCCGGCTTCGCAAATCGGGTGTCCGGATGGAAACTTTTCAGGATTTTTCGTATTGCGTTTGTTCAGAGGAATGACGCATTCTCTATGATAAACATCTTTGATGAGGTTATAAACATCCTTCACATCATAGCCCTTATCAGCAATAAAAGTGCATTCATCAATAGAAAGAGCGTGAAGCCTTTAATCACGTTCACTTCTGGATGACAAAATAGATGGGCTCTGACACTTAGGGTTTCGCTGTTATTTTTGTATCATCAATTCTGTAATTATCATCA
>NZ_CALDMP010000089.1 GCF_937915125.1 uncultured Ruminococcus sp. | reverse complement strand
TCTTTCTCGTAATATGCCGCAAGCTTTGCGTACATCCTGGTTTCATCCTTGTACAGCGTTTCGTCATACTGCGCTTTTCTGTCACGCCAATAGACCTTACTGCTCTTGCTCATTGGTCACCCGCTCCGCCCTATAGACGTCCTCCGGCTCTGTGCCGTTTTCTGCTTCGATCTTCTCGATCTCCTTCTGCGGATCGTCCACAGCAGAAATCACAGAAAGCTGCGTCTCTTTCGATGTGATACCAGCCATCTGCGACGCTGTCTGCACTTCTTCCAGCAGATTTTTTGGCGCATTCTGCGTAAATTGATATGTAACATTCAGATAGGCATCCTCTGCCATCTTCGTGGATGGATGCGATGCAATCAGCTTCCACCGTTGATTCATGCCGCTTGTAAATTTCCGTGCTTTCAGCACTGCCAGATTTTTCATGGGTTGTAGCTTGTACGCCAGCGCCGTTCCAGAGCTTCCGCCAAAGCTTTCGTCTGAAATATTCGCCACCATGGACATGGAGAAAATCTGTGTTTCCAGACGGTTCAGCAGATTTTCCTGCGTCGCATCCGCAGAGGGTTTTTGCAAAAATTCCACCCGTATGGCATTTAGATCGTCAGGATCCATTGGTTTTACGTGAATCGTTCTGTCGTTCCGAATGGTGTAAAGTTCTTTTTCATCCAGAGAAAGCCCCAGAAGCAGAAGATATGCATCCGCAAAAGCGTCTACATCATTTGCTTTTTCAGAAAGTGCTTTTTCATAGGCGTTGATGGCACTCTCTACCTGTTCAAATGCGCCCTGCCGTTCTTCGTTCTCGATATACTCGATCAGCGGCACACCGGAGAAATAATGTGGCTTCTGTTCCAGAAAATGAATGCCGCCGGCATCAGAAAACGGGATCTCCATGTCTCTGGTGTACATCGACCCGACTGTAACGCCGTCGGAGTTCTTGTAATACCGCACACCGTAAATCGGATTTCTTGCCACAGAATCATCATAGATCACAAAGCATTCCATCGGCGTGAAATATGTCATGCAGATCTGCGCATATTCGTCCGTATACACCAATTCGAAGCCGCTGCCGAAAATGCTGCATATTTTTGAAAGCTCCGCATTGTTGTCATCCTGGTCGCTGTACATTTCGATTTGTTCCATTTCCATCTTGACATCACTGTCCGGGTGCATGGTTTTCACCGGAATGCCGATGAAATAGCCGTTGAATGTGTCCACGATGTACTTTGCGAAATTTACCGTGATACGGTTGTCCGGCTTCCACGGCTCTTTCGGCGGTTCCAGCGAGATCGGATGCCGCCCTTCATACATGTCCTGCAAATACCGGAATCGTCTGCAGTCTGCCTGATGCTGCTTCAGCCAGTATCCCAGGATTTCCGGCGTCATTTCTGCTGATTCCTGCATAATATAATATTCCTGTTTTGGATAATTCACTTGTTATAGTCCACCTCCGATGCCGCTGATGGTTACAGTTTCCCGCATGATCGTATTGACGAAATACCGCACATCGTCCATAGCGTGGTCGTTCTCCTTGATCGGTGTATCTTCGCTGGCTTTCTCATTCCATCGGTACAAGGAAAATTCCCGGATGCAGTCCTTGCATTCCGGAGAGAAAAACAGCTTTCCCTTTTGCAATGCTGTGGATACACGGCGGATGCCATCCACGACACCGTTCCTGCCTTTCCGCACCGTGAATCCTGCCTGCCGCAGCTCTGCAATAAAAGATGCCGCAGACGGGTCAACAATCACCGCCTCGATCTCCAGATTTCCAGCGAGCTTTTTCACTTGCTCCAGATACTGTCCGTTTGTCAGCTGCTTTCGTGTCTCACGTCCGCTGTAATACCACTCTGCGGCTCTGTATGCGGCTTCGCCGTCATATTGCCAAAGACCTGCACTGAATGCGTTGAGTGTGCCATAGTCCACGCTGATATACCATTTCCCGTGTTTCACAGGAGATTGACCTGTCACGTGGACGCTGCGATCAAACTGTGGATAGATGATACCTTCCGCGAGACACCACTTCCCCAAAATAAACCGATCGTAAAACACGCCGGTGTACTCTGCTTTGATTGCGGAAACATATCCGGGATCCAGCGTTGTATTATCATCAAGCAAAAAGCGCATCACCAGCATATCCAGTTCTGCGCTTCTGTCGATATATTCTTTTTTCAGCCAGTGCTCCGGGCTGTCCGGGTTTGTGGTAGCGATGAGCTTTGCGCCAGGCACACGGAGACGGGACAGGAGCATAACAAAGAAATCCCGCGGGAACAGTGTCAGCTCGTCACAGTATGCGCCTTGTAATGTCAGACCTCGTATTTTCGATTCCGATCTTGCATCATTTGCGCCTTCCAGCAAGATCCTGCGCCCGAACAGATACGCCTCTTTTGCCGATGTGGAAAAAGTGAAGTTCGATGTCCCGAACAGCTCTTCCAGTGGTATCAGGCAGTTTCGCTTCAGCGTTGTCAGTGACTTACCGCACATAAGATACAGCTTGTCCTGTGGCATGGTTGCCACCCAGAATCCCCAGAGCACTAAGGATATCCACGTCTTCCCGGAAGAAACAGAACCCTCAAGAAGGTTGATTCGTTTCAGTTTCTTCTTCTGCCATATCCGCATCAG
>NZ_CALDMP010000088.1 GCF_937915125.1 uncultured Ruminococcus sp. | reverse complement strand
GTGGTGGAAGTTTCGCCGCTGGTTGTCGTTGCCTTGCCAGTGGTTGTGGTAGTTGCAATGGTAGATGCCTTGGTAGTTGTCGTGGTAGACGACGCCTTAGAAGTTGTTGTGCCGGATGTAGTGGAAGTTGCACCGCTGGTTGTCGTTGTCTTACCGGTGGTTGTGGTAGTAGTTGTAGTTGTTGTAGTCTCCGCCGCAACGATGATTGTACCGGTGACTACGTTATAATTGTCCTTATCTGTCGGGGTAAACTCCCATGTCAGGACATTCTCCCCTGCTTCCAGAGCTTCCAGTTGAACATTCAGCCATTTGATGGTACCGGGAGTATCATCCTCGCCAGTGGAGATTGCCGGAATTGCATCCCCCTCGCTGTAGGTCTTATCCTCAATGGTGGGGGTGACGGTTGGATCAGCCTTGGCAACGTTGATGGTAATTTCGATGTCCTTGATGACGTTGTAATTGTCCGTGTCTTCGGGCGTGAATGTCACCATGAACTTGTTCTCCCCTGCCTTTCCAACGGAAGTGGTTTTCTCATCCTGCCAGCTAAAGCCTTCGGGAAGTTCTACTTCCGCAAGGGTATCGCCGTAGGTAGCGGTCAGGTCGGTAGGAATCGTATATTCCGGATCGGCCTTGATGATTGTAATAGTGAAAGTTTTGGTTCCCTCGCCGTAATAACGTGTGGCCGGAATGGACACGATCAGCTCATATTCTCCCAATTCCGTGGGAGCTTCCTCCAGCACTTTTTCGCCGGATTTCCAGGTGAAGGTCATAGCACCAGTGCTGTCAGATTTTACCAGTTCTGCCGGATCCAGTGCCTCGCCAGTGTAAGCAATCTCTGCCGGCTCGTCAATGGTCAGCCGGATCATGGGATCGTCACTTTCCGCACCGCATACGGAACAGATCCCATCTTCATCATAAGTATGGTCAGTGTGAGCTGTCTTGCTGTTGCTATAACCGATACAGCCGCTGGTCAGATAAACCGCTGCGCCATTCAGGGTGGGATAGCTGTCCTCAGCGGTCAGATCCTGTCCCCAGATGGAATTGCCCTTTGCAAGGAGATATGCCACCTCGCCGGAGTGGAATGCTGTTTCGGATTGGAATGCGACATCATATGCTGAACCATCCCCATCTGGTCCAAGGATATTGGTAGCCATAAAGGATTCACAGTAGCTGTTTATAATGATGCCCTCATTTTTTCCGCACACGCCGCCTTCACCGTAACTGTCTCTGATGGAACCAATATTATAGCAGTTTTTGATGGTGCCGTTATTTACGCCGCACACGCCACCAACATATGCATCATAATTTCTTGCATCAACGAAGTCGGTGTTGTAGCAGTTTGTGATAATGCCATCATTTTTTCCGCACACGCCGCCGACATTACTTTCTCCGCTGACTGCGCCTGTGTTATAGCAGTTTGTGATGGTGCCCGAATTATTACATCCACACACGCCGCCAACATAACTGTTGCCCTTGAAATAAGAATCCACAACGCCAACATTGGAAACGCTGCCGCCGCTTCCTACATAGCCGAACAAGCCGACATAATCTGTAACTTCATCATTGAAATACAAACCGCTGACGGTGTGTCCCTGTCCGTCAAATGTGCCGTTGTATTGGCTTTCAGATTTGCCGATAGGCGTCCAGGGTGTCGCACTTGTGGAATCCGCTGTGATAGTTCCCTCATTCACGGTAATATCTGTCGTGAGGACTGCGTTTGCACTGCCATAGTTTTCGTTGTCGTTGTTTACTTTATCCGCAAACCAGTACAGCTCCTGTGCGTTGCTGATCTGGTATACGCCGCCGATCTGCTCCGGCTTGGAAAGAGCAACTTCATCGCAGTACGGGCAGATGAAGGATGTGCTGTTGGTGTGGTTGTGGTATACGATAGTCGTGCCGTCACCGTAGACCTTGGGTGCACCCAGTTCCGGATAGCTGGTTTCCACGAACAGATCCTGTCCCCAGACCTCGCCGTCAGTGCCGCTTGCAAGGAGAATCGTAACTGCGCCGGAGTGGAAAGCGGTTTCGTCTTTGGATGCGTCATCATATGTTGTTCCGCTGTTATCCTCTTCAACAGCTTGTTCAGCTGTGTCTGTCAGGTAGTAGCAGTTTGTGATGGTTCTGCCATTATAACCACTCAGTCCACCAACAAGAGCGTTATTGTCAGTTCCGCTGACTGCACCGATGTTATAGCAGTTTATGATTTCATCGGAATTGGATCCGCATATGCCACCGACACGAACCGCTCCACTGATTGCGCCGGTGTTATAGCAGTTTGCGATGGTGCCGCTATAATTAGCTCCACATACACCGCCCACCCAAGAGTTGTTGCCGCTTGCACTGACAGTACCGGTGTTGTAGCAGTTTGTGACGGTTATGTAGTTCTCTCCACACACACCGCCCACATTTTCTAAACCGCTGATTGTGCTGGTGTTATAGCAGTTGATGGTGGTTCCTTCATTTCGTCCACACACGCCGCCAATATACTTGTTGCCCTTGAAATAGGAATTTTCCACACCCAGATTAGAAATCTTGCCAGATGCGAAGAAGCCAAACAAGCCAACATATTCTGCACTTTCATCATTAAAATACAAACCGCTGACGCCGTGTCCCTGTCCGTCAAATGTGCCGGTGTATTTGTTCGAGTTGTTACCGATGGGCGTCCAGTCCACCCAACCCTCTGCCTTTACGCCGTTGCAGCCGGAGACATTGCCTTCGTTCACGATAATATCTGCCGTGAGGACTGCGTTTGCAGAAGTATTGCCGCTGTTGACATATTCCGCAAACCAGTAGAGATCTTCCTTTGTGCTGATCTGATATGCACCGTTTTTGAACGCCGGCTCCATCAGCTCGCCGCAGTATTCGCAAGTGCTTTCAGTGTGGTTGTGGTACTTGGTATTGCCGTCCACAGTTGCCTTGTAGACCTTGAGGGCGTTGAATGCCGGGTAGTTGGTGTCCTTGGACAGATCCTGTCCCCAGACCTCACCGTCTGTGCCATGGGCAAGGAGATATGCCACTTCACCAGAGTGGAACTGATCAGAGGTTTTGCCGCCGTTCTCGTCCTCTGTTGCGGCGAGGTAGTAGCAGTTTGTGATGGTACTTTTATATTGGTAACCATACACGCCGCCGACTTCTGCATCTTTACCAGTCGCACTGATTGCGCCGGTGTTATAGCAGTTTTTGATGGTGCAATTCGAATTATATCCGCACACGCCGCCAACATAATTGTAGCCGCTAACTGTCCCTGTGTTATAGCAGTTTTTGATGGTGCTTCTATATTGGTATCCGCACACGCCGCCGGTATATCCTGAACCGCTGATTGCCCCAGTGTTGTAGCAGTTTGTGATGGTGCAATTATATTGGACTGCACACACGCCGCCGGCATATTGTGAACCGCTGACCTCGCCGGTGTTGTAGCAGTTTGCGATGGTGCCATTATTATCATGATATCCGCACACGCCGCCGGCTTCTGCATCTTCACCAGTTGCACTGATTGCGCCGGTGTTATAGCAGTTTGTGATGGTGCCTTCACCATTATATCCGCACACGCCGCCGACACAATCGTAGCCGCTGACTTCGCCGGTGTTATAGCAGTCTGTAATGGTGCCTTTATAATTTTCTCCACACACGCCGCCGGCATAGGTATTGTTGCCGCTTGCACTGACTACGCTGCTGTTATAGCAGTCTGTGATTTCGCCAATATTCACGCCGCACACGCCGCCTACATAATTATTGCCGTTGAAATAGGAGTTTTCCACGCCAACATTGGAAACACTGCCGCCGATTCCTACATAACCGAACATGCCAACATAGTTTGCGTTTGCATCATTGAAGTACAAGCCGCTGACAGTGTGTCCCTGTCCATCAAATGTACCAGTGTACTGGTTGTTGTAGTTGCCGATGGGCGTCCATACCTTTGCATCTGTGGTGCTTTCGGACAGTTCCCCGGTGTTCACGGTGATGTCATTGACCAGAACTGCGTCCAGGTCAGTATTACCGCTGTTTACCTGTTCTGCGAACCAGTAGAGGTCTGTTACTGTTTTCAGCTGGTATACACCGTCTATCTGTTCCGGTTCGATTTCAAACGCACCGCAGACGGTACAAATGCCGTCCTGGAAGTTATGCTCTACTGTGGGAATGCCTGCCTTGGTGTTGGAGAATTTCGCAGGGCAGGGATAGCTTGCATAGACTTTTCCATGAGTCTGATCCCATACCGGAAGAGCATCCTCGCCGATGGTCTGCCGCCATGCGAACACATTGTCTGCGCCGTTCAGAAGATAGCAGACCTCACCGCTGGCAAACTGGGCAGCCGTTTTGGCTGTGCCCTCGGTGGCAGTAAACTCTGTACCCTCTGCGTTGCAGGTTTCAAGGTAATAGCAGTTTGTGATGGTGCCTCTATCATTATATCCGCACACGCCGCCGACGCCCATTTCGCCACTGACTTCGCCAGTATTATAGCAGCCTGTGATGGTGCCTTCATTCACGCCGCACACGCCGCCCACACATTCTGAACCACTGCCTGCACGGACTATGCCGGTGTTATAGCATTTGGTTGTTTCGCCGCCATTATATCCGCACACGCCGCCGACGCCCATTTCGCCGCTGACTTCGCCAGTATTATAGCAGCCTGTGATGGTGCCTTCATTCACGCCGCACACGCCGCCCACACATTCTGAACCACTGCCTGCACGGACTATGCCGGTGTTATAGCAACCTGTGATGGTGCCTTCATTCATGCCGCATACACCGCCGACACAAGCTCTGCCGCTCAAATAGGAATCCACAACGCCAACATTGGAAATCTTGCCGCCGCTTCCTACATATCCGAACAAGCCGACATAATATGCACTTTCATCATGGAAATACAAACCGCTGATGATGTGTCCCTGTCCGTTGAATGTGCCGGTGTATTTGTTTGAATCGTTGCCGATGGGTGTCCATTCCATTGCACCTCTGGTACTCTCGGACATTGTCCCAGTGTTCACGGTGATGTCATTGACCAGCACAGCGTCCAGATCGGTATTACCGCTGTTTATCTGTTCGGCGAACCAGTAGAGGTCTCCCTTGGTTTTCAGTTGGTATACGCCGTCCTTCAGTTCCGGTTCGCTTTCATATGCACCGCAGACGCTGCACATACCATCCTTGAAGCTATGTTTGATATTCGGGATATTGAGCGCATCGTTTGTGTACTCTGCCGGACAGGGTGTGCTTGCATAGACTTTTCCGTGGGTTTCGTCCAGTACAGGAGCAGCATCTGTTTCCAGATTCTGCCGCCAGGTGAACACATCGTCTGCGCCGTTCAGAAGATAGCAAACCGCACCGCTCTGGAACTGCTCGGCGGTTTTGGTTTTTGCATTGCTGGAACTATCGTTCATTCCCACTGCACTTAGACCATCCTCTGTTTCCAGAGAATAGCAGTTTGTGATGGAACCCTCGTAGTCATTATAGCCGCACACGCCGCCGACTCTTAATTTACTGCCGCTTGCAAGGATTTCGCCGGTGTTATAGCAGTTTGTGATGGTGCCATATACTTGGTATCCGCACACGCCGCCCACACAATCTGAACCGCTAACCTTGCCGGTATTGTAGCAGTTTGTGATGGTGCCTTTCCAATTTTCTCCGCACACGCCACCCACATGAGCAGCATCGTAGCTCGCAAGGACTTCGCCGGTGTTATAGCAGTTTGTGATGGCGCCGAAATTCAATCCGCACACGCCGCCCACATAATCATAGCCGCTGAAATAGGAATCCACAACGCCCACATTGGAAACCTTGCCGCCGTCTCCGATGCGGCCGAACAAGCCCACACCTTCTGCTTTTGCATCATTGAAATACAAGCCGCTGATGGTGTGTCCCTGTCCATCAAATGTGCCAGTGTATTTGTCGTCGTCACCTATGGGTGCCCAGGAAATTGGATTTGTGCTGATGTCCTTGTTCACGGTAATATCTGCCGTGAGTACTGCGTTGGCAGAGGTTTTCTTTGTCACTCCGCTAAGCGTACCGTTTACAAGTCCTGCAAACCAGTAAAGCTGACCTGCATTAGAGATTTCGTAGCAGTTTTCGGTTTCATTGAAGACTGCCGGCATATACTCGCCGCAGTTCTTGCAGGTGCCGTTATCATTAGCGTGTTCCTTTGGGCTTGTGTCACCGCTGTTATTATATATAACACAGCCTGTGGGAGCATATACTTTTGCGCCGCCTAAAACAGGGTACGGATCTGTGCCTATGCTCTGTCCCCAGACTTCCGGAATATTTCCTTCTCCGTCTGCTGTCTGACCAGCCTGGAGGAGATACGCCACCTCGCCGTTTTGGAACTTCGCTGTGGTTTTGAACGTTGTACCATCAATTGTGTCTGTTTCTTTGACATCAAGGTAATAACAGTTTGTGACGGTGCCGCTGTTAGATCCGCATACGCCGCTGGCCTTGGGGTTAATTTTGCTGCTCGCGCTGGCTGTGCCGATGTTATAGCAGTTTTTGATGGTGCCATTCGAATTATATCCGCACACGCCGCCCGCAATTCTTATACTGCTGACTGCGCCGGTGTTATAGCAGTTTGTGATGGTGCCACTACTTTGCCCGCACACGCCGCCGGAATAACCATAGTCGCCGTTTGAACTGACTGCGCCGGTGTTATAGCAGTTTTCGGTGATACTACTATTATAGCCGCACACGCCGCCGACGTCTCCACTACTAGTTGCACTGACCTTGCCGGTGTTATAGCAATTTGTGATTGTTGCTGTTCCTTGATAAACATTATTATAACCGCACACACCGCCGACTTTTGGATCACTGCCGCTTGCACTGACTTCGCCTGTGTTATAGCAGTTTCTGATGGTGCTTCCATAATTCATTCCGCACACGCCGCCGACTTCAGCATCAGCGCTAGTTGCGGTGACTTTGCCCGTGTGATAGCAGCCTGTGATGGAAACGCCGATATTTTCTCCGCACACGCCGCCCACATAAGAATGACCGCCGACTTCGCCGATGTGATAGCAGTCTGTGATTTCGCCGGCATTCTTGCCGCACACGCCGCCAATATACATGTAACCATTGAAATAGGAATCCACAACGCCCACATTGGAAACCTTTCCGCCGCTTCCTACGTAGCCGAACAAGCCGACATATTTTCCGGTTGTTTCATCTGTATCATTGAAATACAAGCCTTTGACGGTATATTCCTTTCCGTCAAATGTGCCCTTGTACCTGTATGAGTCGTCGTATTTGCCGATGGGCGTCCAGCTTATGAAGCTCGTGCCGTTTGCTACATTGCCGTCAACGTCATAAGTCAGAGAACCAAGCAGATTGCTGTTCACGGTAATATCGTTCGTGAGGACTGCGTTTGCTGATTTGTTCTGCTTTGTGCCGGTCGGATTATCCGTTGCGTCATAGTCGCACACGCTTGCATCCCCGTTTACAAGCCCTGCAAACCAGTAAAGCTCCGCTGCTGTCCCGATCTGATACACACCATTGTCGTCTGTTGCAGGCTCTCTGGGTTTTGTGTCTACCACCCCACAGCGAGTGCATACCTCGCCAACAAAATCGTGCCCTAAAGCATCTACTGTTGGTACGTTTCTTGTTCCCTGACATAAGGGGCAATATGCAACGTTATAGCCACTCTCTGTACAGGTTGGAGCGATTGTTTCGCCTGTAGCTTCCCACTGATGCTCACACAGTGTATAATCCTTCAGTGCAATCTCGCTGATCTGCAAAATGTCACCGTTATTAATCTTTGTGATTTCAAGCTTGAAATACTGATAAAACGAAGTGGTTTCTGCTAAATCGAAATCAGTATACGTTTCATTTTCAGCTGGCAAGCTGCCATCTGTAACAGTATCGATTACTGTCCATGAAGTGTTTTCGTCCGCATAATTCATGCAGGCAGAAAGCGTCCATTCCAGCGGGTTTCTTCCGAGACAATCAATTGTATCATTTGTAGTTGCGATTGAATATTTGCTGAGCTTGACCGGCTCCGATGCCTTGAAGATCACATAGGCAGAGCCGCTGAAACCACAGCACCATTTTGTTCCGGTATCGCCGTCAAATAAGTTTGTGTATTTTTCATTGCTGTTGCCCTTGGGATCGCCGGTTACCGCAGAAAGAGTGAAATCATTTGTGTTACCCTCTGCATTTGCTTTCAGTCCAAAGCCCATATTGCTGAATGTTCCACCGGGGAAATACAGCAGCATGGACAAAACCATAAGCAGACTTAGCATGATACTAAAAATTCGCTTTGAAAAACTTGTTTGCCTTTCCATAAGTATTCCTCCTCTTAAATATAATCAGGATATTTCATATACGCAGCGCTCGGCATTGCTGCTATATATTATATTTCGGCTTATCGCCAATATGAATATATTTCTGCCGAAAAAGCCCTCCTCTCATGAATTTGCTGACGGCATCTTATGTATCAGCACCTATTTCCGTTGACTGAACCCCGGAATTATACTTTTCAATCAATAATTCCAGGCTCTCTTTCAGCACTGCAATCTGTGATTTGAGGTAAAATTCGTCCTCAAACAATGCATAGTGAACGCTGGCACGAACGAGAATAAAAATCAGCCCGGTCAGTTTCTGATAAGGAATCCCCAATTTGCCCTCTAACTGTTTCGCATATTCTGTGTATCGCAGATTAACACCCGCAAAGAATTTCTGACCGTATTCTCTGTATTTCGGATGCGTATAGATCTGATACATCAGGCGGTACTTCTTTCCATGCTTTTCAGCTGTCCAGTAGGGAATCTCATCAATAAAACGCCATAAGTCTGACACCTTGGTAGGTGCTTTCGCCATGAAGTCATCTTCTACCTTGCTCATGCAATATTCAGTGGACTGAATAATCAGATCATCGAGATTATCGAAATAAAAATACAAATTTCCCGAAGAAATCCCGCACGCCTCTGCAAGTCCTTTGATTCCGACACTGCCGAGACCATGCTCTGCATAACATTCAAAACATTTTACCATGATATGCGTTC
Organism: uncultured Ruminococcus sp.; assembly: GCF_937915125.1. Taxonomy (GTDB): domain Bacteria; phylum Bacillota; class Clostridia; order Oscillospirales; family Ruminococcaceae; genus Ruminococcus_C. The sequence goes on along the minus strand of NZ_CALDMP010000088.1, from coordinate 2,384 downwards.
TCTTGGCTTCATGTGCTTTCACATTCATTGCACCCATACAGTTACCTCACCTATCAGAATTAATTGCTCAATCCGATTATATCACAAAAAAGAGAATCTGTCAATACGATTGGTAAAGAATTTATTGATATTTTATAACGCAGCTATGTGCAGGAAAACTGCGACACCAATAGTGACGACAATCTGTCCGTAGAGGAAATTGCGGCGGTGACTTCCATTGATGTGCAGAGTAAGGGAATCACCGACCTGACCGGCGTGGAGTATTTCACAGCACTGACAACACTGAACTGCAATTCCAATCAGCTGACGAGCCTGGATGTGAGCGGGTTTACAGCACTGACAACACTGTACTGCCACAGCAATCAGCTGACGAGCCTGGATGTGAGCGGGTGTACTGCACTGACAAGACTGGATTGCTACAACACTCAGCTGACGAGCCTTGATGTGAGTGGGTGTACAGCACTGACAAAACTGAAGTGCTACTACAATCAGCTTACAAGCCTTGATGTGAGCGGGTGTACAGCACTGTCATATCTGGAATGCAACAACAATCAGCTGCAGAGCCTGGATGTGAGCGATTGTACAGCCCTGGAATCTCTATACTGCGAAAGTAATCAGTTGCCGAGCCTGGATTTGAGCGATTGTACAGCACTGGAAGACCTGTACTGCTACGAAAATCCGCTGCTTGCAGTGAATGCATCAAAACAAATCTCCGATTTCAAGGGTAATAATCTGGCCGCTTTCACAGCGGAGTCGTTCAGTATTTTCCTTGCGGATTACGACATCAGGGAAGAGATGATTTCCGGCCTGACGGGCGGAACAATTAAAAACGGCTTTCTTCTGATAACGGCTGATACAGCGACCTATACCCATGACATTGACGGCGAGAACGGTACGAAGACCATCAGCTGTACCATCAGCGCTCCCATGGTGGAAATTAACAAAACCACCTTCCCGGACGCAAATTTCCGCAGCTATGTGCAGGAATACTGCGACACCAGCGGTGACGGCATTCTGAACGCAGAAGAAATAGCGGAAGTGACCGCCATTAATGTGAATGGTATGGCAATTACCGACCTGACCGGCGTGGAGCATTTCTCAGCACTGGCAAGTCTGTACTGCTATAACAATCAGCTTACAAGCCTTGATGTGAGCCAGAATAAAGTATTGACAACACTGTGGTGCTACTCCAATCAGCTGACGAGCCTTGATGTGAGCAAGAATGCTGCACTGAAATATCTGTACTGCTACGACAATCAGCTGACGAGCCTGGATTTGAGCCAGAATACGTTACTGACAAAACTGAACTGCAAAGACAACCCATTAATTGCAGTCAATGCAGCAGGCAGTATTTCGACTTTATATGTTTCACCGCTTTTACCGTTCACAGAAAAAACGACCGTTATCTGCCTTGCTGATTACGGCATAAATGCGGATATGGTGTCTGACCTTCAGGGAAGCACTATTGAAAACGGTTATCTCCTCGTTACTGACTGCATAGCCACATATACCTATGATATTGACGGCGACCTTGGCACAAATACGATCAGCTGTACAATCACAGCGGATAATCACACCTATGATGAAAACGGCTTCTGTTCAATCTGCGGCGCATATGAGCCTGCAACAGACAGCGACACAGACAGCGTTTACGAAATTGGAAATGCAGGTCAGCTTTACTGGCTTGCACAGCAGGTTAACAGCGGAAATACAGGAATAAACGCTGTCCTTACTGCTGATATTACCGTGAACACAGGTGATGTTGCAAACTGTGGCGGTGTAAAGGCAGAGAACTGGATTGACTGGACGCCTATCGGTAACAGTTCAAACAAATACACCGGCACATTTGACGGACAGGGATATGCAGTAAGCGGATTGTATTTCAATGATTCAGATACAAGTTATGTCGGCTTGTTTGGCAGCATAAAAAGCGGCGGCAAGGTTTCCGGTGTTGGTATTGCTGACGCATATTTCAGAGGAAATGACTATGTTGGCGGCGTGTGCGGAGCAAACGGCGGTATCATCACAAATTGTTATAATGCAGGTGTAGTAATTTCAGTGTATCGTAAAGCTTCTGCCGGAGGTATCTGCGGATATAATGAAGGCGCAATTATAAATTGTTATACTCAGGCAATATCAGCGCAGAAGGAAATGCATCATTGATTGGCGGCGTGTGTGCAGGTAATTACGGCACAATCACAAACTGCTATTCCCTTTCAGATACAGCAGACGAAAACGGCGGCAAAACCGAAACGCAGTTTGGCAGCGGCGAGGTGGCTTATCTCCTTTCACAGGGAGAAAACAGCTCGGTCTGGGGACAGGATTTAAGCACAGAGAGTTCCCCTGCTTTAGGTGGCGCAAAGGTTTACGCAACAAAGGGCTGT
>NZ_CALDMP010000087.1 GCF_937915125.1 uncultured Ruminococcus sp. | reverse complement strand
ATACTTTTTGTACACTTTCTGGCGAATTGTTGTATGGTTTACTTGACTTTTTACAACCTCCTAATATCAAAGTCACACCAATTTGTGTGCTTATGATATTATATCACCTTTTCTCGGGCTGCTCTACTCTCCGGCAGAGTGACTCTCAAAATCCAGCAAGGGTGGCTCTCAAGTCCGTGCAGATGGCTCTGTGGGGACGGCATATACATAAGCTAAAATGAAAGCGGCATCCTCCCAACATGAAATTGGGAGGATGCCGTCTTTGTTTTTATTCAGAAAAGTGATATAATAGAAGTACGTATCACCAACACGCACGATGAATGTGCCTGTACCCGTAAACGGATCGGTTGCCGTCATATAAATGATACAACATAACGGTAAAGCCTTTTTATCCCGTAACGATGCACCCGCACAGGTGAAAAATGCACACCCCTCATAACGATGCCGTATGCACCGTTACGGGGTAAGGGATTCGGTTTTGTCTGTGCGTACACTGGAAGGTATCAATATCAAAGTGCCATAATTTCATCTGTTATCTCACGAATGGTTTTATTGCTTGTATCAATTTTTACAGTATCAAGAGCTATTACGCCTTATTCGCTTATCCCAACCCATTCCTCACGAACTTCTTGATAAATGCCAAGTTTGTTTCCTCTGTGGGCGATGGATTCCGTAGCAGACCCAGAAGTCCGCTGACGATGAAGAGAATCAAAATTCGCATCTGCTGATGCTGCCGAACATCTACTTCTTTTTCTTCCAATGCCTTATGGATGCTTTGATTCAGCCGCCTGGTAAAATCAGTGTGGTTGGGATTGATGTGTGAAATGGAGTTAATGCGGCAATCAGCCAGAGCATGATACAGGTCATCAATGAATCGTTCCGGTTCCTCTAAAAGCCGAGTCACACTGCCCATGTTATCCACAATGTAGACGATAGTCTCCCGTTCCAAGGTGTCGATTAGGTCTTGAATGGTTTCATAGTGGGCGTAAAAAGTGGTCTTGTTGATCTCCGCCCGCTTCACCAATTCCTTCACTGTGATTTTTGAGATGGGTTTTTCCTGTGCCAACTCATGAAATGCACCGCGAATCAGCTTTTCCGTCTTTAGCACCCGTAGGTCATTATAATTCATTCGCTGTTGTTCCACGCTAAGTCCTCCTATTCAACCTATTTGACTGAAAGAGTTGGTTATCCAACCTTTTTCACAAAAACTGCTGATTGTATTTCTACATGACTTCCAGTATAATTATATCATACGAAGGTAGGATAATCAACCCTTAGTTGGACAAAAGGAGGTGATTACTTTGAATGTGTGGAAACAGCGGCAGCTAAAGAACCTGACCGAGCGTACTCACCCACGGCTTGACGCCCTGTTTGATGGCGTGGTCGCCATCGCCATGACCATGATGGCATTGGAGATTTCCGTTCCCGTTACATCTGTATTTGACTGGGCGGCGTTCATTCTTCTGCTGAAAGAGATCACGGTGTATCTCATCAGTTTTTTGGCTCTGGCAAGTGTTTGGAGCATCCATACCACTCTGACGATCAACACCTCGTCGGCAAGCATCCCCAACTATATCCTGAATGTGGCATTGATGTTCGTCATTACCGTGTTCCCTGCACTGACAAAGCTCATGGATTCTACCGGCCGGAGCAAACTGCTGTATGGGGTCTATCTGGGCGGGTACGCCCTGATGGAGTGTCTGGTTCTGGTAGAGTTCCTTCTCTCCTATCGAGAGAGCCATCTGGATACGGCGGCGAAGACGCGGAAAATCCGGGATATTCTGGACATTTGGCAGGCTACTGATCCTGACAAGAGCTCAGAGCGGATCGAGTTGGAGAAACGGCTGGAACTTGTCCAGCAGTATTTGTCCGAAAGATCGGTTTCAGAGCAGTTATTTCAGGAAATGCTTTTGAAACTGCCGGAGCCATTTCAGGAACGGTACAGGGTTCATCGCATTAAGCAAAGAATACAGGTCTGCAAGACTGTTGCTTTCAGCATTGTGGCTTTCCTGGCCATTGTCACCTCCGTAGCGGCACTGGGCTTAAACCCGTTTTTGTGCTATGCCATTCTTGTGGCAGGCGGTATCTGCTATGCGTTCATTAATCTTTTCATTAATTCTTATTTTCACAGAAAGGATGAATAATCATGGGACTTGAGTATGTAGAATATCCGGTGACGGAGATTGAGCGATTGGAGGTAAACTGCAAGCTGTTTGCCATCCGGGTCATGGGCTCCGCCACGGATAAAATTGAACTGAGTTGGCGGGACACCACTATGCGCAGCTTGGAGGTGAAGCAGGAGGGCAATACGCTCAAACTGATCGACCATGCAGCGATTGGTATTTATGGAACGCTGGCTCTTATCAATCTGAAAAAGGACGATCAGCTGCTTATTAAACTGCCGGAGAGTTTTACGGGCAAAGCTATTATCCAATCCAGGTCGGAGAGCGTACACCTAAGTGACCTGAAATTTCCAGGCAACTTGGGCGTATCCTCCGATGCGGGGGAGATACTGTTGGAGAATGTGGAAACCACTAAAATTGACATTCGAGGCAATCTATGCAAGGTGAACTGCTACGGTGTGGGCGTGACTGAAACGCTGGATATTTCCTCAAAAACCGGTCAAATTCAGTGTTATGTGGACGGAACTGAAGAAGAATATTCTGTATTCTGCAATACGGAGCGCAAGCGCCATGTCGCTGCAGCAGATCACTCAGATCCTCGCCGTTCCAGAGGAATACGGACAAATGTGCCGGAGCAGTTGGGTCACGGTCCCCGCAAGGTATGCATCACGACTGAGACAGGGCAGATCGACTTTGCGTTCCAAAACGGAGTGAAAACCAGAAAAACCGCCGGACGGTATCGGCATAAAAATTCATTCCAGGATTGGTGACGCCTGGCAACACGCTTTCACATTGGTATCTGATAGGGATCTGAATCCGTAAAACTCGGGTTGCCAAAAACGCTGAAGCCATTTACGCACAAGGCGTTGAGGGCAATTTGGGCTTCACTCATGGGTGAGAAAAAGCAATGCAGAAAAACCATTGAACCCGTTGCAACACAATGGATCGACGGTTTTTTCGGAATGAACCCCCACGGATTCAGGAAGCCTATAAACAAGAACCGCAGCCTCAGAAAGAAGAGCGGTAAAAAACCGGGCAGTCAGAGCGGTTACAACGGTTCATATCTTACGGTTCTTTCAGCCCCGGATCATATCATACGGAAAATCATCTTCATTCCGACTTCGCCGGCTGCCCTCATTATGCGCAGCAGCCAAGGCGAAAGAAACACGTTACGTCATAGACGCTGTTGTAGATGTTGATATCACAGCTCACAACCTGCTTTCCGTACACTGCTGTCACAAGTTCGGTGAGTCCAGTGTGATTCTGGTGTAGGGACTGAATAGTTACTCCGGGAGATTATCTATATCGTTCCGGTTCGCTGAAATGGGATGTTGAATCTGGTATGTGAGGAATTTTTCGTGTAATGAAAAAGGGGATCGTTTATTGCTGCGAGTGTGCATGCCACACATTCGACAATTGGTGGAAGAAAAAATGGTTTGATAAGATATAAAAAGTTATTCTTATAGGCGCATTTATTTTTTCCTTAGAAGCATCCTAGTTTAGTTAGTCAAAACTATTTATCTAAGAACCCCTTATAAGCGGTTACCTGACCGATATTTTTATGAGCTGCTGCATCCTTGTGGAAAGGTGCAGCAGCTCTATTTTTCAATAGGAAATTACTTCAAAATAAGGAAGGGAAGTGGGGGAGTCAGTGATTTTCCTCCTCCCCCTCTTTTTTTTGCTTTTCAAAATGTGCCAGGGGAGAACTGTCCGTGGCATGTTTTAAAATCTGATTTGATAAATGCGTATAAATCTCAGTTGTTGAAGTGCTGGCATGTCCCAGTACCTCTTTCAAGGTTAATGCGTCAACATTTCCATACTGGTACATCAGCGTTGCCGCCGTATGGCGCAACTTATGGGTTGAATAACCCTGTCCGCCCAGATCTGCCTGTTCTAGCGCAGTTTCCACGATTTGTTGTACACGCCGCTTGCTGATCCGTGTATGGCGTTTGCTGAGAAAAACTGCCTTTTCTGTAGAACCTTCCGGCAATTCCCGCACTTTTAAGTATGCTTGCAGCGCATCCATACACGCATCATTCAAGTAAACCATACGTTCTTTATTGCCTTTACCGAGTACACGCATTTTTGCTTCTTTCATGTTAATATCTGTTAAGTTAAGTCCGACTAACTCACTCAATCGAATCCCGCAGTTCAAAAATAAGGTCAGAATGCAATAATCCCGTTCCGGATACGCTGTATCCAGTGATTGCAGCAGCTGCTGACTTTGCTCTAAGGTCAGATAACGAGGCAGCGTTTTCTTTGGAGACGGCAATTCCAGACGTTCTGTAGGATCGTGTGAGATAACGTTTTGATGATGAAACAGATAGCCAAAGAAGCTCCGCAGTGCTGAAACCTTTCTGCCGCGGGCACGATCGTGATTTTCACGTTCCTCAGTTACATAGTATAAATAATTGTACAGATCTTGCAGCTGAACTTGCTCCAGCATAGAAACCCGCATATCCCGGATCGGAATCTGCTGTAAATCATCCATATCCTGATACTGCGGATCCTGCATCATACGAAGATACTTGAGGAACAGCCGAATATCTAAATAGTATTCCTGCACCGTCCGGCTGGAAAGTGATTTCGTGACAGTGATATACAAAATATAATCCAGAAAAAAGTCGGGGCATTGAGTACGGTCAATTTCCATGTTTATAAACTCCTTCCCTGTTTTTTCGCACTTCTAATTGCGCCAAATTTGTATTTGGTGCAATTGCATTTTGGGGATATTTTGCATCCCCTGTCATTGATACCGCCGGATGATCTGCTCTGCGCATCGCATACCATCCACCGCCGCTGATGTGATACCGCCGGCATAACCTGCACCTTCGCCGCACGGATATAAACCTTGCAGCGATACTGATTCGCACGTTTCATTCCGGACGATTCGTACTGGTGACGAACTGCGACTTTCCACGCCAGTCAATACAGCATCCGGCATTGCGAACCCGAAGATTTTTCGATCCATAGCAGGTATACCATTTCTCAAGGTTTCCACAATAAACGACGGCAGATAGGATTTCGGCGCACACAATGTCACACCGGGACGATATGTGGGTACAACAGATCCAAGCGTTTTCGGTGTTTGTCCGGCTAAAAAATCTCCCACGCAGCATACCGGTGCAAAATAATTACCTCCGCCAGCTTGAAATGCAGACTCTTCCAGCTGTTTCTGAAAAGCCACACCAGCCAGCGGATGAGAATCCTGTAACTCAGCCGGAGAAATGCCGACCAGCAGAGCACTGTTGGCATTGGAACCATTTCTGGCATAATTGCTCATGCCATTGACAACCAATCTGCCAGGTTCCGATGATGCCGCAACAACTTCCCCACCCGGACACATGCAAAATGTGTACAGACTATGTCCGTTCGGAAGATGCACTGCCAGCTTATAATCAGCAACAGGCAGTTCCGGCGGTGTTGCTTCCCTGCCATACATGGCATGATCCAGCCATTTCTGGGGATGTTCTATACGAACACCGACAGCAAAATTTTTCTGGGTCAACTGGATACCACTGTTATACAGCATGGAAAACACATCTCGTGCACTGTGTCCTATGGCAAGAATGCAATGATTTGCAGCAATTTCGCGACATTCTCCATCCTTTTCGTAGACCAGACCAACGAGTTTTCCATCTCTTTGCTTCAATTCTTTTAGACATGCATGGAACTGGATTTCTCCGCCGCATTGCTGTATCGTTTCACGCATTGTCCGGACGACACCGATCAAGTTATCCGTACCGATATGCGGTTTTGCCAGATAGAGAATTTCTTCCGGTGTGCCACAGGACACAAATGTTTCCAGTACAAAGCGAATCCGGGAATCTTTAATTCCTGTGGTTAGCTTTCCGTCCGAAAACGTACCCGCACCGCCTTCGCCGAACTGCACGTTGCTTTCCGGATCAAGGCAGCCTGTCTGCCGGAATCTCGCCACATCATTCTGACGTTCCTCTACACATGCGCCCCGTTCCAACACCAGTGGACATAGACCAGCTTTTGCCAGAAGCAACGCCGCAAACATGCCTGCCGGACCGAAACCAACCACCACCGGTCTTGCATCCGACAGCTGACATTGCGGAATGTGATATTGATATGGTGTATAGGGCTGCACATCCTTGTCCGATGCCATTTTTCTGAGAGCCGCTGCTTCATTTCTAAGTTCTAAAGCAAGTGCCAATACCACGGAAATATGTGGTTTTTTCCGTGCATCAATGGATTTTTTCAAGTACTGTATGTACAGGATATCTTCTCTTGTTACATGCAGTCTCTTTGCAACAGCCTGATGCAGCTGCTTTTCCGTGAATCCAAGGGGCATTGCCAGATTTGTCAGTTTGATCATATCCCTCACACTCCTTCCTGATCTCGCTCCATGAGAGCACGTGCTGCATTTTGTCCAGCAAATTGTCCGGAACGCCATGCCCAATTCAGATTATAACCGCCGCAGTCTCCGTGCAGATCCAAAATCTCACCAGCAAAATATAATCCTCCTGTCATTTTTGATTGTAGCATAGGATCTACTTCCGCCAATGGAATACCCCCGGCTGTGACCTGCGCTTCTTGCCAGCTGCCACGGGATAGAACCGGAAACCGCCATGCCTGACATTGCACCGCAAGCTGTTCCAGTTCCTGAGGTGTCACACGATAAACCGGTGCATCCAATGGCAGCGAAATATGACTTGCACGCAGCAGCTGCACACCGATTTTTTTGGGAAACAGACCTGTCAGCCAATTCTCCAGTGTCCACTCTGTCCGTACAGCGTAAATTTCCCAGAGAAGGGAAATCACCTGTTCCTGCGAATACTCCGGCAGAAGATTCAGAGATAAAACAGCCGGATTTTCCACTGTGCATTGCGCTGAAAGATTCATAACACAAATACCAGACAAGGCGCGTTCTGTAAACTGCACTTCCCCGGGTTCTTCCCCAAGCAGTTTTCCGGTGCCTGACCATGCGCTAACTTTTGCGGCAATACGGATGCCCTTTAAAGGGCGCACAAGCTCAGGGTCTGTTGCAAATGCCACTAATGCCGGCTGCAACGTTGGCATACCATGTCCCAGCTCACGCAGCCATGAAAAAAACATACCATCAGAACCGGTTTTCGGCGCCGCCATACCGCCTGCTGCGAGAATCACTGCCTTTGCTTCTATTTTTCCGTGAGCTGTTTCTACTGCAAACTGCTCTGCGTTTTTCGATAATGATAAAACGGCACAGTCGCACAACATTTCGATTTGCATCTGTTCCGCCGTCAGGCGCAGGGCATCCAGGACAGATGCCGCCTGATTGGAATGAGGATATAGTCTGCCGTCTGCTTCATGACGGCAATACAATCCCATAGACTGCAAAAACGCTTCCGCATCCAGTGTTGCAGCAAAAACTTCCGGCAAGAGCTCTGTCAACGTGCCATGGTAAGGCATGAGGGACAGATTGGTATTTCCCAGATTGCACCGTCCATTTCCAGTCGCAAGGATCTTCTTCCCCACACGTGAATTTCGTTCCACAATGCACACCTGTAAATTTGGTGCAATTCGTTTTGCTGCAACAGCGGCGGCGAGGCCTGAGGCACCGCCGCCGATGATCACAATATCTGTTTGTCTCTTCTGTGCCATTAGTTTTTAATGCTGTGCATAGGTGCGGGAATTCTTCCGCCACGAGAAATGAACTTCGCCGAAGATTTTGTGCTGACAGGCATAACCGGAGCACTGCCGAACAGTCCACCGAATTCCAGCATTTCGCCTTCCTTCAGACCAACAGCTGGGATCACACGAACAGCAGTTGTCTTGTTATTCACCATGCCGATTGCCATTTCATCTGCAATAATCGCAGAGATCGTAGACGGTTCGACATCGCCGGGAATGGCAATCATATCCAGACCAACAGAGCATACGGAAGTCATTGCCTCCAGCTTTGTTAGTGTCAGTGTGCCATCTACAGCTGCGTCGATCATACCTGCATCCTCCGAAACCGGAATGAATGCGCCGGACAAGCCGCCGACATTGGACGAAGCCATAACGCCGCCCTTTTTCACTGCATCGTTCAGCAGAGCCAGTGCCGCAGTGGTACCATGTGTACCGCACACCTCCAGACCCATTGCCTCCAGAATATGTGCCACGCTGTCCCCTACTGCTGGCGTCGGTGCCAGAGACAGATCGACAATACCAAAGGGAACGCCCAGCATTTGCGACGCCTTTGCGCCGACCAGCTGACCCATACGAGTAATCTTGAACGCTGTCTTTTTGATAATATCCGCCAGCTGATCAATGGAAGCATCCGGATACTTGGAAATGGTGGAACGAACTACGCCGGGACCAGAAACGCCCACATTGATGACACAATCCGGTTCGCCTACGCCGTGGAAAGCACCTGCCATAAACGGATTATCCTCCGGTGCATTGCAGAATACCACCAGTTTAGACGGACCTACACACTGGCGGTCTGCTGTCAGCTTTGCCGATTCCAGAATGATCTCACCCATAATACGGACTGCATCCATATTGATACCGCTTCTGGTGGAACCAACATTGACAGAAGAGCAAAGACGTGTCGTTACATCCAGTGCCTCCGGAATCGAACGAATCAGTTCCAGATCACCTGCGCTGAATCCCTTGTGTACCAGTGCAGAATAACCGCCGACAAAGTTTACGCCGCAGGTTTCCGCAGCACGCTGCAGTGCTTTTGCAAACTTTACGGGATTTTCGCCCGGACAAGCCGCTGCTAGCATAGCAATAGGCGTTACGGAAATACGCTTGTTGATGATCGGAATACCATATTCCTTTTCAATTTTTTCCCCTGTCTCAACTAGCTTTTCTGCCTTAGTCGTGATTTTATCATAGACCTTGTCGCAAGCCTTGTTGATATCCGGGTCAATACAGTCCAGCAGAGAGATTCCCATTGTCGTCGTCCGGATATCCAGACATTCATCCTGGATCATCCGGATGGTCTCCAGAATATCTCCTGCATTAAACATAGTACTATTCATGTTATTATTTCTCCTGCTTATTCAATTCGGTCAGATACGGTGCATTGCGTTGAAAATATCTTCGTGCATGGTATGGATGGACAGTCCCAGTTCCTCACCCAGTGCGCTCAGTTCATCGCTCAGCTTTGTAAAATCCGTGGTCATTCCGGTGATGTCCACCATCATGATCATGGCAAACATATCCTGAAGGACACTCTGTGTCACTTCCAGAACATTTGCCTGATAATTTGCGCAGACACCGCTGACCTTGTGCAGAATGCCTACATTGTCTTTACCGATTACAGTAATCACAGCTCGCATGATTCGTTTCCTCCAATTGTCTTATTTTGAAAGCAGCTGCTTGATGCGCTGCATCGCCTCAATGGTCTTGTCTCTGTCGCCGAATGCGGTCAGGCGGAACCAACCCTCACCGTTCTTGCCGAAGCCCTCGCCCGGTGTACCAACAACAGCGATCTCGTGCAGCAGATAGTCAAAGAATTCCCAGCTGGACATACCATTCGGGCACTTGAGCCAGATGTAGGGAGAATTCTTTCCGCCGGTATACTGGATGCCCAGTTCTTCCATGGTCTTTGCGATAATTGCGGCATTTTCCTGATAATATGCAATATTCTCGTGAATCTGCTTCTGTCCCTCTTCTGTGAAAACAGCAGCTGCTGCGCACTGTACCGGATAGGAAACGCCGTTGAACTTAGTTCCCTGCCGTCTTCCCCAGAGCTGTGCAATGCTGACATCGGTTCCATCAGAAGCTGTGACATGCAGTGCCAGCGGAACAATGGTATAACCACAGCGCATACCAGTAAAGCCTGCTGTTTTGGACAGCGAACACATTTCAATGGCACATTCCTTTGCGCCCTCTACCTCATAGATGCTGTGGGGAACATCCGGATCTGTGATAAATGCCTCATATGCAGCGTCATAGATGATGATCGCCTTGTTCTGCTTTGCGTAGTCAATCCACTCTTTCAGCTGTGCTCTGGTATAAGCAGAACCAGTGGGATTGTTGGGCGAGCAGAGATAGATGAGATCTGCATGAACAGACGGATCCGGCATTGCCGCAAAACCGTTCTCCTCATTGGAATCAGCATAGATAACCGTTCTGCCGCTCATTTTATTGGAATCCACGTATACCGGATAAGCCGGGTCGGTGATCAGTACGATATTGTCATCTCCGAAAATATCCACGATATTGCCGCAGTCACTCTTCGCACCGTCGTTTACACGGATCTCGTCTAATTCCAGAGAAACACCAAATTTCTGATAGTAGCCGGCAATGGCTTCTTTCAGGAAGTCATAACCTGCACCGCTGTCCTCATAGCCCTTGAAGGTTTCCTTGACGCCCATTTCCTCAGCGCCTTTTTTCATTGCTTCTACACAGACCGGTGCAATGGGCAGTGTCACATCACCGATTCCCATACGAATCAGGGATACATCCGGATTCTCTGCCAGAAATGCATTCACTTTCTTGGCAATATTGATGAACAGATAGTTTTTCTCCAGCTTCAAAAAGTTTTCATTGATCGTAGGCATGATTTCTTCTCCTTTTATATTATTTTGTGCTTGATTTACAGAACAGGCACTTCCATTTTTCCTTCAAACACATAGGTTGCAGGGCCGATCATGGTGACAGTTTCATCCTCGTGATAGATGATCCGCAGATCTCCGCCCCGCAGGTGCACCAGAATCTCCTCTTCCTTTTTGCAGAAGCCGTTCAGGACAGCGGCAACGACAGTCGCACATGTACCTGTACCGCAGGCAAAGGTCTCGCCGCTTCCACGCTCCCAGACACGCATTTGCAATGTGTGATCATCGATCACCCGGACAAATTCTGTATTCACCCGATCCGGAAACAGCGGATGATGCTCAAAGGATGGACCGATCTTTTCCAGATCCAGCGAATCGACCTCCGGCAGGAACACAACTGCATGAGGATTTCCCATAGAAACACAGGTCATTTCATATTCTGTACCATCCACTGTCACAGGCTGTGCAATGAACCGTTCCAGCGGCGAATCTACAGGAATTTCCCTTGGTACAAGAATCGCCTTTCCCATATCTACCTTAACGCTTTCGATCTTGCCGTCAGCGCCGGGATACAGCGTCAGATATTTTATCCCGGAATTGGTCTCCAGAGAGACCTCCGTCTTGTCTGTCATACCCATGTCGTAAACATACTTGCCGATACATCTGGTGGCATTGCCGCACATCATTGCCTCAGAACCGTCTGCATTGAAAATACGCATCCGAAAATCTGCGACCTCCGAAGGCAGGATCAGAACCAGTCCGTCAGAACCAACGCCAAACCGGACATCACTCATGAAAATCGAGAGCTTTTCCGGATCGGTCACTGTTTCCTGAAAGCAGTTGATGTAGATGTAATCATTGCCAATGCCGTGCATTTTTGAAAAAGTCAGCATATGAATCCTCCCAATCTATGGCAATACCGTACGAAGATCATCCGTCAAATGTGCAGCCAGATTTTTCGTCAGATGAAACAAAAATTGCAGTGAATATTTTATGTATTCATAAGCATTTTTGTGAAATATAACGGAGAATATGCAAGCATGTGACGTGCAAAGCCCTCAGGCGCTCTTTGTGTGGTATTGCCTAATGCATTGTCATTTTCTATTATACTGAAAATACAGGAAAAAATCAAGCTGTATCCAGAAATTTTTTTCGAATTCGGGAATTTTATGCTTCTGTCAAAGAAAATCCTTGCAATATCAGAAGGATTGTGATATAATAAAACAGATCGTAAGATGCCGCAGTTCTGCGAACATGATTGCATCCTGCGGCGTTTTTCAAAAACCAAAAGAAATGAGGGTTTGCATTGGATTTACAGATGATTGCCTATCTGGCAGAACTGGGAAAGCTCAGTTTCACACCGGAAGAAATGGAAAAGATGGCAGCAGAAATGACAAGCATCATTGAGATCATGGATACCGTAAAGGAAATCGATGTGGAATATGATGCGCTGGCAGATAATAAGGATATCTATCTGAACGATCTGAGAGAAGATGTCAAGGCTGACAGCTTCCCCACAGAAAAAATTCTGCAAAATGCGGTCAACGATGAGAATTGCTTCGTTGTACCGAAGGTCGTAGAATGATCTGCAAAATCGAGATAAAGGAGGTGTTCGCCGAAAACGGCGGACAAAAAACTATGGATTTTACGCAACTGACAATAGAACGCCTGCGCAAAATGCTGGACAGCAAGGAAATTTCCGCACCGGAGCTGACGCAGGGTTATCTGGATCGCATTGCGAAGTTCGATGATACGATCCAAAGCTATATCACAGTAACATCTGAACGTGCCATGGCAGATGCTGCGGCTGCGCAGAAGAAGATCGATGCTGGTGAAGCCGGAATGCTCTGCGGCATTCCCCTTGCCATCAAGGACAATATCTGTACTGACGGCATCCGGACAACCTGCGCTTCCAAAATGCTGGAGGACTTCGTGCCGCCTTACAACGCTACCGTTATGGAAAAGCTGATGGCACAGGATGCAGTCATGCTGGGAAAAACCAGTATGGACGAGTTCGCCATGGGCGGTTCGACACAGACATCCGCATTTGCAAAGACACGCAATCCGTTTAACACGGAGTGCGTACCGGGCGGTTCCTCCGGCGGTTCTGCCGCCTGCGTATCTGCTTCTCTGGCGGCAGCTGCACTGGGTTCTGACACCGGCGGCTCAATCCGTCAGCCGGCTGCATTCTGCGGCGTTACCGGTTTAAAGCCCACTTATGGCAGAGTTTCCCGTTACGGTCTGGTAGCCTTCGCTTCCTCTCTGGATCAGATCGGACCCATCGCAAAAAATGCAAAGGACTGTGCATGGCTGCTGAATGCCATTGCAGGTTATGATCCCCATGACGGTACCGTTTCCAAGCGCAGCACCGAAGATTTCACAGCAAAATTGGGAAAAGATATCAAGGGACTGAAGATTGCACTGCCTAAGGAATTTTACGCAGAAGGTATTGATGCAGAAGTACGTGACGCCGTTCTGAATGCGGCTAAGACATACGAGGCGATGGGGGCTCAGCTGGTAGAATGCAGTATGCCCAGCCTGAAATATGCCGTTGCTGCATATTATCTGATCGCATCGGCAGAGGCATCGTCCAATCTCTCCCGCTATGACGGCATTAAGTACGGTCACCGCAGCAAGATCGGCGATACCTTCCAAGAACTGATCTGCAATTCCAGAAGTGAAGGCTTCGGCGATGAAGTAAAGCGCCGGATCCTGCTGGGAAACTATGCCCTTTCCAGTGGCTACTATGATGCATATTACGGCAAGGCAATGGCATTGAAACAGCGTATCACCGCTGAATATTCCAATATCTTTGAAAGCTGCGATGTGATCCTGACACCGACTTCTCCGACTGTAGCCTATGGCGTTAATGAAAATATCTCGGATCCGGCAAAGATGTATCAGGCAGATATCTGCACTGTTACTGTCAATATCGCTTCCCTGCCGGCAATTTCCACACCCTGCGGCTACAATGCGTCCGGTATGCCCATTGGCATGTCCATCGTGGGAAAGCAGTTTGACGAATCGACAATTCTGCAGGTGGCTGATGCCTTTGAGCAGCAATTCAAACTGGCTGCACCGGTACTTTAAGGAGGTCTGTGTTTTATTATGTCATCCTATATTCCTGTAATCGGTTTGGAAATCCATGCCGAACTTCTGACAAAATCCAAGGTATTCTGCACATGCAGCGCTGAATTCGGTGGAAGCCAGAACTCCCGCTGCTGTCCGGTCTGCACCGGTATGCCGGGCACACTCCCGGTCATTAACCAGACCGCTGTAGAGTACGCTGTAAAGGCAGGCTTCGCACTGGGCTGCGATATCAATAAATTCTCCGTATTCGACCGGAAGAATTACTTCTACCCCGATCTGCCCAAGGCATATCAGATCTCTCAGCTTTACCGCCCTCTCTGTCTGGAGGGAAAGGTGGAGATCGAGACCTCTGCCGGCAAGAAAGATATCCGCATCAACCATATCCATCTGGAAGAAGATGCCGGAAAGCTTGTACACGATGATTTCAACGCTGTATCCTTGGCTGACTACAACCGCTGCGGTATTCCGCTGGTAGAAATCGTGACTGAACCGGATATTTCCTCCGCTGAGGAAGCAAAGGCATTTATTGAAAAGGTCATCCTTCTGCTGCAATATGCCGGTGTCAGTGACTGTAAAATGGAGGAAGGTTCTCTGCGCTGTGATGTTAACGTATCTATTATGCGCCCGGGCGATACCAAGCTGGGAACCCGTGCAGAGATCAAAAATATGAACTCCCTGAAATCCATCACCCGTGCCATTAACTATGAGATCAAGCGTCAGTCCAGACTGCTGGATGCAGGCAAGCAGGTAGTACAGGAAACACGCCGTTTCAATGAAAACAAGGGCGAGACATCTTCCATGAGAAGCAAGGAAAACGCCCACGACTACCGCTATTTCCCGGAGCCGGATATTCTCCAGGTGAACTTCACCGATGAGATGCTGGATTCCATCAAGGCAATGCTGCCGGAACTGCCGCACAAGCGTATGAAACGCTATACGGAACAGTATGGCTTGTCCAAGACAGATGCGCAGATCCTGATCAATCAGAAGCGTGTTTCTGATTTCTATGATGAAGCGGTTGCGGCATACAATCAGCCAAAGAGTATCGCAAACTTTATTATTGTGGAGCTGCTGCGCCGTGTAAATCTGGGCGAAGTCTCCATGGAAGCACTCCCCTTCACTGCCCAGGAATTTGCAGAACTGGTGCAGATGGCGGATACCGAAAAGGTATCCAAGAACGATGCTAAGAAGATTCTCCGCCAGATGATCGAAACAGGAAAGGATGCAAAGACCATTGCACAGCAGTCCGGTATGCTCATTGTGAACGATACGGCTAAGGCGGAAGAGATGATCGCATCCATTCTGTCTGAAAATGCAGCTGCAGTGACACAGTATCAGAACGGCGAAAAGAAGGTATTCGGATTCCTCATGGGTCAGTGTACAAAAGTACTGCGTGGCGTATGCACACCCGGCGTGATCAAGGACCTGCTGGAGAAAAAGCTGACAGAAGCTGTTCCCCAGGCAGAAGCTGAGGATTCCCAGAAGCAGGATACTGAAACAAAAGCAGCAGTTGAAAACGCTTGCACACCTTTCGCCAACGAAGCAAAGTATCAGCCGGAACGGAAAGATGGCATTCTCCAGATTGGAACAGACCATCTGCTCCATGAATTTGACTTTGCCGATGCAGCAGATCACGTGGGCAAAGAGATCACGATCCGTGCCTGCGTGCATAAAATTCGCCAGATGAGCGGTTTTGCCTTTGTTATTCTGCGTACCGGACGGTATCTGATCCAGTCGCTGTATACTCCGGAACAGTGCAAGGATTCCATGGACGGTCTGCGGGAAGGCAACTTCGTCTGGATCCGCGGCACTGTTACAAAGAACGAAAAGGCAGTGGGCGGCGTTGAAGTACAGCTGTCTGAATTACAGGTCATCGCAAATTCCAATGCGGAGTATCCGCTGAAAGTTTCCAACAAGAAGCTGGGCTGCGCACTCGATATCAACCTGGATAATCGTTCTGTTGCACTGCGCAACGTGTACGAACGTGCCATTTTCAAGATCCAGGAAGGCGTAGTGGGCGGTTTCCGGGAGTTCATGCTCAAAGAAGGATTTACTGAGATCCACAGCCCGAAGATCGTTGCACAGGGTGCCGAAGGCGGCGCAAACATCTTCCATCTGGAATATTTTGATAAGCCTGCATTCCTGAACCAGTCCCCTCAGTTCTACAAGCAGACTGCTGTGGCATTCTTCGACCGTGTCTTTGAGATCGCTCCGGTGTATCGTGCAGAAAAGCACGCCACTTCCCGTCATATTAACGAGTATATCGGTCTGGACTTCGAAATGGGTTATATCGACAGCATGTATGATGTCATGGCAATGGAAACTGCCATGCTGCGCTATGTTATGGATTATCTCCGTGCGAATTATGCCTATGAGCTGGAACTGCTGGAAGCAGATATTCCGGTCATCCATGAGATTCCCAGCGTAACCCTGCTGGAAGCAAAGGAGATCCTGGGCAACAAGGGCTCGAAGAACAAGCTGGATCTGGAGCCGGAAGATGAAGTTGCGATCTGCGAATACGCCAAGGAGACCTTTGGCAGTGATTTTATTTTCGTCACCCACTTCCCATCCTCAAAGCCGCCGTTCTATGCGATGAACTCACGAGAAGATCCTCGTCTGGCATACAAGTTTGACCTGCTGTTCCGTGGCCTGGAGATCACAAGCGGCGGTCAGCGTATCCATGATTATCAGGAACAGCTGGACAAAATGCACGCACAAGGTCTGGATCCAGAGGACTTCAAGTATTATCTGGAAGCCCACAAGTATGGTCTGCCGCCTCACGGCGGCCTGGGCATCGGTCTGGAACGACTTGTCATGAAGCTTCTGGGACTGTCCAATGTTCGCCAGGCAAGCATGTTCCCCCGTGATATCAACCGTCTGCTCCCGTAAAAAACGTATCAACCTTTTTAACGCACACAAGTGAGTCTATTTGTGTGCGTTTTCTTCTCAAGGAAAGTGACAAACTATGGATGATAAAGAATTTTACCTGGATGCGATCCGGGATGTTGTTCCGACACAAAAAGAAGACCAGATCCAGGATGTGTTCTATTCCTTCCTGGAGCTGGAACACCTCTATGATTCTGCCATCGAACTTGTCAAGGCGCAGCTGAATATTTTTGATAATGAGTTCAGTATGCGCTTTCAGCGGAATCCCATCCATAACATTGAAAGCCGCATCAAAACACCCCAGAGTATTGTGGGAAAACTCCGACGGAAAGGGATGCCTATCACGCCGGAAAGTGCCCGGAACAATCTGACCGATATTGCCGGTGTGCGTGTCATCTGCTGTTATATTGACGATATCTATGCCATTGCCGATCTGCTCACAAAACGCAGTGCCTTTCAGCTGCGCATGATCAAGGACTATATCAAAAATCCAAAGCCCAACGGCTACCGCAGCTTTCATATGATCCTGGATGTGCCGGTCTATATGTCTAACGGCAGACAGACCGCACCCGTCGAAATACAGATCCGCACCATTGCCATGGATTTCTGGGCAAGTCTGGAGCATCAGCTGCACTATAAATCCACTGGGGATCCGAAAGTTGCAGCGACTCTGACAGATGAGTTGAAAGAGTGTGCCGAAACCATTGCGGCAACTGATCGTAAAATGCAGGATATGTTCAAGCAGATCAATCTACTTTGATATATCAAAAAAGGGGCTGTTGCAGGACAGTCAAAATCCAACAGGAAAACGGTGCGATGTGGGCATCGCACCCTACAAATTACCACGAAATGTGTGACATTTTGTAGGGGTCGATGCCCACATCGACCCGTAAACCAGGATTTTGCTGTTCTTGCAACAGTCCCTTTTTATTGTATTTTTACGATTTATCCAGTGCATGCAGCATTGTGGAAACCAGTTCTGAAGTGGAAATCTCTCCGGAAACCCGATCCTCAATAACAACACAAAATGCGATGGGCAAATTGGGATCATCGTTAAATCCAACGAGAAGTGAATTTTCTGAAGCACCGTTTTTCACCTGTGCTGTACCACTTTTTACGCCTACCGGATATCCGATGGACGCATATTTTTCCTGACCATTCTGCCGCATGATCTGCTTGATCTGACTGGCAACCTCAGCAGAAAAAATTGCATTGCCATAACAGGTTTCGGCTGAATATGTTGTGCTGCCGGTAACGCCTGTTGTATGATCGATCAGATACGGATTGGTCACAGTTCCTGTACCATTGGCAATGGCACTCTCCCAAAGCATCATCTGACATGGGCTTGCCAGGGCTTCACTTTGTCCCATACAACTCCACATGGTGTCAAAATCGCTGGTATCTGTCAGCTTGGTAGACGCACTGAAAGAGGAAATACCATCAAATTCAATTTTTTTCGGTTTTTCCTCATTGACTGCAATTCCCATCCGGGAATAGGTAGTAATAATACGATCCAGAGGCATATCCTGTACCAGCTGCGCAAAAAAAGGATTGCAGCTGTTTTCAAATGCCTGAACAATATTCTGCGTCCCATGTCCGCTGAGATCGTGGCACTTGATCTGCTGATTATACTTTGTGGTATAGATTCCGCTGCAATTGTAGGATCTCGACATCAGTCCATCATAGCCAAATGTCTCCAGTGCAGCAGCAGTTGTTGCGATTTTCTGGGTGGAACCAGGTGTGGTTTCATAGAATGCTTTGCAGATCAGACTGCCTTCGGGCAGCTCTGCAATGTTTGCATAATTGTCCAGGATATTTACACTGGGCTTACTGACACAGACCAGAATCTCCCCTGTCTGATAATTATAGGCAATAGCAGTGCCGTCCTTATTCCCGAATGCGTTATAGACTGTCCGATTGGCCTCATGATCCAGGGTGGAATAAATCGCCGTCTGTCCATGTGGCGTTGCCCCGAAAATCAGACTGTAATTCTGCAAGCTTTCCAGATTCTCTGAAACCAGTGTATTGGTCATCTGCCCGCTGTCATCGCCGATGACATTACCCACGTCTACAAAATAATCTGCCTCATAGGTCTCCGTGCTGGCGTCCGGGTCAAATAATACCTGGTCGTTTCTATCATACACTTTTCCCAGTGTGACATCATCTGAGTGTGACATATAAAACGAGGATTCCCGAACGACCTTGAATACCAGAATACCCATTCCAATGAAAAACGCAACGAGGATCAGAATGGTCAGGCGCTCACCTCGCCTGATGCTTTGGATACTTTTCATGCGACAGCCGCCTTTCTCTTTACAGATCTCTTTTTCTTCTGTTCCGGTTTACGGAATACCGGTGACTGTCCCGCTTTCAGCATACCCGCAAGAAAACCGCTGGTAATCATGGAACTGCCTCCCTGCGAAATAAAGGGAATGGTAACGCCGGTAAACGGGATCAGATTGCAAGAACCAAAGATATTCAATCCCATCTGAACGATCATTACCGCAACAACGCCCAGGATCATTGTCGTGTGGAAATAGCTGCGGGGTTTGTTGATCATGGGCAGCAACAGCATACTCATGATAATGAGAATCGCCAGCAGCGCCACCAAAAAGCCCCATTCTTCACAGATGGTGGAAAAGACAATATCTGTATCTGCCGCAAAGACCTTGTACAGTGAACCACAGCCGGGGCCCTTGCCAAACAGACCGCCTTCTGCAATGGCGATGAGTGCTTTACACTGCTGATATCCGTTGCCTTCCATCTGGTTCCAGATATCCACGGAGAGACGATCCTGTACATATCCTGGTGCGAACTTCAATGCCAACAGGATCAGTACGACGCCGACTGCACTCAGACCGATAACCGTTTTTTTCGAGAACTTTGCCTTCGGATAACATAGCCGGCAAACCAGCGCACAGCCATAGGCTGCTGCAAAAGTTGGCAGAGAACCCAGGTCACGGCACCACCACTGCAAGCCCACGATAATGATAAATGCACCTGTCAGGATCATCATCTCTTTGGAAACATAGAAGAACAGGATCTTCTTTTTCTCGTGCTGTTCCCGGATGGATGTGGCACAGATCAGGACAAAGACCGGTTTCATAAATTCTGACGGTTGAATACTGATGGGTCCCAGGTTGATCCACATACTGCGGCTTCCTGTCAGGAGCAGGATACTCAGGATCAATGCACCCAGAATGACGTACAAAACGATTTTTTTCGATTGGATCCATACATGGTTCCGGGTCAGCAGAAATCCCAGCTGACAGAAAACAAGGGCGATAATACAGGTAACGTAATGCTTGAACGCAAACCCCACGCCGCCGAAACAGGATTGAAAAATAACGCTGATATTGATCAGCAGCAACAGCACAAAGTCCAAGGTATATGTCATTTGCCGGTAACACAAACGCAGTACTGCACTGTACACAATGTCCAATCCGATGACCGCCGCTGCCAGAGGCAGGATGTCCTGGGGCGTATCATATTTTCCCCGCAGCAGAATCGCCAGAAGCATGATCACATGCGTCAGCAACACCATTGCGGTACATTTTGCATAAGATATTCCGTTTTTATACATGCTGCTGTTTCCCCCTTCGCTGTCGGATAATAACAGTTTTGTTGCCGAAACGGATCTCGTCCATGTCTTTCAGCTTCACCTGTGAGCGGATTTTTCTCCCATTGACAAATGTACCGGATTTGGAATCCAGATCCATCACGCTCCAGATACCATTGGATACGTAGAGCACCGCATGATATCGTGAAACGCTCATATCAGAAAACCGAATATCGGCAGCACCGTGCCGTCCTACCAGAATTTCGTCTGCCTCCAGAGGGATAACAACTCTTCTTGCAGTATCATACAGTGCCATATGGGCACTCACTTTGTTCCAGCGAAGCTGTTCGACCTCTTTTTCTTCCCTTGCCTTTCCGAACATGGTGAGAATACTGAGTGCGATAAACACAACGACTACGGCGCTGATCAGAATCGAATATGCAGGAATTTCCTGCAAAGAAGCCATGATTTTTTCAAACATAGCAAATACACCTCCCCGGTGAGAATACGTCCATATGTATCATAATCGATTTTTGTGAAATATGCAAGATGCTTTTCTGCATTTTGTAGAAATCGCCAAAAAATACATGTGGAGCCAAGACAATATCACTAAAATGCAGTTTATTTTTTGTTGGAATTATACAAAAAATCAGAATGTGCTTGCCAAAAAAATAGAAGTATGTTATAATAGGAGAAACGAACAGCTTTTCTATCCGGCAATGCAATTGTCTCATGGGAAACGCTGTAGAAGGAGGAATTATCATGAAAATCACAATTACAGCAAAGAAAATGCAGATCCCACAGAATTTCACAGAATATGCGGAAAACCGTCTGAATTCCAAACTTGACAAGTTTTTCGGTGAAGAGGCAGAAGCTAAGATCACCATGGCAAATCACAAGAACCTGATGGTGATCGAACTGACTGTTACTTATAACAACATGATTTATCGTGCAGAGCAATCTGCTGTTGATAAGGAAGACGCACTGGATGCTTCCGTAGATAAGATCATTCGCCAGATCCGCAAGAACAAGACACGTGTGGAAAAGAAGCTGAAAGAAGCTGCTTTTGTGGACATGCTGGAAGAGCCCGTCGCCGAAGCAGAACACGAAGTCGTTCGTCACAAGAAGTTTGTGATGCACGCCATGGATCTGGATGAAGCAATTCTCCAGATGGATCTGTTGGGGCATGCGTTCTTCATGTTCACCAATGCCAATACCGGCGAGGTAAACGTGGTTTACAAGCGTTCTGATGGCAAGTACGCTGTCCTGGAGCCGATCTACGAATAATTTCACGTCATATTTTCACTTGTTCATAAGATATATTGCGGATGCTGTTTTTGCGGCATCCGCTTTTTGCTGTATATTACCTCAATGTTTCACCCATCTGGTTGAAATCAGATTCGCTGCGCCAGCCGTTCGCTGTAGTCCTTGCGGAACTGCGTAAATTCCCCGGCATCCAGTGCATCACGAATTTTTTCCATGAGCGTATTATAGAAGTAAAGGTTATGTGCCACTGCAAGGCGTCCCCCAAGCTGTTCATTTGCTTTGAACAGATGGCGCACATAGGCACGGGAATGGTTCCGGCAAACGGGACAATCACACTTCGGGTCAAGGGGCTGAGAGTCCGTCTCATAAGCTGCATTGGTAATATGCAGAATGCCATCCCATGTGAAAATCGTACCGTGACGTGCATTGCGGCTGGGCATAACGCAATCGAACATGTCGATACCACGATACACACCCTCAATGAGATTGGACGGTGTGCCCACGCCCAAGAGATAACGTGGCTTGTGCACCGGCATATGCGGTTCGACCTGCTCAATGATATGGTACATGACCTCCGTAGGCTCTCCCACCGCAAGACCGCCAATAGCGTAGCCGTCCAGATCCAACTGCGCAATTTCCTGCATATGGGAGACACGGATCTCGTCAAAGGTACCGCCCTGATTGATGCCGAACAGCATCTGCTTAGGATTGATGGTACCCTCCATTGCATTCAGGCGTTTCATCTCGTTCTGACAGCGTATCAGCCAGCGTGTAGTCCGTGCGCAGGAGTTTTTCACATAGTCCAATGGTGCCGGATTTTCCACGCACTCATCAAATGCCATGGCAATGGTAGAGCCAAGGTTGGACTGAATCTGCATACTCTCTTCCGGACCCATGAAGATACGTCTGCCGTCAATGTGGGACTGGAAATAAACGCCTTCCTCCTTGATACGCCGCAGCTTTGCCAGGGAGAACACCTGAAAGCCGCCACTGTCTGTCAGAATAGGTCTGTGCCAGTTCATGAACTTGTGCAAGCCGCCCATTTGACGTATGATCTTATCGCTCGGACGCAGATGCAGGTGATAGGTATTGCAAAGCTCTACCTGGCACTTCAAGTCTACCAGGTCAATGGAAGATATACCGCCTTTAATTGCCGCCGAAGTACCAACGTTCATAAAGAACGGCGTCTGAATGGTGCCGTGTACGGTTTCAAAGATGCCTCTTCGGGCATGTCCTTCGGTTTTTAAGAGTGTAAACATTCGTGTAAATTCCTTTCTGTTTTATCATTGTGTCATAATCGGAGGAGTTTGCAGCAATGCACAAATTTCCTTGGCGTATATTGCTGTGTAATCATCTTTTTCAGACAGATAAGATGCATACAACGCTTTGTCTTGTAGCATTTTTTCCCGCAGAGAGAAAGCCCACTCTGCTCCTTCTTGAATTTTTGAAGTACAAATGGCAAATCCATAGAATAAATCAAGGAGATCTTCAATCAGCATAGCACTATCTGTTGTTCTTAGACAGTATACCAGAATGTCATATGCCGGAAGCGATGCATCTGCAACCATAATATGCTGATGGCAGAGTGAAGCATCCAGGTTTAATGCCGCTTCCCTTGCCTCTTTTTCCTGCTCTGAGAAAAGCATTTTCAGCCACTTCGCAGTATCTGCCAGATTTCTGCAATCCTCGTCAAGATATCTGTGACGGCGCATTGTAATGGACATTGGAAGAATTTTTTCCCACCGTTTTCTCGGGCGGGTTTCGATCCCAGAAGCGTTCCCGTATGCAGTATCATAGCGTGACCAGTCAATCGCATCAATCTGTGCAATGATTTGCTGTAACTCTTCTGGAGTACGTGCTTTCATTTATTTTTCCTCCGGCAGAATACACATAGCATCCCCGAAGCTGAAGAACCGATACCGTTCCTTTACAGCTACCTCATAGGCATGCATGGTGTTCTCATATCCCAAAAAGGCAGAGATCAGCATGATCAGCGTACTTTCCGGCAAGTGAAAATTGGTTACCAGTCCGTCCAGTACCTTGAACTCGTAGCCCGGGTAAATGAAAATATCTGTATAACCATCATCCGCCACCAGTTCCCCATTATGCGCCGTTGCAACGGCTTCCAGCGTCCGGCAGGAGGTTGTGCCTACTGCAATAACACGCCCGCCGTTCCGCTTCGTCTCCCGGATCATATCCACTGTTTCCTGCGAAAGATGATAGTGCTCACTGTGCATTTTGTGCTGCAATACGTCATCCTCTTTCACCGGACGGAATGTTCCCAGTCCCACATGCAGCGTCACATAGGCTTCTCTGACGCCCTTATCTTTCAGCTTCTGGAGCATTTCCTTGGTGAAGTGCAGCCCGGCAGTGGGTGCCGCAGCGGAACCCAGTTCCCTGGAATAGACAGTCTGATAGCGTTCCTTGTCTTTCAGCTTCTCGTGAATATACGGCGGCAAGGGCATCTGTCCCACTTCTTCCAGTGCAGTGTAGAAATTCCCCTCACAGGTAAACTGCACGATCCGGTTGCCGTCTGGCTTCACTTCCACGACCTCACCAATGAGCCGTCCGCCGCCGAAGGAAAATTTCACGCCGACTTTTGCCTTTTTTCCTGGACGACAAATGATCTCCCACAGCTTGTCTCCTTTCTGCTCCAGCAGCAGGAATTCAATAAACGTACCGTTATCCACCTTTTCGCCGTACAGACGTGCCGGCAGGACACGGGAATCATTCATGACCAGCAGGTCTCCCTCTTGTAAAATATCACAGAGATCGTAGAAGTGCTTGTGCTGTATCTCCCCTGTATTTCGGTCGATCTGCATCATCCGGGAGTGGTCTCTCGGCTCGATGGGTGTCTGGGCAATGAGTTCTTCCGGCAAATCGTAATAAAAATCTGATTTTTTCATAGGCTTCTCCTGTTTTTCGCAAAAATAATATTGACAAATTCCCACAGAAATGATATGATAGGAATAGGTAGAGGCGCACTCACGATCAGTATGCTCTGACAGGATACCATTCCGCTATGATCGAAGCAGAAAAGCGTGCGTGCCGAAGAGGCTGTACCGGTGACACAGCTTCTGGGCATATTTCCGAACAGGAATATGACTGTCATCGTTATGATGGAGTGCTATCAGCGTCATGCTTTTTGCATCACGCAAATGATTCTATTCTATTATATCGCATGAGCCGCCGGTTTTCAACCGGTTTTTTCATATTTTTAAGATTTTTTTGGAGGAATGACGAAAATGAAACAGTATCAGGTTGGCATTATCGGAGCAACTGGTATGGTTGGTCAGCGATTTGCAACGCTTCTGGAGAACCATCCCTGGTTCCATGTCGCAGCTCTGGCGGCTTCTCCCCGTTCAGCCGGAAAGACCTATGAGGAAGCAGTCGGCAGCCGCTGGGCAATGCAGACGCCTATGCCCGCAGCAATGAAGGATATGATCCTGTTCGATGCAACAGCAGATGTGGAAAAGATCGCCGGCATGGTGGACTTTGTATTCTGCGCTGTTGACATGAAAAAGGATGAGATCCGTGCCCTGGAAGAAACTTATGCAAAGGCAGAATGCCCGGTGGTTTCCAATAACTCTGCACATCGGTTTACACCAGATGTTCCCATGGTCGTACCGGAAGTTAACCCGGAACACATTGAGATCATCGAGAGCCAGCGCAAGCGTCTGGGTACAAAGCGCGGCTTTATCGCAGTCAAATCCAACTGCTCCATTCAGAGCTATGTACCGGCACTGTCTCCCCTGCGCAAGTATGGCATCAAGAATATCCTTGCCTGCACCTATCAGGCAATCTCCGGTGCCGGAAAGACCTTTGAACGCTGGCCGGAAATTCTGGATAATATCGTTCCCTACATCGGCGGCGAAGAAGAAAAGTCGGAGAAGGAACCGCTGAAGGTATGGGGCCAGATCGAGGACGGCAAAATCGTCAGCGCTGACAGTCCCCTGATCACTACCCAGTGCCTGCGTGTACCGGTTTCGGATGGTCACACTGCTGCTGTCTTTGTTTCCTTTACGCAGAAGCCGTCTAAGGATGAGATCCTGAAGATCTGGGAGGACTTCAAGGGCGTTCCCCAGGAACTGGAGCTGCCTTCCGCACCGAAGCAGTTCATCCACTATTTCCAGGAGGACGATCGTCCCCAAGCAAAGCTGGAT
The DNA here is from genome assembly GCF_937915125.1 of uncultured Ruminococcus sp. GTDB lineage: Bacteria > Bacillota > Clostridia > Oscillospirales > Ruminococcaceae > Ruminococcus_C. Next base: position 10,923 of record NZ_CALDMP010000087.1, on the reverse strand, counting down.
CGCAATATCGAAGGCGGTATGGCCGTTTCCGTAGGTCGTCTCCGGGAAGACACCATGTTTGACTATAAGTTCGTGTGCCTGTCTCACAACACCCTGCGTGGTGCAGCCGGCGGCGGTGTTCTGCTGGCAGAACTGCTGGCAGCAAAGGGCTATTTTGACTAATGTCCGGGACACTGTCTATCCGCAGCGCATCCCCTGAGGATGCCAAAGTGATCTGCGGATTCCTGCAAAAACTGCTGCAAATGGAGGAAGAAATGGATCCCCATTTCAGCGGCACTGCTACTGATCCGGACACCATGCGTGAAATGCTGGAAGAACGCTCCGTCTGTGCACTCCTGGCATATCAGGGAGAAACTCCGGTGGGTGTGGCAGTTTATCATACCTATCGGCTGGCAGGTGCCATGGGAAGATATGTCATTTATCTGGAAGAATTATTCTGCGAAGATTCCTGTCGGGGCATCGGCGTGGGATATGCACTGATGCAGAAACTTTGTGAGATCGCAAAGGAATTGAACTGCGTGAAGATCGAGTGGAAATGCCTGACGGAAAATCATTCTGCCATCCGTTTCTATGAAAAACTTGGCGCAGAAATTGACCCTGTTCTTGTCACTTTTACGTGGAAAAAACCGAATTTTCTCAAATAAGCATATAACAAAAATTGCCATCAGGAGGTAATTGTTATGAAAAATACCATTTTTGAAGGTGCTGGCGTTGCCATTATCACCCCCATGCTGGAAGACGGCTCTGTGGATTTCGATGGACTGGGAAAGAACATTGATTTCCAGATTGAAAATGGAACGGACGCCATTATTATCTGCGGCACCACCGGCGAATCGTCTACACTGGATGACGAAGAGCACCGTGCCTGCATCCGCTTTGCTGTAGAGCATACACACAACCGTGTACCAGTCATTGCCGGAACTGGCAGCAATGACACCAAGTATGCCATTGCCCTGTCTCAGGAGGCACAGGAACTGGGCGCAGATGGTCTACTGGTTGTCACACCTTATTATAATAAGGCAACACAGCGTGGTCTTGTGGCACACTATAATGCCATTGCAGACAGCGTCAATATTCCCATTATCCTGTACAATATCCCCAGCCGTACTGGTGTCGGCTTTGAGGTTGGTACCATTGCGACACTGGCTGAACACAAGAATATCGTGGCTGTCAAGGAAGCAAGCGGCAATATCGGCTATACTGCAAAGCTGGCTGCAAAGTGTGGCGACAAGGTGGATATCTACAGCGGTAACGATGATATGATCGTACCTATCATGTCCCTGGGCGGCAAGGGCGTTATTTCCGTTCTTTCCAACGTGCTCCCGAAGGAAACACACGACATGACACAGTACTGCCTGAACAACAACTTTGCTGCAGCAACAGAGCTTCAGCTGAAGTATCTGCGCCTGATCAATGATCTGTTTATGGAAGTAAATCCGATCCCGGTAAAGGACGCTATGAATCAGATGGGTATGCCGGCTGGTCCGTGCAGAATGCCTTTGTGCGATATGACTGACGAGCACAAGGCTGCCATGCGCGAAACACTTCTGGCGTATGGACTGATCTCCTGAATCCATGGCAGGAAGTATAGAAAAGAGGCAGAATATGACGAAAATAGTAATATGCGGTGCCAATGGTAAAATGGGACACACAGTCGCTTCCTGCATCGCAGGACGGAACGATTGCACCGTTATCGGCGGCATAGATTCTTATACCGCACAGTATGCAGACTTCCCCATTGTGGAAAAACCAACTGCACTTGCAGAAGTACCGGATGTCATCATAGACTTTTCCAATCCATCTTCCCTGGATACACTGCTGGAATATGCACTGGTGAACAACGTTGCACTGGTTCTTGCAACGACAGGTTACAGCGATGAACAAATCAGCAAGATCCAGACCACCGCGCAGCAGATCCCGGTATTCTTCACCTTTAATATGTCCCTGGGTATCAACCTGCTGGTGGAACTGGCAAAGAAAGCCGCTTCCATCTTGGGCGGACAGTTCGACATTGAGATCGTGGAGAAGCACCACAATCAGAAAATTGACGCGCCCAGCGGTACTGCTATTATGATTGCAAACGCTATCAACGAGACACTGGACAACGAGTACCACTATGTCTACGACCGCCATGCAAGACGCATGAAGCGTGACGGCAAGGAGATCGGAATGCACTCCATTCGTGGCGGTACGATCGTCGGCGAGCATGATGTGATCTTTGCCGGCAAGGACGAAGTGATCACCCTGTCCCACAGTGCTGCTTCCAAGACTGTCTTTGCAGTAGGTGCAGTGAACGCTGCCGTATATCTCTGCGGTAAGCCTGCCGGGCTGTATGATATGAAACAGCTGGTTCAGGAATAAAAGAATATCATATATAATATGAAGATAACCACTGTACAAAGAATGCAGCCTTTGTACAGTGGTTTTTTCTTTGGAATGAAAAACGAGACAGCTGCCGTCCGGCAATTGTCTCGTTTTATGTTTTTTTATTAGGTATCAATCAGCAAAAAACTTATGCCTGTGTTACCGGGAACGGTGTCGGCTCGCTGCCGACAGACTGCTGTGCATAGTATACCAGGATCAGGTATGCATCGTCAGCGTTGATATTGCCATCACCGCTTACATCAGCATTCTTCTTCTGGGTGTCATCAAAGGAAGAAGCGCCTCCAACAGATGCGGTTGCATATTCTTTCAGAACCAGATATGCATCATCCGGATCAACCTTTCCGTTTCCATCTACATCACCATAAGTTGCTTCCGGCTTCTCAGCTCTAACCAGACCAGAAACAGTAAAGTTTACAACCAGCTTGTCTCCGCTGTTCAGTCCGCCTTCCGGTTCATTGGTGATATCCTTTATATTGTTACCCCATGTATTATAGAGGTTCATACGAAGGCTGACGCCATCATTTTCCTTGGAAAATGCACCATCAGAAGGACCAGTATATGCAATTTCAGTGGTAGTACCATCAACACGCTCAATGATAACGGAATTGATCTCGATCTTTGCAGTACCGTCCGTCCACGGATCCTTTCCCTCTTCTACAAATGCATACGCATTGATATTAGTGGATAAGATCAGGCATTCAATACTGCTGGAGCCGCCTTCCATGGTAACATCAACAGAGTATTCGCCATCTCCTGTAATGCTTGCCTCATTACCGGAAATATTATTCTTCTCTGCCACAAGATCAGGATCGTCAGAAGCAGAAACCCACTTCATATCGCCGCCAGCCTGGAGGCACAGCCATGCAGTATAAGGTGCTTCATCTGTGGCATCCAGTGCAGAAGCAGACAAAGGCATCGAGCTTACAGTAATCGCAGCAGCCAGAACAGCTGCAATCTTTTTCAAATTCTTCATAATCGGATCAAACTCCTTTTTTATAGATATATGCATATTATAGCACATTCCCCGAAAAAAGTCAACAGGTGATTTTATATTTTGCGAAATATGCTTTAAAATAACTTTTTTCAGGCTTGTTCTCTTTCGCTTTTTCACACTTACTTGATTTTGCAAAGAAAAACAGAAGAAAAATAGGAACAATTCTTTTTTGAGAAAAATGCTTGCCTTTTGGAAAAGTTTCTGGTATAATCCCTTTAGTCCGGCATATCCTGCTGCACCGGAACGGAGAAAACATAGTCATCCATGACAAAGCCGGAACCGATGTCTGTCACCTGCGAATGAATGACATTCATACCGAAGTGTTTATAAACTGCGATTGCCTGGTCGTTATACTTGTTGACTGTGAGCCAGATGAAAGATGCGCCGCATGTTCTGGCAATACGCTGCACTTCCTGAAATAACACAGATGCCAAACCTTTTCCCCGATATGCTTGTTTTAGATACAGTTTGGAAAGAAACAGACTGCCGTCCGGCTGCGGACATACGCCAAAATAACCTGCCGGCTGATTCTGGTACAGGAAAATACAATACTGATAGCCTTCTGCGATCTGTTTTGTTAAAGCTTCCTCTGACTGGAATTTTCCCACCATATAGTCGATTTGGGCTTCTGTCAGCAGACAGGGGAAATATTCGTGCCAGATCTCATTTGCCAAAGCAGCGAGTTTCTGAATCGCATCAGGTGACTGCACAGAAACAAATGCATACATAAAATCATTTCCTTTCAAATCATAGAAGTCTCTCCGGACATGTCATTTGAAAAACGCAATATTTTGATCCATCATCTTTCAATATACAAGATATTGTGTTTGGAAGAGAATGAAAGCACAATTTGTTGTGTTTAAAAACACGAACATGGAAAATTCGCTTGACATCAGCACGGAGAAGGAGTATAATAATACCTACAGTCATCATAACACACATCAAGAAAAAATGCAAGCTGATCCTGTTGATGCAGCCTGTTCATGTTAGGAGGAGAAAGCTGTGAAAATTATCAAGCGAAGCGGAAAAGAAGACGTCTTTGACCGCGTTAAGATCGAAGCTGCTATCAGTAAGGCGAATATTACGGTGATCGAATCGGAACGCCTTACGGACGAAGCAATTCGTGAAATTGCAGAAGAAATCGAACTGCGATGCGACTCTATGAATCGTGCTGTGGATGTAGAAACCATCCAGGACTGGGTGGAACTGGAGATCATGAAGCACGGTGCATATACAGTTGCAAAAAACTACATTACATACCGCTATGAACGGGGTCTGCTGCGCCAGTCCAATACCACAGATAAAAAAATTCTCAGTCTGCTGAACTTTGAAAACGAAGAAGTCAAGCAGGAGAATTCCAACAAAAACCCTGTGGTAAACAGTGTACAGCGTGATTATATGGCGGGCGAAGTCAGCAAGGACATTACGACCCGCTTTCTGCTGCCCCATGATATCACTGATGCACACAAGGAAGGGCTCATCCATTTCCACGACGCTGACTATTTCGCACAGCATATGCACAACTGTTGTCTTGTGAACCTGGAGGATATGCTCCAGAACGGCACTGTTATCAGCGAAACCATGATCGAGAAGCCCCACAGCTTTTCCACTGCCTGCAATATTTCCACACAGATCATTGCCCAGATCGCAAGTTCTCAGTACGGTGGTCAGAGCATTACGCTGTCCCACCTTGCACCCTTTGTCCAGGTCAGCCGCGAAAAATTCCGCCGGGATGTCCGCCGGGAATATGAGCGTCTCGGTAAGGAGGTGGATGAAGAAACCATTCACCGTATTGCAGAAATGCGTGTACGCAACGAGATTATTCAGGGCGTACAGATGATCCAGTATCAGGTCATCACCCTTATGACCACCAACGGACAAGCTCCTTTTGTCACTGTCTTTATGTATCTGGATGAAGTACCAGAGGGACAGACACGGGACGATCTGGCGATCATCATTGAGGAAATGCTGCGTCAGCGTATCCAGGGTGTAAAAAATGAGAAGGGCGTATATATCACACCCGCATTTCCGAAACTGATCTATGTACTGGAAGAAGACAATATCCGGGAAGATTCCAAGTACTTCTATCTGACAGAGCTTGCAGCACAGTGTACTGCAAAGCGTATGGTTCCCGACTATATTTCCGAAAAAATCATGAAGTCTCTCAAAGAAGGCAACTGCTACACCTGCATGGGCTGCCGTTCTTTCCTGACTGTATACAAAGACGAAAACGACAAGTACAAGTTCTACGGCAGATTCAATCAGGGCGTTGTGACCCTGAATCTGGTGGATATTGCTTGTTCTTCCGGCGGCGATGAAAAACGCTTCTGGGAAATCTTCGACGAACGGCTGGCGCTGTGCTATCGTGCACTGATGTGCCGTCACAATCGTCTGAAAGGTACGCCCTCTGATGTAGCGCCGATTCTCTGGCAGTACGGCGCACTGGCTCGTCTCAAGAAGGGCGAAAACATTGATAAGCTCCTCTACGGCGGCTATTCTACCCTTTCTTTGGGATATGCCGGTCTGTGCGAGTGCACACGCTATATGACCGGAAAATCTCACACAGACCCGGCAGCAACACCGTTCGCATTGCGTGTGATGCAGCATCTGAACGATACCTGCAAGCGCTGGGCTGAGGAGACCAATATTGCATTCAGCCTCTACGGTACACCTCTGGAGTCCACAACGTATAAGTTCGCACGCTGCCTCCAGGAACGTTTCGGCGTCATCGAGGGTGTGACAGACAAGAACTACATCACCAACAGCTATCATGTTCATGTGTCAGAACCCATGAACGCCTTTGAAAAACTCTCCTTTGAAGCACAGTTCCAGGAATTGTCTCCTGGCGGTGCTATCAGCTATGTGGAAGTACCCAACATGCAGGATAATATTCCGGCTGTCATTGCAGTGATGCAGCATATCTACGACAACATCATGTATGCAGAACTGAACACGAAGAGTGACTATTGCCAGGTCTGCGGCTATGACGGTGAGATCCAGATCGTGGAGGATGACGGCAAGCTGGTCTGGGAATGCCCCAACTGCGGCAACCGGGATCAGGATAAGCTGAATGTGGCACGCCGTACCTGCGGTTATATCGGCACCCAGTTCTGGAACCAGGGCCGCACCCAGGAGATCCGGGATCGTGTTATGCACCTGTAAGAGGTAATCAAAATGTATTATGGTTCAATCAAGTCCTGCGATATTGCCAATGGGACTGGCGTCCGGGTATCCTTATTTGTGTCAGGCTGTCGGCACTGCTGCAAGAATTGTTTCAACCCGGAAACATGGGCGTTTGACTACGGTACGCCGTATACAGACGAGACCACTACGCAAATCCTAAAGCTTCTGGAACCGTCTTATATCCATGGGCTGACACTGATCGGCGGCGAACCCATGGAACCGGAAAACCAACTGGTTCTGCTGAGTCTGGTTCAGGCTGTCCGGCAGCAGTTCGGGAATACCAAGGATATCTGGTGTTATACTGGATGCATACTGGAACGGGATCTCCTTGCCGAAAGCCCTTATCGCAGCAATGTGACAGATGCGCTCTTGCAAGAAATTGATGTTCTGGTGGACGGTCCCTTTTTGGAAGAACAGAAATCTCTGACACTTCCCTTTCGCGGTTCGGAAAATCAGCGGCTTTTGAAGCTGCGTGAGATATTATAATCTATGAGAAAAGCGGAACAGTTCCCCATGAACTGTCCCGCTTTTTGCTTATGATTTGGATTGTTCCGCAATTTTTTGGAAAAACGCACCTTCTTCCTGGTTGCAACGCATTCCGTTTTTGCTGTAGAGGTTCAAATGGAATACATGGCTGTCCTCCGGTACGCCTTCGCCGTATTCTGCAAAGACAAAGGGAACGCCACACGCCTCCAGTCTTGCTTTCATGGGCAATGTACATGGGTAAAGCTCGTCATTGACGCTTGCCATCAGATAAGTGGGTGGGAACGCACTATTCATATAGGACAACACCTGTTCAAACAGTTCCAGCTGCTTTCCGGTTGTCTCCTGCACATAGAGATTCCGATGACCGTCCTCTGTCATTGCCATATCATAGAGACCACAGTTCAGCGCCACGGCATCCGGCAGCTGATCATAAGTCGCAAAGTCCAGCTGGCAACGATATGCCGGCTCTGCCGCCAGTATACAATACTGGCTGACAAGCTGTGCTCCGGCAGAATCCCCCACCATAAACCACGGCGCATCCGGCGTTGTATAGTCTTTGCGATGTGCCAGCGTCCAGCGAACCACATGGCAAACATCCTCAATGGCAGCTGGATAGGGTTCTTCCGGCATCAGGCGATAGTTGCAGTTCACCACCACAAAGCCCATCTTTGCCAGATGCATACAATAGAACCGATACAGTTCCTTATCTCCGTAAAACCAGCCTCCGCCGTGAATGCTGATGATCACCGGCAGCCCGGTCGGTGCATTTTTTGGACGATAAACGTCCAGCAAATGGGCTGTTGTACCGTCAGAACAATATGCAATATCTCGGAACGCCTCTATCTCCTCCGGCTCTGTCAAATCATGATCCCGCTTTGCATCACCTGCTGCCCAGGCGATACGCTCCTGCTGTATTTCTTCCAGTGTCACAAGTTATCCCTCCAGTTTTTCTTTTCGTATTGCTGCACAAAATGATTTGTACCGCGTTATACTTATCATATCATATTTTTTGCCATTTGGCAATAGTCCCACAAAAATCAAACTGGCAAAACTCGTTTTGTGTGAAACAGATGAAATTTTCCAACACCCTTGACAAACACAGAAAAATAGTTTACTATATAACTAGTACGCTTATGCAAATATGATCTGTTATCTCAGAAAGGAGCGATTTGTTTGCTACAAATCAAGAATATTGTCAAACAGTACAAAACTGGTGATCTGGTACAAACTGCGCTGGATCACGTCAGTCTGAATTTCCGGGACAATGAATTTGTTGCGATTCTGGGTCCCAGCGGTTCCGGTAAGACTACGATGTTGAATATCATCGTCGGACTTGATCGGTACGACAGCGGCGATCTCATCATCGGCGGCATTTCTACACAAAAATACAAAGACAGAGACTGGGATTCCTACCGGAACCACACTATCGGTTTTGTATTCCAAAGCTATAACCTGATCCCCCACCAGACAGTACTTGCAAACGTAGAACTGGCGCTGACCATTTCCGGTATTTCCCGGAGTGAACGGCGCGCCCGTGCCAAGGAAGCTCTGGAGCAGGTCGGCTTAGGTGATCAGTTACACAAAAAGCCGAATCAGATGTCCGGCGGACAGATGCAGCGTGTTGCCATTGCACGTGCGCTGGTCAATAACCCGGATATTCTGCTGGCAGATGAGCCAACTGGTGCCCTGGATACGGAAACCAGTGTTCAGGTCATGGATCTGCTGAAAAAGGTCGCCAAAGACCGGCTTGTCATTATGGTAACCCATAACCCGGAGCTGGCAGAGGCATACGCCACACGTATCGTGAAGCTGCGTGACGGCAAGATTCTGGATGATTCTGATCCCTTTGCAATACCGGAGACCAAAGAAGCACCAGTGCATAAGAATATGGGAAAATCCTCCATGTCATTCCTGACGGCGCTGTCTCTGAGCTTTAACAATCTGCGCACCAAGAAAGCCAGAACCATCCTAACCTCCTTTGCCGGCAGTATCGGTATCATCGGCATTGCCATGGTATTGTCCCTGTCCAACGGTATCAGCCAGTACATTGAGACGGTACAGAAAGACACACTGTCTACTTACCCGCTGACCATCGAAAAGGAAAGCATGGATATGACTTCTATGATGACAGATATGATGTCGCAGAATGTAAGCGAAGAAAGTGGACATGAAAAGGACAAGGTCTACTCCAACAACATTGCAGGCAGTATGCTCTCCACCATGAGCCAGGAATCCAAGGCAAATGATCTGGGCACTTTCAAGAGCTATCTGGAAGGCGATGAGAGCGATATTGACAGTTATATTTCAGATATCCAGTACAGCTATGATCTGGATCTGCAATTGTACAGTACAGACACTTCTGACGGCGTAGTACAGGTCAATCCCAGTACGCTGAACAGTACCACAAGCGGCAGTGTTGCCGGTTCGGAAATGCCTACCTCTGCCAGCGAAATGACAGCATACATGTCTTTCGGAAACGTATTCTCGGAGATGCTGGATAACCGTGAGCTGGTGGAATCCCAGTATGACATTCTTGCAGGAAGAATGCCCGATGCAGACGATTACAACGAACTGATTCTCGTAGTAGACGAACACAATGAGATCAGTGACGTTGCACTGTACACCCTGGGGCTGATGGATCAGGATGAATTCCGTGACATGATGCAAAAGGTCATGCAAGGTGAGACGGTGGAAGAGACGGAAAATGTTTCTTTCACCTATGACGATTTGCTGAACACTTCCTTCAAGCTGGTGCTGAATACAGATTATTATCAATATAACGAGACCTCCGGCGTATGGGAGGACAAGCGTGACGATGATACCTATATGAAGCAGCTGGTGGAAGATGCACCAGAGCTGAAAATTGTTGGCATTATCCGTCCCGACGAAGAAGCAACTGCCACTTCCATCAACGGCTCCATCGCTTACAATTCCGCTCTGACGGATTATGTTGTCAACCACATCAATGACAGTGAAATTGCAAAGGCACAGGTTGCTGACCCGGACACCAATGTCCTGACCGGTACGCCTTTCAACATTGACGAATACGTCAACAGCCTGACTATGGAAGATTTACAGGCAGATGTGGCACAGATGAGCCAGGAGGAACAGGCACAATTCCAGCAGATGGCAGCTGTCATGAGCGAAGAGGAACTGCTGGAGTCCTACCGGAAATCCATCCGTGAAAACTCCACGGACACCTATGACGGTGTTCTTGCACAGCTGGGCGTGGTAGATCTGGAGCAGCCCTCTGCCATCAGCATTTATCCCAAAGACTTTGACGCAAAGGATTCCATCGTCTCCATTATTGACGACTACAACGATGCGCGGATCGACGATGGACACGAGGAAATGACCATTACCTACACAGACTATGTAGGACTTATGATGACCTCAGTTACCACTATCGTTAACATGATCAGCTATGTTCTCATCGCATTTGTTTCCATTTCTCTGGTAGTTTCCTCCATTATGATCGGCATTATTACGTACATCTCTGTTCTGGAACGTACCAAGGAAATCGGTATCCTGCGTGGTATCGGTGCTTCCAAGCGGAATATTTCCAGCATCTTCAATGCTGAGACACTGATCATCGGTACCTGTGCCGGTCTGATCGGTATCGGTGTAACACTGGTTCTGCTGGTTCCGGCAAATGCCATTATCGGTGCACTGACGGATATCTCCAATCTGGCGCAGCTGCCGTGGAAGGGTGCTGTGATCCTGGTACTCATCAGCATGTTCCTGACAGTGATCGCCGGTCTGATTCCGTCGAAAAAAGCGGCGAAGAAAGATCCGGTAACCGCACTGCGGACTGAATAATTTTTTAAGGCAATACCGCACAAAGATTGTGCGTCAGATGCGCCGTCAGATTTTTC
>NZ_CALDMP010000086.1 GCF_937915125.1 uncultured Ruminococcus sp. | reverse complement strand
CAGGTGCTAGTCCTCGCAAGGGGGTGGAGGTTCAAGTCCTCTTATCCGCACCACACGTTTTCTGATTTATCAAGTGTGCATTTGGAAGGCACTTAAAAAATCAATTGGATCGGTGCAACGATTCAATTGCATATGCGGATATGGCGGAATTGGCAGACGCGCTAGCTTCAGGTGCTAGTCCTCGCAAGGGGGTGGAGGTTCAAGTCCTCTTATCCGCACCAAAAACAGGTAAATCATGGTGTGATACATGGTTTACCTGTTTTTTATTATGTATTTCCTCAATCAGGAATCGTATTTCGAGTTTCTCTTTGCCTCTCGGATTGCACGCCCCAGGATTGCGGCAACTTCTTCCGGGTTTTCAATGCCGCATAGATTATGAAAGTTGCATTTTGGCGCATAGAGCTGCCATTTCACCCAGAATTCATCCTGTTTTCCTGCAACAAGACTGCCTCTTACTTTGTCATACACAATTTTTCCATTGATTCGATAATCAATCCTGCCAATATGATTTTCTCCCATAGTTACGGTAATATCTGTCAATTCCACCAGTTGGTCAGCAATTATCTGTCGTGTGGCACTGCGCCAGATGAACAATTGCCGTTCGGTAATCATATACCAGTTTTTCGAACCGCTTGTTCTGGAACGATATATCATATAATCCATCAAAACAGACGCAATAAGAAAGACAAAGATCATTCCCAGCCATATTCTTTGCATCACAGTATTTTCACCGATAACATGTCTCCCTATGAAATACATCAAAAGAAGAATAACAATATCCCATAATACAAAAAAACAACTGGATTCCTTCTTTTTTGATCCAGCGGTCAGCCTTTTTACCGCCGCCTTTCTGAAAACTACCCATCCACAAAATTCGTTCATCCGCACGCATATAGGGTGCTGTAGCACGCAGCATCTGATCCTCCATTGGTATCATTTTCCCTCACCTCTCACCTATTCTACCATAAAGACAAGGTCATTGCAACCCAGAAAGGAGCTGTTCCATGAAAAAAAACACAGTCCGGAAATGTGCCAACTACGTTTCCGTCTGTCTGATTGTCTACACCCTTCTCCGCTATCTCATTTTTGCAGTAGAACCCCTGTGCCGGAAGTTTTATGTCCAGATTCAGGAAAGTGATCTCACAGCACGGCAGCAGCTTCTGGAGACGTTGGAAGCCAATGCTTATCACAGCGGCGTCTCCAGTATTGTGATCGTCATACTGGGCGTACTGCTTCTGCTGTTTCTGTTCCGGAAAACAGTACCGCCCAGCCGGCTGTTTCACAAGGAAAAGAAACTGGCAGCCAGACGATTTCCCTTTCTGCTTTGCGTGTTCATGTCCGGTCAGCTAATCTTCTCTCTGTTTGGGAACGGCATAGAGGCGCTGCTCAATCTCTGCGGCTATACAGCAATGGGACAGCTGACGGCGGCTTCTTCTCAGAGCACTACCCTCTCCATGTTCCTGTACTCTGCTTTTTTTGCACCCGTTGCAGAGGAACTGATCTACCGTGGATTCGTCCTGCGCAGTTTCCAGAAATACGGAAAGGTATTCGCCATTCTCCTGTCGGCAACTTTATTCAGCATTATGCATGGGAATCTGTTCCAAATGATCTTTGCCTTTCTTGTGGGAATCGTGCTGGGATATACTGCGTTGGAATATTCCATCCGCTGGTCCATTCTGCTGCATATCATCAATAATTTTGTATTTGGTGAACTGCTGGGGTGGCTGTTTTCTGAAGTTTCTCCAATGGTACAGGACTACCTGTACCGTGGCATCAACATTGCATTTTTCGCCGTGGGTTCGTTCTTTCTGCTGAAGCATCGGGAAGCAGTGCTGGCTTATCTGCGGGGAAACCGGACGGAAAAGAAATGCTACCGTGATGCATTTACAGCAATCGGGATGATTGTTTTTCTCGGTACAAATCTGGTGCTGGCGTTTTCGGGAATACATAAATTGTCGTAAATGTAAAATAAGACTATTACAGTGCAACGAGATCAAGCGCAATACCATACCAAAATGTTGGATTTTTGTTTGATTTTCTTTCTGTAATAGCCTTTTTTCATTTTGGTTCTATTTCTTTCCAATAGTATTCCTAGGGCTTGTTTAAAAAATTTACCAAAATCCCAGTTGCTCTTAGCAAATAAATTATTCATAGCGATACAGATAGTTACCATCCACATCAATCATGCCTTCAAAAAAATAAGGATGCATCGTATCCAGATGAATTAGAAAAAATCGAAAATCGCTTATTTCAATCTCTAGCCAATGATCATGAAAGAAACACATAGAGGGAAAAGGGTCTATTTCATTGATTAACGGAACATTCAACTTTTGAAAAGCGTGCATAATTGCATCAATAGAAAATATTTTACCATCTGATATACGCTGAAATGCTGTATCACTATAAATATACAAATCTTTTCCAGAAGAAAGTGCAATAGATTGTTCCTGATTAATTGGAACAACATAATTGTTAGCCAGCGCCAAATCATATTTCAGTAATATCGATTTTGATTCTTCAATAATTTCATAATAAATACAATTATCAATCAATGCATCATATTCTAAAGAGAAATATTCCGAATTAGATGCAATTACATCAAACCCACTATAGTTGTATCGAATAATTGCATCATGTGCATTCACCTTTTGAAACATCTTTTCATGCATATTTTGAATTTCAATAGAATTTCCTGACGCACGAAACACAATTTCATTTTGAGAAGATTGAATCGAATGAAATAACGTTAAGTCTCCACGCAGAAAAGACAGCGGTTCAAGATATAATTTTGTTTTTGTTCGAATAATTTTAAAATATTTCCACAGCTCAGTTTTCGTATTCAAGATTCCTACATAAAGAGTTGTTCCGTCATATTCCATTCGTATTCTTGGGTTTGAAAAATGATTGCATGACCATTCGACAGGAATATAACATTTCTGCCACGTGTGATATTTCATCTCAAAACAAGAAAGAATACATTTTTCGTCTAAAAGAGCAAGTGAAAAAATACATGATTTCACAGGATATATCTCAAAAATTCGAGAGCTTTTCTCATATGCCGCCCAGTCAGGTAAAGTCACGATTTTTGATTTATGGGTATCATAAAAAATCAAAGACACCACCGTCTGACACTTGTATGTGTTAATATCCATCATGAGAATTATATTTTCATACCGATGCAAATAACGATACAAAAAGCCATTTTCATTTTTATAAGAAGGAAGTGTAATTACAGGATTTAGATGATATACGTCTTTTGTGTTTTTACGCAAATCAATTTGCCCCCTTCTTTGCCCGATAACTCCAAACCACTTCAAATAAGCCCTAACCGCTCAAAATATTTTTTCTTTTTCGCCAATCTAAAACCAGCGTTCTCACAGTTAGAACAACAAAAAATATGACAACAACTGTCACTCCAGCATACACAATTCCAATCTTATGAAATTCTCTAGTTACGTCTACAAAGATGGCGGCATTCTCTGTATCGGAAGTCAATACCACAACCTCATTGTCTGAAAAACGACCTGGAAGATACGTTACTTCCAACCGTTCGCCTGATCTGACGTTTGTAAAAAAATTCACATCCAAATTTTCGGCTGGAGAGATTCTCCACTTTTCCTGCGTTTCATCTATAATAATGAAATAATCAGATTGGTAATTACGATATCCATGTTTTCCCTGGACATAATTGCAGAAAGAATAAGAAATTATGTCCTTACGAAGAAAAACGTTTACCAGATGACTTGCTGCATTGATGCCGGAAATCCCCATTATCAAAAATAGCAGAGCCGCAATAAAGCAAGTAATTCGAATTTTTATTGTGAGATGAGATATCTGCATTTGTGTTCTTGCAGTCACTTGATTGTCCGCAGCCATTTTCCGGCGAGTATCATGCGCTTTCAGGCGTTTCTTTTTTTCTTCTTTCATTGTATTTTTAATATTGGAATGCACTATCCCCCGCAAATTCACGTACCAAGGAATCTGCCGGTACCTGTTCTAACGGAAGCGGTGCAATCTCTTCCCACATTTCGTGCAGTTCTTTCAGCATAGGGTGAGACATGCAGCTGTCGATTTCTCCGTCCAGCAGGGTCTTATAGATTCCCAACTCATAGGGCAGGAATGTGTCAATGGAGTATGTCGCCCGTTTTTTATAGGGTGCAATATATTTGTGTTCCCCTGCCTGCACACGTTCAAACATGGCAATGGTCTCCGGCAGACTGCGGTGGCGGAAATTCCGGTCACGAAGCATTCGCCGCATGAGCCGCAGCCGGGATGGGTGCAGTACGGTATCACCATGGGTCACACGTGTCCGGACGCTGACATAGATCCGGATGGTTTTTTCGTCCGGCACAGTAATCACATCGGGATTCAGTGCATGAATTCCTTCTAAAATCAGCAGTTCCCCCGGTTTCCGGGTCAGAAGCCAATCCTGATCCTGCCTGGTCGTAGTACGAAAGTCATATCTCGGCAGCCAGGTGGGTTCACCTACGATGATTTTTTTTAGTTGCTGGTTCAAGTATGGCACATCTACCCGATCAGGCGACTCCAGATCTAGCTTTCCTTTTGCTGCCAGGATCTGCTGCTCCGGGGTCATAGTACGAAAAAAATTATCCATGGAGACAGTGTGGGTCTCCACGCCCCAGCTGTCTAAAAAGCGTTCCAAAAGAAATGCTGTACTTGTTTTTCCAGAGCCGGACGGTCCGGAGAGTAGGATGATGGGACACTCCACTGCGCTTTCATGAATTGCCTCTGCAACTTTCCGTATCTCCTGCAAAAATGCTGCATCCGCCTCCTGCATGGCAATCTCTGAAGCCGTCATTGCCTGGTTGAGTTCTGTGAGTTTTCTGTACCGCATGAACCTTCCGCCTTTCGTTGAATTCTATTCCATTATAGCAAACTGCACAGAATTTGTCAATTGCATGGGATTTTTTTGCACGAAGCTCGGCATTTCGTAAATTTGATTTGCACGATACACGCAAAAACAAGTAGACATCCCAGACAATTTGTGATATAATAATTACAAACGGATGCGCTGCGATCCGCTACAAATTCCGAAAGGAGCCTTCTCTATGCGAAGTGATTTGATTTACATTCCGGACAGCGAGCTGGATGCCCTGATTCAGCAGGACACTCCTTATCTGGATCTAACTACCATGGGACTGGATATCGGCGATGAACCGGGTACTCTTTCCTTTTATACGAGAGAACCTTGTGTTCTGTGCTGTACCGAAGAGGTATCCCGGATTCTGACGAAGCTGGGACTATCCACCGCCTATTCCCTGCCCACAGGCACACAAATCGGCGCAGGTGAATTATTCTTCACTGCCGAAGGCAGTGTCTGTGATCTGCATCGTGCCTGGAAAATCTGCCAGTCTCTGCTCTCCCACTGCTCCGGCGTGGCGACCAAGGCGAGAAATATGCTGAGCCAGGTGCAGGAGATCTCCCCGACCATTTCCCTGACGGCAGCACGTGCACATTTTCCGGGAACAAAAGCCCTTGTCACAAAGGCGGTGGTTGCCGGCGGCGTGATTCCCCACCGGATGGGGCTGTCGGAGACAGTACTGATCTACGAAACTCACATCGCCTGCATGGGCGGTCTGGATGTCTTTCTGGAACGCTATCCGAAGCTGCGCAACCACTTCTGTGAAAAGAAGGTTTTTGTGGAGACAACCTCTGCTCAGGTGGCGCTGCAATGTCTGGCGGTAGGCGTGGACGCCATCCAGTTCTTCCAGATGGACCCGCCGGAACTGGAACAGGCAGTGCAGCAGGTCAAAGCGAAATATCCCCACTGCACCATTGTTGCCGCTGGAAATCTCACTGAAGAAAACGCGGCGGAATATGCGGCTACCGGCGTAGACGGACTGGTCAGCTCGGCATTTTATCGTGCCAAGCCCATTCAGATGCAGGCGCAGTTCGCACCGGCAGACAAATAAGTGAAAAGAGGAACTGAAATATGAAAACGATTGGAATTATCGGCGCAATGCCGTCAGAACTCGTGGATATCCGTGCAGGATTGCCGGATTCAGACATTCAGAAAAAGGCAGGTTTCGACTACTATGTGAACCAGGTGGGAGATACCCGTGTGGTACATGTCTGCAGCGGCATTGCCAAAGTCAATGCGGCAGTCTGCACCCAGGCGCTCATCGACACATTTGCGCCGGATGCCATCATTAATGCCGGTATTGCCGGGGGAATGAACCGGGATGTCCATGTCTGCGACGTGGTAGTTTCCAACGAAGTACTCCCCCACGACCTGGATCTGCACTTTTTGCAGGACTATCCGCCCTACTGCGGCATTTATCCCGCTGACAAAGCCCTCATGGATCTGGCGCTGAAAACCTGTGCGGAATTTGAGGTAAAAGCATTTACCGGGCGCATTGTCTCCGGCGAGGCATTTATCTCCGACAATGCCGTCAAGGCAGACATCCTCAATCGGCTGAATCCCTATGCAGTTGACATGGAAAGCTCGGCTGTAGGACACTGTGCATATCTGAATCAGGTGCCCTTTGTGAGCATCCGCTGCATTTCGGATAATGCGGATGATGAAGGCGCTATGTCCTTTGACCAGTTTGAGAAGATTGCGGCAAAGCGTGTGGCGGATATTGTGCTGCGAATGGTGGAGATATTTTGAAGCCAGATAAACGCTTTATGTTTGTTCCACTGCTGATTTCCTGTGGCATTTTGCTAACTGGTTGCAACCCTTTTGTGAGCGAATCGGAATGGTCTCCTTCTCCAGAAGCCATAGAATCTTATCTGGAACAGGCATATTCCTCTGATTTTACTTATATTTCCATAGCTGATATTGACAAAGAAAACTGGGTTTGGGACAAAGGCGAGGATTCTGCTGTATCTGCATTTGTATTTGAAGATGAAAACAGCATTTCATTTACTGCGGTTACCTACAGAACAAAACAAATGGTGGGGAGTTGTCCTGCTGTCAAAGAAAATTATCGCACAGCATTTGTGAATCACCACATACAGGAAATATGTGAGGAATATCAGGTACATCTCACACCGTTCGACTGCGGTATGTATGATACAAACGCTGTGATATCGGTAACTGGAGAAGATGACCTGGCACCTGCGCTGGATTTTATTATGAAAGCAATGGAAAATCAGCCTGTTCTCCTCGAGCCGGACATTGACCTTGGATGGTATCCCCTGCTTTGGTATTCCCATTCTCCGGAAATCTGCATTTCTTACCATCAGAAAGAAATGGAATCATACTCTGCCTTTTCGCTTGCGACATTGGAATATGAAGAGGAACTGGAAAGATTAAAGCAGGAACTTTCCACTTTGCAGGCAGCAGCGGTGGAGTCGTAAAGGAGAAGCCTGAAATGGAATTATCGCTTTCCTATCTTCTGGCATTTCTCGTGCTGTGCATTGCACTTGCGATTGCCTGTATTGTCACGGATATTTGTCTGTATTTTTCCAAGAAAAAGAGATCTGTGCAATTTGTCCTTGCCTCTATCGGAAGCATTCTTTTTGCATCTATTCCAATAGCACTCTGTTTGTTTGGATTTCTTGCAATGTTACTGATATTCACATTGATTCTATACAACGTTATGCTGACGATTCTGTATTTTCATAAGCATTCGGAGAAACCGAGGTGACCCCAATGACCCTACAACAGCTCCAATACATCATTGCCATTGCGGAACACGGTTCCATCAGCGAGACAGCGAAACAGCTTTACATTGCCCAGCCCACCCTATCCAGCGCCGTCCGGACGCTGGAGGAGGAATTCGGCATTACCATTTTCCACCGTTCTCCACGGGGCATCACCCTGACGGAAGACGGCAGGGAATTTTTGTCCTATGCCCGGCAGGTGGTGGAACAGGCAGACCTGCTCCACCAGCACTATGGTGCCGTGCGGAAAACCAGCCAGCGCTGTGCCATTTCCACCCAGCATTATGCCTTTGCCGTGGATGCTTTTGTGCGGCTGGTACAGCGGCTTTCGCCGGAGGCATACGAGTTTACGCTCCGGGAAACACGTACCCATGAGATCATGGAGGATGTGCGGAATTTCGACAGCGAGATCGGAATCCTCTATCTCAGCAGCTTCAACGAAAAGGTCATCCGTGCCATGCTGGAAGAGTACGGGCTGGAGTTCCACTCCCTGGTGACAGCGGAACCTCATGTGTTTCTCCGTGCAAGCCATCCCCTTGCGGGACAGGCTGCGGTTACCACAGCCGAC
The DNA here is from genome assembly GCF_937915125.1 of uncultured Ruminococcus sp. Taxonomy (GTDB): domain Bacteria; phylum Bacillota; class Clostridia; order Oscillospirales; family Ruminococcaceae; genus Ruminococcus_C. Next base: position 35,442 of record NZ_CALDMP010000086.1, on the reverse strand, counting down.
CTGGAGCCCTATCCATTCCTCTGCTTTGAACAGGGCGTGCACAATTCGTTCTATTTTGCAGAGGAACTGCTCAGCACCATGCCCCACCGGAAATGCATCCGGGTCAGCGACCGGGCAACGCTGTTCAACCTGCTCCGGGGCGTGCAGGGATATACCATTTGCAGCGGCATGGTCAGTGCGGAACTGAACGGCGGCGACATTGTTTCCGTGCCCCTTGACACTGCCGAACGCATGGAGATCGGGTGGATCTCCAACCCGAAAACCCAGTCCAGCCGGGCAGCGCAGATGTATATTCAGGAGCTGCGGCAGGTTTTGGAGGAATATCAGGGGACGAAAATCTAAGCAAACAGCAAAACGGCATACCGTCGGGGAAAGGCGGTATGCCGTTTTTTATAGGTTATTCTATACAAGGCAGGGTGCTTACGAGGTGCACCAGGAATTTCAGGAGAATGAGGGCATCATCGTTGCCCAATTCGCCATTTCCGTTGCAGTCGGCATTTGCGGCTGCCTTATCGTTCAGGGTCACAGAACCGGCGGCGGCTTTGTTCAGGAGTACGGCATCGGTGATGTCTACTCTGCCATCCAGGTTGGTGTCACCGTAGAAGGTGTCGGGGTTGGCAGAAATAGAGGTAACAGAAAAAACACTTGTTGTATTTGTAGTAAGTTGCGTTGTTGTAGATTCTGTTACAGTTGTAGTAGTATCTGTTTCACTGATTTCTTCAAATGGAAATCCAAATTTTTCAGCGTATGATTGTGCAGTAGAGTTAGCGTGTCCGAAGATCGTCCCGGTAAAAAATACACCCTCTGTATTCACGCCATTGCGTATTGCGCCCCACAGTCTTTCATCAATTTTACAGTCCCGGTTGTATATTGTTGCAGAACTAAGTTTTTCACAGCTGAAAGCACCACATCCGATACTTTCAGTACTTTCCGGTATAGATATATTGGTCAGACCTGAACAACCTGAAAAAGCATACGTTTCAATTTTTGTGACACCATCTGGGATAGTGATATTGGTCAGACCTGAACAACCTGAAAAAGCACTACTCCCAATAGTTTCAAGACTTTTCGGCATAGACAACACCTGGAGATTCGTACAACTTCTGAAGGCGCTATCTTCAATACTGGTGACTCCATCCGGTATCGTAACAGAAACCAAATTTTTATTCCCATCGAAAAGATACTCTCCTATTACAGTTACAGGCGTTCCAAAAAGAGTGGAAGGTATTACAATTTCCGTATCGGAGCCGGTGTAGCCCGTAAGCGTTACGCTCTGTCCGTCTGAATTAACTTTGTATTTATAGTCACAATCATTTCCCAGGGAAACAAATTTGTACCTGCATTGTTTGGCATACTTCTGTGCTGTAGAATTGGCATAGCCATAAATCGTACCGCTATAATCGAATCGAATAAGTGCGTCTGAGTAGCCATTATTGATCGTTCGGTATCCTTCGATTATGGTACAGCCAGGATTATATATCGTCACTGAATTCAGACTGGTACATAGCGAAAAAGCTTCAATATCAATACCATATACACTTTTTGGGATTATGATATCTGTCAGACTGCTGCATTGACGAAAAGCATACCGTCCGATGTATTTCAATCCATCCTGCGTTTTCACCGAAGTCAAATTTGAGCAGCTTAAAAATGCTGAATTTTGGATTTCCGTAACACTAGCCGGAATGTCCACAGATCGAAGACTTTTGCAGTTACAAAATGTATCCTCGCCGATTTTCGTAAGGCTGTCTGGCAGTGCAATGGAAGACAGCTTAGTGCATCCGTTAAAAGTGCCGAGAAGTTCAGTGATATTCTTTGGCAGTTGTACTGAAACAAGATTCTCGCAGCCCTCGAATGCGCTGCCGATCGTCACAACATTATCCGGAATTGTCACAGCAGTCAAAGCGGTGCAATTCTTAAATATTCCTATCAGTTCGGTGATACCTCTGCCGATCTTTACCGAGGACAGGGCTGAACACCCATCAAACGCATCGTCCTCTATTTCTGTTACAGTGTCGGGGATCATCACTTCCTGCAAAGAAGAACAGTTCATAAAAGCATTCATATCTATATGCGTTACGCTATCCGGTATCGAAACGGCAGTAAGACCAGTACAGCCTCTGAACGCTCCATAGCCAATAGAAGTAACACCATCAGGGATCGTATAAGCCCCCTGCCTGCCAGCAGGATAACAAACAAGTTCCGTTTTTGTTTTATTGAACAGCACGCCGTCTATATCAGAGTATACTTCATTGTCATCATCCACGGTAAATCGAGTAAGTCGTTTCCAGGTGCAAAATGGACTGCATACCATACCGGTAAGAGTTTTTCTTATTCTTACGCTGGTCACCGTACTATTGGGCTGAAAATAACCGCCAATTACGCCGATTGTATGAACCGGTTTTGTCTTAAGAGTTCCACCATATGCGTCGCTTGTGGAAATCTGTGTCGGAATTGTGACACTCTCATCAGTTCCTACATAATCACGAATGACAGCCGAACCATCACTGGCATCCTCCCACATCCAACCATCTGTTTCCTGCAAAGCAGATGCAATAAGATCGGTATACAGGAATGGTTGTCCAACGAACACTGCAAGAGTGAAAATCACTGCCATTAACATAGTCATTATCCGCTTTTTCATCGTTCTCATTTTAATACCTCCTATATCATTTTTTCAAAGCACGTCACATGTGACAATATGTTTTATAGTAGCATATTTTTCCACCTATGTCAATCACCCATTTGACAACAGTTTCCTCGCATGTCCTGCCACATACGTCACCACCCATCCATTGAACACCCCTGCCGGTACTGCAAACAGCACCAGTATCGGAAAATAGTTCGCCACAAGCGTCGTCCCCATCAAATGTGCCGCCATGACCAACTGCCCCACAATGTGCAGGATCGACCCCACCATACTCACAAACCACAGATTCCGGGACAGCACCCGATGCAGCAATGCCATGCCACAGAAACTCAGAAGACCGCCGCATAGGGAATACAGCAGCATCACCGGCTGACCGCAAAAAAGTCCGCTCAATACGATCCGTGTCAACAGCACCGCCAGAGCATCTCTGGGACGATCCAACTCCATGACCAGCAGCGTCACCGCATTGGCAAGCCCTAGCTTCACCCCCGGCAGCGGTATCGGCAGCGGAATCTGCGCCTCCACCAGAAACAGCGTCAGCGCCATACAGGCATATAATCCGCAGCGGATATTACGTCTGAGCGTCGATTGCATCTGCATTTTCCGTTCCTCTTTCTACAATGGTGATCACAACACGGTGCGGCAGGCAGATGATCGTCTCTCCTGGCTTCGAGATCTGTCCCGTTTTCATGCAAAGATGATCCGGACAGGATGCGGATACCATCTGAATATAGCCTGTTCCGATCTCAATGACATTATCCTTCGTTCCCTCTGATATGGAGATCTGCACCGGTACAGCATAGGTCTGCCCCAGATCGTAGGTGTACAGCACTTCGCCGTCCACGGATATTTCCGCAATGCCAACGTCACTTTTCTTCTGTTGTATCTGCCGCCAGATGGTCCAGCCTCCGGCACCTGCAAGAATGACAACTGCAATTACCAAACATAAAATACGCTGTTTCCCCACTACTGCACCGCCTTTCTTATGTCAATACCATACAAAGCCGACAAGCGCTCCTTGTGCGGTGTTGCCTTATTACTTTCCATTATAACAGACTTCCTCGAAATGTCAAGCATCGCCCGGAAAGGGGAAATCCGGTTACATTCGCCGACCATTTGACCGGAAACGAACCTTCCTTTGATTGCCCGTCCTCTCACCGCAGATTTTCCAAACAAGTCCTAAAAATCCACGGTGGATTCTGACAGATATTTTTTTGCCCATCCGTTATAATGGAGGATACCAAATCATCACACATGGATTTTCAACAGAAAGGACGTCTCTGCCATGCGCAACCAAAATCCCCAGCTTCTCCGCCGCCCTCGTATTCCGCATTTTGCCCTGGAAGGAGGCGGCGGATTTCTCTCCGGTCTGCTCCTCGCCGGTACATTTGTGGGCACAATGACATCACCACTCCCCATTGCCATTGCCGCCAATCTCAGTTCTGTAGGTGCCGCCGCCGTACTGGTGGGCAGTCTTATTTCATACATGCTCTCCGGCACCATGCTGGATAATCTGCCCCTGGTGTTTGCCCTGGTCGTCGTGGTCTGCCTGCGAATGCTGAAACGTCCCCCGAAAACTGCCGCCGGTATGGCGTGCAGCACGGGACTTTGCGTATTCCTCTCAGGTTTCGCCGTCTCCCTGATCTTTCACGCCAGCGGCGCAGAAGTCATTGGCTATACCATGACTGCCGGTCTCACAGGATGTGCCTCCTATTTCATGCACGCTGTATTTCATAGTATGCGCAAAACGGGGAAAATTCCGCTGCGTTCCACTGACGGCTGTGCTGCCGCCGTGGTGCTGATTCTCACTATCGCTGCACTGAGTTGCTACGGCATTCCCTCCATGAATGCCGGATGCGTTATCAGTGCCGCTGTCACCCTCATCGGTGCGCGGAAATTCCGCTGTGCCGGCGGTGTGATCTGCGGCGCACTGACTGCCTGCGGCACTATTCTCGGCGCACCAGATGCAGGAATGCCCATGCTCATCCTGCCGGTAGCAGGTCTGCTGGTGGGCTATCTTTCTGACAGAAACCGGTTTGCCATTGCCTGCGTTTTTTTCCTCTTTTCCCTCATGGCACTCATTACCTTCGGCACGGATCTGCTCCAGTTTTCCGCTGTACTCAACCTGTTTCTGGGGAGTGTGGCATTTTTGTTTTTGGATGCCGCCTGTCTGGACAAATGGCTGGTTACCGATCTGCCTGACAGCACAGATTCCACGCAGCCCCTTTCTTCTCGTCTGCAATATATGGCAAGCGCTATCCACAGTGTCCGGGAAGATACCAATGCCATTGCCGCACTGCTCCCCCAGGAAGAGCTGACACGGGATGTCACCAGAGAAGTCTGCGAAACCGTCTGCGGCAGCTGCCGGAGCAAGCTGCGATGCTGGGAATCGGAATATGAGGAGACCCTTGCCGGATTCCGGAAGATGGAATCCCACACTGGTGCGGAGATGCCTCCAGTTCCGCCGGAGCTTGCACATTGCAGCCGCACGGAACGACTCCGTGCCCTGTTCTCCCGGCACGCCGCAGACCGCCGCAAGGCACGTTTTCTGGCAGCACGTACCGCCGAGAGCCGCACGGTGCTTCTGGAACAGCTGGCTGCCGCTGAGGACTTACTAACAGCAACCAGCAGCCAGCTGCATGTCCGCTATAGCAGTGAACTGAGCGAATCTGTCCGCCGCCGTCTCATCCGCTATGGTTATCCCTGCGATTCCGCTGCCGTGTACTACACCGGATCGGAGCGAATGATCATCGAAATGTGCTGCCGGGATCATGGGCTGGACGGTTGTCTACCCACTATCCGGCATATTCTTTCGGAAGCCCTGAATCTGACTCTGGAGGAACTGGACCCCATTTATTCCGGAGACTGCGTCCGGTATCGGCTGTGCCAGCGCCCGAAATACCGTCTGGAGCACTATTCCTCTGCACTCCACGCCCACCAGGAGACCATCTCCGGCGACACTGCCATTGCCTTTACGGACAATGCCGGGAATCCCTATCTTGTGCTGTCCGATGGTATGGGCACCGGAAAAAATGCTGCGGTGGAATCCCGCATGACAACGGAAATGTTCCGCAAGTTCATCAGCGGCGGCGTTTCCGGCACGGCGGCTGTCCGCATGATGAACGGGCTTCTGCTGACGAAATCACCCCAGGAGACCTTCGCCACCCTGGATGTGGCACAGTTCGACTTGGATGCCGGCGAGCTGACCATGATGAAATCCGGCGCTGCCGCTACCCTCATCCGCCACGCCGGAAAGGTCTCCCGTATCAGCGCCCAGACCTTTCCCCTGGGACTGGAGCCGGAGGGAGAAACTGCCGTCCGCCATGTGTCACTTTATCCCGATGACATTATCCTCATGCTGTCCGATGGCGTCAGTGAGGATGCCTATCCTCTGATCCGGCAGCTGTTGGAAAACAGCAGCGATCTGGAACAGATCGTCACTGAGATATGCCAGAAAGCGGATATTTTTGCAGGCGGCAACCGGCGTGATGATGTCACTGTATGTGCCGCAAGGCTTCTCCCCTCGTAAGCGAAGAGATGTTGTTGCGATCCTCTTTTTTATATTGTGCAAAATGCACAAATCTAAGACTTGAAACTGGGCGTTTATATGAATTTTACTGGACGGTACAAAAAAAACTTGCATTGTATTCCTATTTATGTTAAAATATGAATAGAAAACAAAAGGAGGGTATGCTATGCTTTCAACGCAGAAATCCACCGCAAATGATTTTCCCCTTTACCTATTCCACCAAGGGAAAAATTTTGAAGCACATAAATTCTTCGGTGCACACCCATTCCGGCGCGGCCGGGGACAGTTTTATCGTTTTCGTGTTTGGGCACCCAAGGCGAAAAGCATCTCTGTCATCGGCTCGTTCAACAACTGGGACCGCACCTGCAATCCTATGGAGAAGATCTCGGATACCGTATGGGAAGCAGAGATACCGCGTCTGAAACAATTCGACAGCTATAAGTATAGTATTGAGACAGAAGACGGACAAATTCTGGATAAGGCTGACCCTTACGCATCACATTATGAAAGACGTCCGGGAACAGCCTCGAAACTGTTTGAAAGTACGTACACGTGGCAGGACCAGGCGTGGTACGCTGAAAAAAAGAAACACAGCCCCTATAAAAGCCCCATGAACATCTATGAGGTCAATATTTCTTCCTGGAAGCGCAAGCCAGAAGAGGAATTCCCCAGCTATATCGGCTTCGCACAGGAGATCATTCCTTATCTCAAGAAGTTGTCCTATACCCATATCGAATTCATGCCGCTGACGGAATATCCTTTTGACGGCTCCTGGGGATATCAGGTCACGGGTTATTTTGCGCCAACATCCAGACACGGCACACCCGATGACTTCCGCCAGATGATCGACATGTTCCATCAGGCTGGCATCGGTGTCATTCTCGACTGGGTACCGGCACACTTCCCGAAGGATCCTATGGGACTTTGCGAATTCGACGGCTCTTATTGCTATGAATATGCAGATCCCCTGAAAATGGAGCACAAGGGCTGGGGCACACGCGTTTTTGACTACGGCAAGGGCGAGGTCTGCTCGTTCCTGATCTCCAGTGCCTGCTGCTGGCTGGAGGACTTCCATCTGGATGGTCTCCGTGTGGATGCAGTAGCATCTATGCTCTATCTGGATTACGACCGGCGTGACGGCGAATGGCGTCCCAATGTCTATGGCGGCCACGAGAATCTGGAGGCAGTTGACTTCCTGCGGCATCTGAACGAAGCCGCATTCTCCCGCAATCCGGACATTCTTATGATCGCAGAAGAATCCACGGCGTGGCCTCTTGTCACAAAGCCTACGGATATCGGGGGTCTGGGCTTCAACTTCAAGTGGAACATGGGCTGGATGAACGATATGCTCAGCTACATTTCGCTGGATCCCATTTATCGTGCTTTCAACCATGACAAGCTGACGTTCTCTTTCTTCTATTGTTTCTCAGAGAATTACATACTGCCCATTTCCCACGATGAGATCGTCTATGGCAAATGCTCGATGCTCCAGAAAATGAGCGGTCAGAACGATCCGGAAAAATTCTCTTCCTACCGTGCATTCCTGGGATATATGATGGCACATCCCGGAAAGAAACTGCTCTTTATGGGGCAGGAATTTGCACAGAGAAATGAGTGGAATTTTGAAACACAGCTGGATTGGGATCTTCTGGAACAGCCTGCCCATCAGCAGATGGAGCTGTTCTCCCAGGATCTGAACAAGTTCTATCTGGAAAATTCACCTCTGTGGCAGGATGACGATTCGTGGCAGGGCTTCAGCTGGATTTCCCATGATGACTATCAGCAGAGCGTCATTGCATTCCGCCGGATCGACGATGATGAAAATGAACTCATCGCCGTCTGCAACTTCTGCCCGGTACAGCGCAATGACTATAAAATCGGCGTTCCCAAAGAAGGACGCTATCAGGTTGTATTCAATACAGACGCAGCAAGCTACGGCGGCAGCGGCGTGACGGAAAAGAAATTCGAGTCACTCCCCATTGCTATGCACGGTTTTGAACAGTGCATCTCTATGACGCTGGCACCTTTGTCTGTCATTTATCTGAAATATGTTCCCGTGAAAAAGCGTGCACCCCGCAAGGCGGCAGCTGCAAAAACACCGGCAAAATCAAAAAGAACCGGAACAGCAAAGAAAGCAGCAACACGTCCTGCAAACGGCACCGCTTCATCATAAAATCAGATTTTCTCATTCATTCGGAATTTGAATTGAATTTAGGAGGAGTATCATGAAGATCAAGAAAAAATGCGTCGCCATGCTGCTGGCGGGCGGTCAGGGCAGTCGTTTGTATGCGCTGACACAAAAAGTAGCAAAGCCTGCGATCCCCTACGGCGGTAAAAATCGTTTTATCGACTTTCCGCTGTCCAACTGCATCAACTCCGGTATTGATACCGTCGGCGTACTGACACAGTACCAGCCCCTGGTGCTCAACGAGTATATCGGAAATGGTCAGCCCTGGGATCTGGACAAAATGCATGGCGGTGTCCATGTACTTCCGCCGTATCAGACCGCTGCCGGTGCTTCCTGGTATGAAGGTACTGCAAATGCGATTTATCAGAACATGGCATTCATTGAACGGTATGATCCGGAATATGTCATTGTCCTCGGCGGTGACCACATCTATAAAATGGATTATTCCAAGATGCTGGAATATCATATTGCAAACGAGGCAGACAGCACCATTGCGGTAATTGACGTACCTCGTTCTGAGGCTTCTCGTTTTGGCATCATGACCTGCGACGAAAAGGGCAGAGTTGTTGATTTTGCTGAAAAGCCGAAGGAGCCTAAGTCTACGCTGGCTTCTATGGGTATCTATGTCTTTACCTGGAGCAAGCTCCGCAAATATCTCATCGAAAACGAAAATGCAAACACCGGATCCAAAGATTTCGGCAAGGATATTATTCCGGCAATGCTGGGGAATAATGAGCGTCTTTTCGCTTATGAATTCGAGGGCTACTGGAAGGATGTCGGAACTCTGGACAGCTTGTGGGAAGCAAATATGGATCTGCTCAGCCCCAATGTTCCTCTGGATCTGTACGATCCGGATTGGAAAGTATACTCCCGTCACAACAACATGCCGCCCCAGTATATCGGCGAAAATGCCCATATCGAAAACTCTATGATCACAGAGGGCAGCGTAGTAGACGGAACAGTTGACTTCTCTATCATTTCCTCCGGCGTCACCATTGAAGAAGGCGCATCCGTCAAGTACAGCATCGTTATGCCCGGCAGTATTATCAAAAAGGGCGCTGTGGTGGAATATGCCATCATCGGTGAAAACTGCGTTATCGAATCGGATGCAGTCATCGGCATGAGTCCGGAATCTGTTCCGAACCGTGACGACTGGGGCATCGCCGTTACCGGACACAACATCACCATTTCTTCCGGCAAGCGCGTACTTCCGAAGGAAATTATTTCCGAAAATCTGTAAAGGCGGTGGCAACAATGAGTATCAATCAGAATGTATTAGGATTAATCTTCGCAAGCATCAACGATTCCGCAGTGATCGATCTGACAAAGCTGCGTACCATGGGCTCTATCCCCTACGGCGGCCGCTATCGTCTGGTAGACTTCCCGCTTTCCAATATGGTAAACTCCGGCATTTCCGAAGTGGGTGTCATTACGAAATCCAATTACGGCTCTCTGCTGGATCATCTGGGTTCCGGTCGTGAGTGGGATCTGGCGCGGAAAAAAGGCGGTCTGCATCTGCTCCCTCCCTTCAGCCAGTCCAACGGCGGTACATACCAGGGACGTCTGGAAGCACTGAGCAATATCTGGAGCTTTGTAGAACACACCCGTGCAAAATATGTGATCCTAGCAAACAGCGATGTGATCACGACAATTGATTTCAACAGTGCGCTGAAACAGCACCAGGAAACAGAGGCAGATATCACAGTCATCTATGCAAAGGGACTGTACAACCGTGAGAAGAGCGCAAGCGGCTGTATTCTTCAGATCGATGAGGAGAACACCATTAAGGAAGTGCTCATCAATCCTATGATGTCCGGTGAATGCAACATCTCCCTGGATATGTTTATCGTAAACACGGAGTTCCTGAAACAGGTGGTTCTGGAAGCAATCAGCAAAAACCAGAAGAGTCTCATCCGCAATGTGCTCCAGGCACGGAAGGATGAATTCCTGTTCAAGGCATATGAGCACAAGGGCAGCTTCTATAAGATCGACAGCCTGGAAGCATATTACAAGGCAAACCTGGCGCTGCTGGATACCAAAACAAGAAACAGCATTTTCTCCAGTGAAGCTCCCATTTATACCAAGGTTGGTGACAACGCACCGGTAAAATATGGTCTGGAATCCACTGTAAAGAATTCTCTGGTGGCTGACGGCTGTATGATCGAGGGAACAGTGGAAAACTGCGTTCTGTTCCGCGGCGTAAAGATCGGAAAGGGGGCTGTTGTCCGCAACTGCGTTCTGATGCAGAGCACGGAGATCGGCGAAGGCTGCAATATTGATTCCATTGTAGCTGACAAAAATGTAACCATTTCCGATAATCGTGTGCTGACCGGTTCTGCGGATTATCCGCTGTATCTGGGCAAGAAGGCAAAAATCTAACATGATTTAAATAAAGTGTGCTGCCGTACAGAGCCGCCCTCCACAGATCTCAAACAATCTGTGCACGGTTCTTGCGGCAGTTTGCTATGAAAGGAAGATCGTACCATTGAAAATACTTTTCGCTGCCAGTGAGGCACTTCCCTTTGCGGCTTCCGGCGGACTCGCCGATGTTGCGGGTTCTCTGCCAGCTGCTATCAGTCAGAACGAGGAAATGGACTGCCGGGTGGTTATGCCCCTTTACCGTTCCATCCAGCCGGACGTACGCAACCAGATGACATTTCTGAAAGATATTACTGTAGAAGTGGGCTGGCGGAAACAATACTGCGGCATCTATACCATCAAAGTCGGAAAGGTGACCTATTATCTGCTTGACAATCCCTATTATTATATGCGTGACGGCATGTATGGCTTCTACGACGACTGCGAACGGTTTGTCTTTTTCAGCCGTGCCATTCTGGAGATCCTCCCTGCCATTGACTTCAAGCCGGATATTATCCACTGCAACGACTGGCAGACCGCCATGGTGCCAGTATTCTACCAGGTGCTGTACAAATACCACCAGGAATACGAAAATATCCGCATCATCTACACCATCCACAACATTCAGTATCAGGGTGTCTACGGCAAGGAAGTCATTACGGAGCTGATGGGCATTCCCACCTATCACACCAATCTGCTGGAATTTGACGGCATGGTAAATCTCATGAAGGGCGCATTTGAAACAGCGGATCGCATTACCACCGTCAGCCCCACATATGCAAAAGAGATTCTCGACCCGTGGTATTCCTATGGTATGGATCGCGCACTGATACGGCGGCAGGATCCCATTGTGGGCATTCTCAATGGCATTGATGTGGAAACCTACAATCCGGAAACAGACCCGAATATTCCGAAGAACTACACCGTTTCTAAAATGGCTGGCAAAAAGGAATGCCGGAAGAAGCTACTGGAAGAATGCGGTCTTACGGCAGGTGATGCACCAGTCATTGGTATTGTAACACGATTTGTGGCACACAAGGGCATTCAGCTGGTACAGCAAAGCTTCCAGGAAATGCTCCAGCTGGGCTGCCGCTTTGTGGTTCTGGGCAGCGGCGAAAAGCTGTATGAGGACTTCTTCCGGGAGATGCAGGACACCTATCCGGAACAGGTACACGTGACCCTGGGATTTGTTCCGGAAATGGCTCGGCGGATCTATGCCGGTGCAGACATGTTCCTTATGCCATCCCAGAACGAGCCCTGCGGTCTGGCGCAGATGGTGGCAATGCGGTATGGTACCATTCCCATTGTCCGGGAAACCGGCGGTCTGAAGGATTCCGTCTTTGACGCAGGCGGCGAAAACGGCAATGGCTTTACCTTTAAGACATATGATGCCTATGACATGCTGAATGCAGTGAAGCGTGCTTGTGCGCTCTTTGATGACAAGCGCAAGTGGAATGCCCTAGTGCGCCATGCTATGAAGTGTGATTACAGCTGGAATGTTTCGGCGGAGAAGTATATGGAGTTGTATCGGTCGTTGGTTTGAGTTGGAAGTTACTGATACGCTCGTAGAATAACGCAAAAACGGGACGACAAACCATCGTCCCGTTTTCTGTACGCATTATCATAAAATAGTTTACTGCTCCGCAGCGACCTTTTTCAGGGCTTTCGCCAGCTGATCCGGGCAGGATGTGGGGCGGCTGCCGCATTTGATATTTTCCAAACGCTTGATAACCTCGTCCACCGGCATTCCCTGCACCAATGCGCTGATGCCCTGGGTGTTGCCGCTGCATCCGCCGATGAACTGTACCTTTTCCACGATGCCGTCCTCTACGTCGATCTGAATCATTCTGGAACAGACACCGTGGGGTGTGTATGTATACTGCATGTCTTTCACGCTCCGTTTTTTGGATTTGCCGCCAGTGCGGCTTTTCTATAGTATAACACAGTATGGACGAAAAAGCAAGTGACTAATTGACAGACCAGCGCATTTTTTTACCAAGACAAGTTGTAAGGAATGCAGGAAAAACATTCTGATTCGCCTGGACTTCTGCTTGACAAGCACGGTAAATTTTGATAAAATAAAACAAGAACCGGAGCTGCATCTTGAGAGCCTGTTCAGCATCTTTTCGCATGACCAGGCACTGAACAGACTCTGACAAATCGGACAGCTCGGAAAGGAACGAAACACTATGGCTTATGTAATTGGCGTTGACTGCGGTACCAGCGGTACCAAAACTGTATTATTCCGGGAAGATGGCACGGTAATGGCGAGCGCTACCGTGGAATATCCCATGTATCAGCCCCAGAACGGCTATGCTGAACAAGACCCCATGGACTGGAAAAATGCCATGATCCAGACCATTCAGACAGTTGTAACAAAGAGCGGCGTTCAGAAAGAGGATGTCAAGGGCATCGGTATTTCCGGACAGATGCACGGTCTGGTCATGCTGGACGGTGACAACAATGTCCTGCGGAAGTCCATTATCTGGTGCGACCAGCGTACCGCTGCGGAAGTGGACGAGATGAACCGTGTGGTCGGACAGGACAAGCTCATGGAGATCACCGCAAATCCGGCGCTGACAGGCTGGACTGCTGCAAAAATTCTCTGGGTACGCAACAACGAACCGGATATCTATGAGAAGTGCAGACACATTCTGCTGCCCAAGGACTATCTCCGTCTGATTCTCACCGGCGAGTATGCTACCGAAGTTTCAGATGCATCCGGTATGCAGCTTCTGGACGTGGCAAACCGCTGCTGGTCGGATGAACTTCTGAAACTGCTGCAAATTGATAAGAGCCTGCTGGGCAAGGTCTACGAGTCCTGCGAGGTTACCGGTAAGCTGACAAAGGAAATGGCAGACCTGCTGGGACTGTGCGAGGGTACTGTTGTTGTGGGCGGTGCTGGAGACAATGCAGCTGCGGCTGTGGGAACCGGCGTAGTCAAGGACGGCAAGGCATTCACAACCATTGGTACTTCCGGCGTGGTATTTGCCCACACATCCGCAATGGCAATGGATCCCAAAGGACGTGTACACACCTGCTGCGCAGCAGTTCCGGACAGCTGGCATGTCATGGGCGTTACCCAGGGCGCTGGTCTGTCTCTGAAATGGTTCCGGGACAACTTCTGTGCAGCGGAAAAGCAGACCGCTTCTCTCATGGGTGTGGACGAGTATTATCTCATGGACAAGGAGGCAGAACAGGTGCCGGTTGGCACAAACCGTCTGCTCTATCTGCCCTACCTTATGGGCGAGCGCACCCCTCATCTGGATCCCAATGCACGTGGCGTGTTCTTCGGTCTGTCGGCAATGCACACCAAGCGGGATATGCTCCGTGCTGTACTGGAAGGCGTGACTTATTCCCTGCGTGACTGCGTGGAAGTATTCCGGGAAATGGGCATCTCCGTAGACGATATGATGGCATGCGGCGGCGGCGGTACTTCTCCCCTGTGGCGCAGTATGCTGGCAGATCTGTACAACTGCCCGGTAAAGACAGTGGCTTCTAAGGAAGGCCCGTCTCTGGGCGTGGCGATTCTGGCTTCTGTGGGTGCCGGCATCTACGACAGTGTACCCCAGGCTTGCGAGGCGATCGTCAAGACAGACAAGACACAGAATCCTCAGGCGGAAAATGTACCGGTATATGAGTCGTACTATCAGCTGTACCGGGAAATCTATCCGGCACTCAAGGCACAGTTCGGGAAACTGGCTGAGTTGGCGTAATTTTGCAATATCGCATTTCATCGCAATTTCCATACAACCTGAAAAGACGATACTGCCGCACTATGCGCTGTATCGTCTTTTTCAAAGGAGGTATTCCTCATGCAAAAAATCATCTCTGTTGCCACCATGCGTGCCAGCGATACCGCTGAAATCGCCGGCGGTACGGACAGTAAAACCCTTATGTACCGTGCCGGACTGGGACTGTTCCGCAGCTGCGATTGGCACGGCAATATTGACATTGTGGCAGGCAGCGGCAACAATGCTGGAGATGGCTATGTGCTGGCACTGTTGCTCCATGACGCCGGTATCCCCTGCCGTATCGTGCTGACCAGCGATAAATTTTCCCCGGATGGTGCTTACTACTTTGAAAAGTGCCGGAGTGCTTGTATTCCGGTCACAAGAAAGATCGACTTTTCCCACACGGATATTATCGTGGACTGCCTGCTGGGGACAGGATTCCAAGGCGAATTGCGTCCCAATCTGCGGCAAGTGGTGAAACAAATCAACGCTTCCCATGCTTTCGTCATCAGCGTGGACATCAACAGCGGCATGAATGGCGACACCGGCGAGGGATTCTGCGTCCGGTCTGATCTGACTGTTTCCATTGGTATGCTGAAAACCGGACATCTGCTGGGAATGGCAAAGGGTGCCATCCGGAAACTGTATAACTACGACATCGGCATTCCCTGCATCGGGGCATATATGCCGCTGTATGCACCAGATGAAACGATGGAAGAACACAGTTCCGATTTTTCTTTCCCGACACAGTTTGACGAAGTGATGGATTCTGTGGGCATTCCTGGCGGCTCACCGGAAGAACGGTTACAGGCTTATGCCCATTCGGTCTGGGAACGGATGAAATTCTTCCAGGTGACAGATGGGTGAATAACTTGATATCTCACAAAAACGGCATGGTCTGCACTTCTGCATCCATGCCGTTCTCCACTTTGATGATTACTCGTTCGCCGAAAAATCCGCTTTTTCTTGTTCTTCCGCAAGCAGCTGTTCCAGAAGCTTCGCCGCCGTCTCCACAAACCGCACACAGGGACGTACTTTGTAGTATTCCTCTGTTCTCGGCAAAGGATCCTGCTGCAATTTCCCGGGCAACGCTTTCAACAGTTCACGGCAAACAGTTGTCTCGTGACATGCCTCGAACTCTGCCGCAAGATGGCGTATTCTGGCGTAATGCGCCTTTTTTGCGGCATCATCCTTCGGGGAATCATACCCCAGCAGCATCCCTGCCACCAGAAACATTCCCGTCACTGCGCCACAGGTACCCCGCAGACCGCCCATACCGCCGCCGAATGAGGATGCCAACCGCATTGTGGTTTCCAGCGGCAGCCCCATTTCTTCATGAAATGCTCCGGCTACGGATTGGGAACAATTATATCCCTGCTGAAACAATTCTCTTGCTTTTGCTGCATGATCCATGTTTTTTCATCTCCAACTTTGTCATTTTCCAATCAAAAAGCGCTGGTATGAAATATACCAACGCTTTTATCATATCACATTCCTACTTTTTTGTCAATTTTGCTCCGCCGGCACAACTGACTCCTCGGAAGTATCTGCCACATGCGCCAGCCGTTCGTACGCCTGCTCATAGAAATATTCCTGTGCATTGATCAGCGGTTCCTCCGCCGGCTCACGGCAATATGAACCGTCCGGCTGCTGTACACGTGCCTTCACGTTATCCGTCATCATCAAATCAAACATATCCAGAATCCGCTGCTTGATGGATGTATCATAAATGGGTGCGGCAACTTCCACACGACGGCGTGTATTTCGGGTCATCCAGTCTGCCGATGCAATATATACCTTGCAATTCTCATGAGCACCGAAAATATAGATCCGGGTGTGCTCCAGGAATCGTCCTACAATACTGCGAATGGTTACATTTTCGGTTTCTTCCGATACACCGGCTATGAGACAGCTGATGCCACGGATAATCATCTCAATCTTTACCCCTGCCTTGGATGCTTCGATCAGCTTTTCAATAAGATACTTATCTGTCAGGGAGTTGATTTTGATGCCGATGTATGCCGGTTCGCCAGCCTTTGCCAGCTCTGTCTGTTCGTCGATCATATCCGCCAGCTTATTTTGCAGGCACTTCGGCGCAACCAGCAGATGCTCTGTATGTTCCACAGTCTGTCCCAGGCACAGGGCATGGAATACCCGATTTGCCTCCAGACCAATGTCGTGATTCGCTGTCATCAGAGAATAGTCCGTATAAATTGCTGAGGTCTTTTCGTTATAATTACCTGTACCCACCTGGGTGATGTAGGATATTTCCGTGCCCACCTTCTTGGTAATCAGGCACAGCTTGCTGTGTACCTTGAGGTTATCCAGACCGTAAATGATCCGGCATCCAGCATCCTCCAGACGGCGGGACCACTCAATATTGTTTTCCTCATCAAACCGGGCACGGAGTTCCACCAGTACCACGACATCCTTGCCGTTCTCTGCCGCTTCGATAAGCGCTTCTACGATTTTACTGTTAGATGCCACACGATACAGAGTCATCTTAATGGAAACTACCTGCGGATCACTTCCAGCTTCGTTCAGGAGCGTCAGGAATGGCCGGATGCTCTCATAGGGGAACGCCAGGAAACGATCCTGCTCCTCTACCTGTTCAATCATCCGTTTGGACGGATCACGCCATGCCGGTTCCTGAGGCACACGGCGCTGATAGAACAAGCACTTGTTATGGCGCAGCATATCCCGTACCACGGAGAGTACAGACAAATTCAGCGGCGCTTCTGAATAGAACACCTGTCCCTCTGTCAGATTCAGATAGCCACACAAGGTCTGGATCACTGTGGTATCCATCAGCCGTGAAAATTCCAGCTTAATGGGACAGAGCTTCTTCCGTTCCCGAATCAGCTGTTCCATTGCCTCACGATAGTCACACTCTTCCTCCGTGCGCTCGTCTGGTTCGATATCAGCGTTACGAATAATGCGAATGAGTGACTTACTCTTAATGGTATGCCGGGAGAAGATCTCCGGTACAAAATGCAGGATCAGTTCTTCTGCCAGAATGAAACGGTTCTTTCCTGTGGGAAGAGAAACGATCTTTGGAAATACACCGCTGCTGCAAGGCACAATGCCCAGCTTTTGGGTACCCTTTTTCTCCAATACCACTACTGCATAAATCGACTTGTTCTGCAAAAACGGGAAAGGCTGCTTTTTGCTGATGATCTGGGGCGAGAGCAGCGGTTCGATCTCTGTCTTAAAATACGCCTCCAGCCAGGCAGCTTCTTCCATGGTAATGGTATGGAAGTCCACAATGTCCACGCCCTGCATACTCAGTTCTGCACGAAGATCCTCATATACATCATCTTTGTCACGCAGCAGTTCCCGCACACGTGCATAGATGGCTGTCAGCTGTTCCTTGCAGGTCATGTTGGTTTTGTTTTCCCGGAACTCCGGATCTTCACACATCTGATCATAAATGGATCCGCAGCGCACCATGAAAAATTCGTCCAGATTGCTCTGAAAAATGGACAAAAAGGACAGCCGTTCACAGAGCGGATTCCGTTCGTCCTTTGCCTCCTCCAGAACACGCTGATTGAACTTCAACCAGGACAATTCCCGATTATCATAGCATTTTGACTTCATGTCAATCCCTCCAAATACATTCCAATCATTTATATTCTAATCATTCCTATGTAATGAATCTTTTATGCACATCGAATACGGCAGAGCATGGGCATTCTCATACTATGCTAATTATATTATAAAAGATTCATCCTCTTTTTGACATCTTATTGTTGTAAAATATATGTTATGTTTTTGTTAATCCGTATATCATTACATTTAACCAGAACTTTACATGCCGTTCGAATATCTGCACTTGCATAACCAGAGGAAAATGCTGTATAATAAGGATAAGAATCGAATTAGGGACCAGGAGCTTGCTTATGAAATACGCAGTTATTGATATCGGATCCAATACCGTCCGTCTGGCAGTTTACACCGCAGACGGAAAGACCTTTCACCCTTTGTTTGCCCAGAAATATACTGCCAGTCTCGCCGGATATGTCCAGGACGGCATTCTGACCCAGGAAGGCATCCAGAAAGCATGTAGCGTGCTTCTGAACTGCCGCAATCTCCTGGAGCAATTTCAATTGGAACAGACATTTGTATTTGCGACGGCTTCTCTGCGCAATATCCAGAATACACGGGAGGCGGTGGATCAGATTTTTCTGATGACCGGCTATTCCGTTGATGTTCTGTCAGGACAGGCAGAGGCCTATCTGGACTACTACGGCGTCCACTATGAGGCACCCATGGAAAAAGGGCTGCTCTTCGATATTGGAGGCGGCAGTACGGAAATTGTCACAGTGGCACACGATGGTCCCGGTATCATCGAAAGTCTGCCCATCGGTTCTCTGACCCTTTCCAAAGAATATGTGGAAAAGGTATTTCCCAGGCAAAAAGAACGGGACGCCGTTCAGGAACGGATCCGGAAAGAACTGAAAAAGCGAAAGCTGCATCATCTGCCGGCGTTCCCCAATCTCTGTGGTGTGGGCGGTACGGCACGCACTGTGCTGAAGCTTGCTCAGGTACAGCAGGAATTGCCGGAGACACAGCGCATTCTGACGACTTCACAGCTGCGCACGCTGGAAAAGGCGCTCTGGAAAAAAGATGCAGTGGCACGGGAACTGCTGCTGCAAAACTGCCCTGATCGCCTGCACACGATTTATACCGGTATGCTGATCCTGGATGCACTGGTACAGCTGACAAAGTGCGAGTCTATCTATATCAGCAAGTATGGTATCCGGGAGGGATATCTGCGGAGAGAACTGTCGAAACAGAAAAACGGACAGTCGGAATCCTACAAAGCATAAGCTGAACAGAAAAACGTGCATTTCTCACCGAGATCCGGCAAAGAAATGCACGTTTATTTTTATACTAATCTCTGATCAGTTCCATGAAAAGATTCGCCGACAGGCATTCGCTGATCAAGGAAAACGTCCGCAGGCAGGCTGTCGCCTGGCAAGGGCGTTTGACGACGAGCAGCGAGTGGATGGCGGTGAAGATTTTCATGGGTTTGGTCAGAGATTAGTATTACTTAGCAATTACAATCGTTTATGCCGAAACAGGAAGTACACTCTCTAGATGCACCAGGAATTTCAGCAATGCCATTGCATCATCGGACGACAGGTCGCCTGTTGCATCACAGTCTGCATTGCGTCCTGCCTGTTCACTCAAATTGACCGATCCGCTTACTGCACGGTTCAGAAGAACTGCATCTGTAATATCCACTCTTCCATCCAGATTCACATCCCCATACAACACCGTTGATGCATCTGTGCTGCCCGAAGAAATGGCTGTGGTAGAAGTTGTGGTGGTTGTAGTTTTACCTGTTGTGGTAGCGGACGTTGTGCCTGTTGTTTCCGAAGGCGTTGTGCCGTCGGGTTCCTCCCCCCAGACAAGTTCGCCGTTGGAATAGGCAGTGATCTTCTTGGTGATTGCCGCCGCGTCATTGTCGTCCTCGAAGCTGATCAGATCACCATAGCTATAGTCATTGGTAGAATCCCAGGTGGTGTCGTAAGTCTCAGGATTCATTTTGTTCAACAGACCGAACTGATATACACGACTGCCATAGAAATTGCAGTTTTCCCATGCAATTTCGATGTAGTACATGCCGTTGTCATCGTACTGCACCGGCTCTGAAATGGTGGCGTGAGTCTGGTTATTGGTCATAGCGCTTTCTGCATCGTAGTCCACTCGTGTCTCTACCATGGAAATATCCTCACCAATTGCAGTCAGCTCGTCAATGTTGAAGTAATACCGTACCCGCAGATCATTACAGAACTGTGGCGGGTCGATGGTGCGGTTGTGGATCACGATCTTGATCTGGAGTCCTGCATCATTTTCCTGTGCCTTTCCGGCAGTGACATAGAAACCGGTAGGCGTACTTTCGTCCACATCATAACCATTCTTGGCATTCTGCGACATATCAAAATCTTCGATCACAGCATTTTTATCCGCCAGTTCCTTGCCTTCGGCACCATAGAAATGATACAATCCGGCAAGATCACCGCAGAATCCAGCGTTATAGTCGTCCGTAACTTCGTTGTAAATATAATCGCTTGTGACATCGTTATGATAGTCCTTCAGATCCGGACCGCCCACCAGTGCACCCCAGAGGGTATGAGTCTGGGGATCCGGTTCGTCCATGCTCTGGCTGGAAGAACAGGAAGCCGCTCTGTGGTGGGGATGTGTCGCATAGCTGTTTTCATAGCCGACCTCAAAGGAATATCCCATGGGATTGTCCCCGAGGATGTATTCCATCTGATCCTTTGCCCACTCCGCAAATGTCAGATCTCCTGTTTCCTTGGCATATACCATAGCGCAGAGACCGGCAGCTGTGTTATATCGTGCGCTGCCGTAGTCGGAGACAACCGCAAAGCCAGCCGGAGATTTCGCGATCCATGCACCGTCTGTTTCCGGCAGATCCTTAATTTCCGAAGCTGTAATTGTCGAATTCCACAGCTGATCGTCCATACCAAAATACTTATGTTTTGTCACCGGAACATCAAAAGCAGCTTCTGCTGCATCTGCTTCGCCCATACCTGACCAGAATTCCAGATTCCAGCGGAAGATATACCAGTCTCTAGAGATATTGGTTACAGGCGCAAGCTTTGCAAAAACGCCGCCCCAGACGGTATCCCAGCAGTGTACCCAGATATTCTGCCAGCAATTTCCGGTGTCGGAGATAATACGCTTCATATAACCGGTGTATGGATGCGCACCCATTTCGCCGGTGACAGATTCGTCCACGGCAATGATATCGTTGATATAGTCATAATCCTCGGTGCAGTAATAGAGCCATACGGCTGCCCAGGACAGTTCATCATAGTCATAGCTGGAGGTGTAGAAACCACCGTCATAGCCAAGGCTGTCTACCACAAGTGTGGAATCCCCTGTCTCGTGGTGGGTCTGCACGGAAAAATCATAGAGTGCAAGTGCATAATCCAGACACTTCTGTGCATATTCCGGGTCAGTGTCCTTAAAATTCAGGTAATTGACTGCCAGAGAAGCGGCAGCACCTGCGGTCTGGTCCGAAGCCGGAGTCTCTGTGGTGGCAAAGTATGCCGGACGCTTTACGGCGCAGGAAGAAGTCGCAACGTAAGTATCGTCCACTTGCAATTCCGGAGCGCACCAATAGTTGTGGTCATTGTTACCTTCGCCCACCTGGTAACAATATGCCACAACATTGCCTTCATCGTCCAGGAAGGTTGCTTTCATGAAGTAATCGTTGATCCAGCGCAGCTCATCCTCGACATGCTGCTGCAAACCGGTTTCAATGTAGGCATCACGAAATTCATAATAGCCCCAGCCTACAGTGGAGGCAGAATAGCTGCCCGGCAGACCAAACTTGACATGGTCACCGGCATCGTGCCATCCGCCAGTCAGATCCACACAGCCGTCACCGTCCGGGTCAAGATATTCCCGATTGGTATCAATGAATTCCTCGCTCATGTTGGTTCCCACATAGAGACCCTCTGCGGCACTTGCACCGCCGTCACCTTTGCCGCTGTCCTCGCTTGCCTTTCCGTCGTCAAGGCTTACCATAGGTACTAGAGGGATCATGCCATCCTTTACGTGACAGTTTCCGCGCCAGGAATAATAGCCGTCGTCTGTCACCTCATCGCCGCACTTGTTGGCATCATAAAAACAGAGTGCAAGCTGAAGTGCCTCGGCAAAATTGTCATAGTTGTTAGGATTTTCCTCATCAATATATGCCGCATTGACCGATAATGCTGCCGACGACACCAGCATTACACCACTGAGAAGTCCGGCAGAGATACGCCGGATCAGTTTTGAGATTTTCTTCATGGTTCTTTCCTTTCTGTTTCATTCTGGATTCGGTCGAAAATGATCTGATATCCGTTGCATCCGTCTTTGATGGCACGGTTCACCCGGCTGATGGTTGCTGTACTGGCACCGGTCTCCTCCACAATGTCGTGAAATACATGACCGTTATGCAGCATTTTTGCCACCTGAAGCCGCTGTGCCATGGCGTTCAGTTCCTGATAGGTACAGAGGTCCTTAAAAAAAGCATAGCATTCGTCCGCTGTGCGAAGTGCCAGAACCGCTTCGAACAATGCTTCCTGGTCTGTCTCCTGTCGTTCTTTCTTCATGCGCAGTCACCACATCCTTTCCATTCTAATTGCTGTTCATATTGTACCATATCCCGTTGATAATGTAAATAGTGCACAGGAAATTCTCGTAGATTTCGGCAAAACTGCCAGAAAATACAGATTGTTTTTGTCAAATTGACAATACAGAAAAACAGACGGTACTGCACGGAATCACCGTACTGCACCGTCTGTTTTTCATCAAAGTATCCTTTTCTCTCTTTTTCTGATTATTTCAACAAATCTCAGATATCCTGCAAAGCATCGTATCCGGTTTCGCCGGTACGGATCTTTACAACATCCTCTACATCGTATACAAAGATCTTGCCGTCGCCGATCTGACCGGTATACAGAACCTTCTTCACAGCATCGATGATCTTCTGCGGCGGGATCTTTGCCACAACTGCTTCTACCTTGACCTTCTTGAGAAGCTTTGTACCCTCGGTCTTGACGCCACGATAATAGGACGAGTTGCCCTTCTGGGAGCCATAGCCCATAACATGTGTCACAGTTACACCATTGACGCCCATAGAAGCCAGTGTTGCCTGGAGTGCATCCAGTTTCTCCGGATTGCACATGATGGAGATCTTGGTGAGCTTTGCCTTGCCGCCGTTTGCCGGCTTTACGATCATTTCGGATTCCGGAATGGTAACACCGGTTGCAGCTGCATCGGCAGCCTCAGAAGCAACTGCAGCAGTAGACGGCATGAAGTCTGCATAAGCGGACTGAAGGTCGTGCTCGGTGATATCCAGACCCAGAACCTCCTCTTCCGCAGAAGCACGAAGTCCCATGGTGTGCTTAATGATCAGGAATGTGATGGTGATCATGACCGCCGTCCATGCCAGGATGCACAGAACACCCAGCAGCTGTGTTCCCAGGAGTGCGAAGCCGCCGCCATAGAACAGACCGGAGCAAGCGCTCTGAGGTGCAGATGTGGTTGCGAAGAGACCTACTGCAATGACACCCCACAGACCGTTGAAGAAATGTACTGCAACAGCACCTACCGGGTCATCAATGTGCAGCACATAATCCAGGAACCATACACCGAAGCATACCAAGAAACCGGAAACAACACCAACGATAACTGCGCCAAGTCCATCCAGTACATCGCATCCTGCGGTGATTGCAACCAGACCAGCCAGCGAAGCATTCAGACACATGGAAACATCCGGCTTTCCGTACTTTACCCAAGTGAAGATCATGCAGACAACAGTTGCAACTGCCGGTGCAATGGTTGTGGTCAGGAAGATGGAGCCCAGCTGATCTACAGAAGTAGCAGCAGCACCGTTGAAGCCGTACCAGCCGAACCACAGAATGAAGCAGCCCAGCGCACCAATGGTAATAGAGTGACCCGGAATTGCGTTTACTTTTACCTTGCCGTCCTTTGTCTTGGTAAATTTACCAATACGGGGTCCGAGGATCGCAGCACCGATCAATGCAGACAGACCGCCGACCATGTGGATGACGCCGGAACCTGCAAAGTCGTGGAACGGTGTTGCCAGCTGAGACAGCCAGCCGCCGCCCCATACCCAGTGCGCTTCCACCGGATAAATAACCGCAGACAGGACAACGGAATAAATACAATAGGATGCAAACTTGGTACGTTCTGCCATAGAACCGGAAACGATCGTTGCCGTTGTTGCACAGAATACCAGGTTAAATACGAAGCTTGACCAGTCAAAATTAGCATAATCCGAGAAAATGTCAAATCCTGGCTTGCCAATAAAACCAACCAGATCTTCGCCACACAGAAGTCCGAAACCGATCAGGATAAATACCACTGTACCGAGACAGAAATCCATGAGGTTTTTCATAATGATATTACCGGTATTTTTTGCTCTGGTAAATCCAGCCTCTACCATTGCAAAGCCGCACTGCATAAAGAATACCAGTGCCGCACCGACTAAGAACCAGACGCCGTATACTTCGCCGCCTATCATTTCCAGAATTGTTGTTTCATCCATGATAATGCACCTCTCCATGATGTTATTTCCTCAGCGAACAGCGGTACCTTTCTGCTGCCGGGTATGCAAAACAAAAAACAGCAAAGGCTTTGGGCGTCAAACGCTCCAGCACCTTTGCTGTTCGTGTTATTAGTATAACGGATTTTTCTGCTTTTGTCAAGCGGTTTTTGCAGATTTTCACCGCCATAGATACCAGTTTCTTCAAAAGCAAATCATTTTTGCGGATTCACTTTTCATAAAACGAAATCATGTTCCAAATCGCTGTACAAAAAAAGCACGGCAAAAAATTCGTCACGATTTCGTTCCACCGAAAGAGTCGGCAAGCAGTTGTGCTGTCTTTGCCAGATAGGGTACATCTGTCTCCGCTAGCTTTCCGGCATCACAGGCTGCGGCAACCTTCGGATCCAGAGGGACACGCTCCAGCACCGGCACATTGGTGCTGTCTACGGCATCATCAGAACCAAACAGCGGGATCTCCCTTCCGCAGTCAGGACATTTCAGGAAGCGCATATTCTCCACCATGCCCAGCACCGGAATATCCATACGCTGCGCCATGGCAACGGCTTTCTGCACGATCATGGAGACAAGAGACTGGGGTGTGGACACGATAATAATGCCGTCCAGCGGCAGACTCTGGAACACCGTCAGCGGCACATCGCCGGTCCCCGGCGGCATGTCCACAAACATAAAGTCCACATTGCCCCACTTGACATCTTCCCAGAATTGCTTTACCACGCCGGAGATCACAGGGCCGCGCCAGAACACGGGGTCGGTCTCATTTTCCAGCAGCAGGTTCAGGGACATGATCTTTGTGCCGTCCTGCGCCAGGTGCGGCAGCAGGCACTCGTCCTCTGTCTGGGCATGGTCATGGATGCCGAAAATCTTCGGAATAGACGGGCCGGTGATATCTGCGTCCAGCACAGCTGTCTCATAGCCCAGACGGCGTGTCTGGATAGCAAGGAGACTGGTCACGAGGGATTTTCCCACGCCGCCTTTTCCGCCCACAACGCCGATAACCCTGCGGATTCCTTTGGTATTTTGTATAGCACGTTCGTTCTGTTCCTTTTCCTGACATCCTTCGCTGGAAGAACAGGAACTGCACTGATGATTACATTCTGCCATATCATAAACTCCTTTCAGCAATGACATTCCATCAAGCCAGATTTCTCCGGCATAGGGTATTATACCACATTATTGAAAATAAAGCAAGGGCATAATTTTTTTCAGTCTAGCTGCACGGGCACCGCTTCATCCAATACAATGCTATCCGGTGTTACTGCACAGTCCATTGCAAGAATCTTCACCCCTGTCCGATCTGCCTCCCGGAGTGCATCGCCGAATGCCGAATGGGTCATATCATTGGGACGAAATGCCGTCATTTCTTTCATCTGGATCACAAACAGGACATAGGCTTCATAGCCGTCCTGCCTGCACTGTATCAGTTCACGGAGATGCTTCACACCACGCTCCGTCGGTGCATCGGGGAACATGGCGATACCCTTTTCCTCCAGCGTAACGCCCTTTACTTCCAGAAATGCCTTTCTCTCCCCATCCGTAACAAAAAAGTCAAAGCGGGAATTGCCGTATGTCACTTCCCGGCGAATCACGGCATGGGGAGAAAAGAGCGTGCCCGTTCTGAGCCACTCCTCGGCAGCTGCATTGGGAATCTGGGAATCCATATTGATGAGCAGCGGCGGCGCACCGTCTCGCTGTTTTTCCACGGCAATCAGGTCATATTTTGTTTTGCGGCTGGGATTGTCTGCAACGGAGAGATACACCGTACTGCCGGACAGAAGAAGCTCCTTGCATCGCCCTGTATTTTTGACGTGAACAATCTCCGGCACGCCGTCTATTTCCACATGGGCAATGAAACGGTTGGGACGTTCCAGAAAAATGCCGCTAATGATTTGTTTGTATTTCATGGTTTTTCTCCCGTACTTTTATTTTCCCAGCTGCCAGAACGCCACTGCACTGGCAGCCGCAACATTCAGGGAATCCACTCCATGGGACATGGGGATGCGCACGGTATAATCACAATGGGCAATAGTATGGGCAGCAAGTCCATCCCCCTCCGTTCCCAGCACAACGGCAAGCTTTTCCTCTGCCATAAGCCTTGGGTCGTCTATAGAAATGGAATTATCACTCAATGCCATTGCTGCGGTACGGAAATCCAGCTTGTGCAATGATTCGATGTCCGTATCCTTTTCCAGGTATGTCCACGGAATCTGGAACACCGTGCCCATGCTCACCCTTGCGGCACGCCGGTACAAGGGATCGCTGCACCCGGGCGTCAGCAGGACAGCATCCATATGCAGTGCCGCTGCGGAACGGAAAATGGCTCCCACATTGGTGGGATTTACCACGTTTTCCAGAACGGCAATCCGGCGTGCGTCTTTGCAGACTGTCTCCACTGTTGGCATATCAGAACGCCGCATGGCACAAAGTGCACCACGGGTCAGCTGAAAGCCGGTCAACGTAGTCAGTACCTCCGGCTCGGCAGTAAATACAGGGATATCACCGCAGCGGGAGATAATTTCCTGCGCTTCTCCTGCGATATGCTTTCGCTCCAGCAGCAGAGAAACCGGCGCATATCCGGCGTTCAGGGCACGCAAAATAACCTTAGGACTTTCGGCAATAAACATACCGCCTTCCGGTTCGTAATAATGACGCAGTTGGGATTCGGTACACCGGGCGTAGACATCCAGTTCGGGAACGGCGAAGTCGGTGATTTCAACGATATTAGACATAGTACCTCCAAATCTATTTCTTATGGGCATCTCTAAAAACCCCGAATCCGTCAGATGTGGTGCAGATTTGCGACAGATTCCCTTTCGAAAAAACGCAGGAATACTCGATGTATTTCAAGTTTTTTCGAAAGGGAAGATGGCGTAAAGATGCGCCGCAGATGACGGGTGAGCGGGTTTTTAGAGGTGACCTTATACAAAAAGCGATTCAAAACAACGACATCTGCATATACCTTTCCGGCAGTTCATGCAGATACTGAAAACATGCATCCATATCATATACAATACCATTCGCACGGCACTTCTCCTGAAAAAGCGCCGTCAGTTCCCGCCACTGGTCGCTTTGCAATTGATAAGCATTGCCATACCTCCTGCGGTATTGTTCCTTCATGCCGGGAAAATGCCGGTCAAGGGCTGCATAGAAATACTCCCTATCCCCTTCACGCAAAGTCATGCCCATGCCGAAGCAAATGATGCCATAGACCTTAGCTTGAATACAATAGTCCAGAATGCCCTCCAGGTTTTCTCTGGTGTCGTTGATATACGGCAGAATGGGTGACAGCCAGACAATGGTAGGGATACCGTTTTCGTGAAAAATACGCAGGGCATCAAAGCGCTCTCTGGTCGTGCTGACATTGGGTTCCAGAATCCGGCAAAGGTTCTCGTCATAGGTAGTCAGCGTCATCTGTACCACGCACTTTGCCTTTTCCTGAATACTCCTGAGTAAGTCCAGATCCCGGAGAATCCGGGTCGATTTTGTGAGGATCGAAACACCAAAACCATAACGATCAATGATCTCCAGGCACTTCCTTGTGAGGCGAAGATGTTCCTCACAGTGCATATACGGATCGCACATAGCGCCTGTGCCGATCATGCACTTTTTTCGTTTGGAACGCAGCGCTTTTTCCAACAATTCCGGCGCATTTCGCTTGACTTCGATATCCTCGAAAGCATGGGTGAATCCGTAACAGCTGCTGCGGCTGTCGCAGTAGATGCAGCCGTGGGTACAGCCGCGGTACAGGTTCATGCCATTCTGAGCGGAGAGAATGCCTTTGGCATTAACAAAGTGCATGGGCGCCTCCTTTGTGTGCGTTTATATCGGTTCATTTTATTTTAACACATTTCCGCAAGATATGCAAGAGCAATACCGCACAAGCAAAACAAAAAGCAGGCACATGCACACCTGCTTCCTGTTTTTTCTCACTGGGGGGGGGACACCAGCCAAAACAAGCTGTCAGCGTTCCCCTGTTTCTATAAAGGGCACCTCTAAAAACTCCATTAGCTGTTCCACGCTTTCAAAATCGTCATAATCGCCGACGATACTGGTGCGGTGATACATGATCCTTTTTGCGTCATTCCGCTCCAGACAGTCCAGAAGATGTTCTGTGCCGTATTGTCTGGCAAATTCATTGTTGCAACCCGATGTATATATGAATCTCCGCATTTTCAAAGTCGGCGTTCTGGTACTCTTCAAAATCACAGACAAAAGAACGGTTCAGTTTCATCTGCCATAGTTCCTGCCAGAACTGCTGCACCGCTGTTACCG
Organism: uncultured Ruminococcus sp.; assembly: GCF_937915125.1. Classification (GTDB taxonomy): domain Bacteria; phylum Bacillota; class Clostridia; order Oscillospirales; family Ruminococcaceae; genus Ruminococcus_C. The sequence continues at coordinate 6,600 of NZ_CALDMP010000086.1, read as the reverse complement.
TGTGACCTTTGACAATGAATTTCGCATAAGTCCCTGCCGGGATTTTTCGCACGAAAAATCCCGGCACGTCTGCACCACTGACTTCACAGGCAACCATCACCGTATACTCACCCTTTTCCGCATCAGCATAATCGGTGTAAATTCCCAGTGCTTTGTCTCCGATCCTACCAGGAATGGCCGGATGCCCGTCCGGAGAATAGAATTTCTGCCAGAGTCCGCCGATGACCTGACCCATGTCGGGCGCAGTGTTACTGGTGCGGGCACAGCAGCCTGCAACGATCTTTTCATCCAGATGTACAATTTCATAGTTCATAGTAGATCCCTCATTTCATTTTGATGCCTTAAGGATACCATAGATAATGTGACATCTGTATGTCATATTTGAAATCATTTCTTTTTCAATTCTGCAAAAATATGCATCTGGTGCATTGCTGAAATCCTCTCTCGGATACAGCATTCTCATAGTAACCAGCTTGTCTATCTCATCCCTGTCCACCCTGCGAAACTCCATGTTTCTCCACCCGATATTTTTCCGTCATCCGATGCAATAGTGCTCCAAATTCCTTCCGGTATACCTCCGGCGAAATGATCTCCGCATGCGCCCCAAAGGTCAGAATATACTGATAAAACGATGGCACATCCGACCAGGTAAAGCGAAGCAGCGCATTACCATCTTCATCAAACTGAGGGAGTTCTGTGCCGAACTCGTCAATGACACGCCATTTCACCGATTTATCAAACCACACGACTGCTTCAATTTCTCCCTTGGTGTGCAGCAGCTTATCACAGACATATTCCGGAACATCCCGGCTTTCGCATGGCTCACCGGTGCATTTCAGATCTGCCATTCTCGTAAGCTTGAACATGCGGTAATCCTGCCGCAAGGTGCAGTAGCCCCACACATACCAGCTGGACCACTGAAAAATCAGGTGATACGGTTCCATTTCCCGCTGGCTGTCACCGCCAGGTGCATAATAGGAGAAACTGATCTTTTCGCCCTGTTCCATAGCGGTCTGTATCAGTTCGATCTTATCTGAAACAGCAGATTTGTCCCACGAAGAGAGATCAATGATCAAATGGTTGTCGGCATTTCTGACGCCAGATCGTCCTACTGACAGCTTGTCCATGAGCTGACGATAGCGGTTGGTGCCGCTGACGCTGTCCAGACTTTGCAGTCCGGCAAGAATGGACTTCATATCCGCAGAGGAAAGCAGAGTACGGTCAAGCCGAAATCCCTCCATAATGGAAATGCCGCCGCCCTGTCCCTGGGTCGTGACAATGGGAATTCCGGCTTTGCTGATATCCTCAATATCCCGGACAATGGTGCGCCGGGATACCTCAAAGGTCTCTGCAAGCTCCCTGGCTGTCACCTTGTCTTTTTGCAGAAGAATGGAGAGAATGCCAATGAGACGGTCGATTTTCATATGTAAGCCACTCCTGCATCACGTTCTGCATACTTCCCGAATCCAGCCAGTCACTCCATCGGGCAGCCTTTCGTCCGCAGGTGTGCCATTATCAAAAATAAGATCATGCTGGAACCAGTTGATCATGCAGTGCTGCCCCATTTCTATGCCGTAGAACACAGAAGAAATGCCGCCGTCACCGTTATATACCCACTCCGGGAAGAAGCAGAGACAATGTTCCATCTGCATGAGCTTTTCCACACGAGGTGCCACGCATTCCTGGAAATTTACCAGTTCATCACGCTTTCCGTGAGCAACAATGAGGCGGGTGCCGTCTCTGGAAATCCGCTCCAGCACCGCATCATCGGGAATGTACGGGGATGCAATGGGAATGGCTCCGTCATAATATCCGGCATGATCCTCCAGCAACTGCCAGGTGAAATAACCGCCGGCAGATGCACCCATGACGAATTTCTTCCCCACATTCCGGGCATGTTCTGCACAGACACGGTCAAAGATCGCCTGAACCGGTGCGGAGTATGCCTTTTCCCAAGTTCCTGTGAGGGTGCCGTCAGCGAGCCGTTTCTCGTTGGCAAGGGGCACGATGAGATATGCACCGCCCATGGCATTCTGATAATTCGGCGAGGCAAACTGTTCCGCACCGCAGCACATGATGCAGCCTTCCTCCATGAGGGAGTTGCTTGCACCGTGAAGCCACATGAGAACGGGATATTTCCCGGCAGGGTCGGCTCCGTGCTTCACTGGATCATAGACATAGTACCGGATATCTCCTGTCTCCGCACAGGGGTAAACATATCGGTCAAACAGGTCAAAGTAAATTTTGCTTTTAAACGTATTGGAATAGCTGATAAATTCTCCGTCTTTCAGATATTTTGCCCATTCTGGTATAGCGGTCTTGTTTTGTTCTAATTGTTTAAAATCAGGCAGTGCCATAGGTTTGCTCCTTTTCAATTATGGTTGAAATTTGTTTTATTGCCTTTGAAGGATTATATTCTCTGTTTCAGTATACCATAAAATCTAACCAGAATCAATGCTGTTTTCAGCATTTTCCTTGCGGAAAGGTATTTTATGCTATAGATCACCTCTAAAAACCCGCTCACCCGCCATCTGCAGCGCATCTTTGTGCCATCTTCACTTGCGGAAAAACTTGAAATACACCAAGTATTCCTGCATTTTTCCGCAAGTGAATCTGTCGCAAATCTGCACCACATCTGACGGATTCGGGGTATTTAGAGGTGCCCTATAATAATAACGTCTCTACAAGCAAGAGCGCATACAATCAATAAAGTAGCACAACGAACAGAAAGTGAGACACCTATGGTAGAAACATCCAAAACAGAACAAATCATACAGCAAGGTCTTGCCAACCTGGAATTTATTGATACTACATGACAATTTCCTATCCGCACCATTGTGTGCGGATTTTTTTGTCTTTTTTTCAAAAACCACTTGACAAGTGAACGATTGTTTACTATAATAGAATTATAGCAGTAAACAATCGTTTACCCAAAAAGGAGGCCCTATGGAACAAAACGCAAGCATTACCGCAAAAATGTCCGCATTCGTACGTGCATACCATACGAAGCATGCGGAATCCCCTGTATTTTCAGATCATGTGGCGAGAAATCTCTTCACCGACACGGAATATGCACAGATGGCAGAATATATTGTCAGCGGAAAGGATTTCTTTGCGCCAAAGCTGAAGGGCAAGGATATTACAAAGGAAGCTCTTCTGGATTTTATCGTCAACACACAGCTTGCTCCCACGCCCATTGCCCGGGCAAGATACTGCGAGGATTGTCTGAAAACTGCCGTTCAGACTGGCACAAAACAGTATGTCATCCTTGGCGCAGGCTATGACACTTTTGCATGGCGTGAACCGGAACTGGCAGAACAGCTGACAGTATTCGAAACAGACCACCCTCTCACCCAGGCTGACAAAAAACAGCGGCTTTCCCGTGCCGGGCTGGAATCACCGTCCAATCTGCACTTTGTCCCTGTGGACTTTACAACGGACAGCTTAAAAGACGCACTTACTGCCAACGGTTTTGATGCCACGAAGAAGACCTTTTTCAGCTGGCTCGGGGTGAGTTATTATCTCACAGAGCCGCAGATACGAAACATGCTGACAGAAATTGCAGGCTTCGCCGCAGAAGGCAGTACCATTGTATTTGACTATGCTGACGATGGGCTTTTCTGCTCTGACATTCTGCGTGTCAGAAATATGCTCGCCATGGCACAGGCTTGCGGCGAGCCCATGCAGTTCTGCTGTGATGGCATGACCTTGACAAAACTACTGGAGGACTGCCATTTTCTCATATACGAGGAACTGACACCCGATGAGATCGACTATCAGCTCCTGAACGATGCCGATATCACTGCCTTTGAGCATATTCACTATGTGACAGCTGTTGTCAAAAACGCCGGATATATCCATACAAAGGAGAAGATTCTACAGACAGCGCTGCGATTGTTTGCACGGCGTGGATTTGACGCTGTTTCCGTCCGGGATATTTCAGGTGAACTGGGCATTACCCAGGCGGCACTGTACAAGCACTACAAAAACAAGCAGGATATTTTCGACAGTATTCTACGCCGCATGGAAGAACAGGACGCCGCACAAGCTCAGAGCCACAATCTGCCGGAACAGACATTCCAGGACACACCTGCCGCATATCAAAACACAGCGCTCAAAAATCTCAAACAGTTTGCATGTGCCATGTTCCGCTACTGGACACAGGATCCCTTTGCGTCATCTTTCCGGAAACTACTGACCCTGGAACAATACCGCAATGCAAAAATGGTGCAGCTTTATGAGCAGTATCTTTCCGCAGGACCTTTGGCTTATGTAGAAGATCTTCTTCGTGAAATGGGCTGCACGCATCCGAAGCAACAGGCACTGCGGTTTTATGCACCTATGTTTCTGCTCATACAGCTGTACGACACGGCAAAAGAGAAAACGGACATCAACCATATGCTGGAACAGCATATCCACATATTTGAACTGGAGGAAAAAGCACAATGAATTACAGCAAAAGCCAAAAATACTGTACGCCCGCACTCATGGAAAAAATCATGGGACCAAATCCCATAAAGCTGACAGAAGAACTTCTGGAATTACACAAAATCCCGGAACATGCAGTCGTTCTGGATCTGGGCAGCGGTCAGGGACTGACCTCTGTCTTTCTGGCAAAAGAATATGGATTCCAGGTTTATGCCGCCGACCTCTGGAGTGACCCGGAGGAAAACCGCAAGTTTTTCCACAGCATGGGTCTTTCCGATACGCAAATCACCCCCGTAAAGGCAGACGCGGCAGAACTCCCCTTTGCGCACGATTTTTTTGATGCAGTTGTGAGCACGGATTCTTACAACTACTTCGGACGAGACAAACACTATCTGGACAAGTGCCTGCTGCCCTTTGTGAAAAGCGGCGGATACATCTATATTGCCATTCCGGGCATGAAACAGGATTGCCATGATCATCTTCCGCCGGAGCTTCTGCTCTCCTGGACGCCAGAACAGCTGGACTATATTCACAATGTGAAGTATTGGGACGCTATTGTCAGTGCAAGCTCGGCGCAGGTCATTTCCGTGCATGAAATGGAGAGCAACGAAGAAGTCTGGGCAGACTGGCTGAAACAGGACAACGAGTATGCCCGGGGTGACCGGAAAACCATAGAGGCAGGCGGCGGAACCTATCTGAATTTTATCGCAATTGTTCTTCGAAAAAACTAAAGGCAATACCGCACAAAGATTGTGCGTCAGATGAAGCAAAAAGTGCAGTGAATACTTTGTGTATTCACGAGCATTTCTGTAAAATATGACGGAAAATATGCAAGCATATGACTTGCAAAGCCGCCAGGCGCTCTTTGTGCGGTGTTGCCTTAAGGGATTCGGGGCATTGATTTGATCCGGATCCTTTTCTTTTGCCATTGTCACCGCATACCGTACAAGCGACATTGCATATTTTTTCATGAGGTGATTCGATGTTTTTACAATTTTTCCAACACATTTTCTTTTTCTTTCTGCATGTAGGCGATGCCGGCTCGTTTCGGAAACCCCTGAGCAAGCAGGAAGAAGCGGACTGTTTCGAAGCAATGGCACAGGGCGACCGTAAAGCCAGAGAAAAACTGATCCTGCATAACATGCGGCTTGTGGCGCATATCACGAAAAAATACGGTGTGCCCCAGCCGGAACAGGAAGAACTCATTTCCATTGGCACGGTGGGACTGGTAAAAGCTGTGGACTCCTTTGACAACAGCAAAGGGGCACGATTTGCCACATATGCAAGCAGATGTATTGAAAATACAACTATATCAATGCGGCTTTTATGATACCTCAGGAGGTAAAACAAAAGCCTTATTCTAATCCATGGAAAGTTTATCGGAAGGTCGGCGATGGTTTCTATATTCTCTACCGTTCTCAGCGTGGCGGAGTGACTTATGCGCCTTTGTATATTCACTCTTTCCGATTCATTACCAATCGGCATTTGACGAAGTCTCAGATTTTCTTATATGAGAATCCCAATTCCGAAAAACTTGTCACTGTATCAGACAAATTAAAATGGTATCGGGCAAATAGTGGACTTTTACAGCGTGATGTGGCAATTGCTATGGGTGTGGACAGAACTACCTATGCCCGATATGAGGAAAATGTTCTGGAAGCCTATCCGCTGGACAAGCTTGCAAATGCGGCAGAACTGTTTTACATTGAGATAACCGCTCTGCTGGATAACTACAATTTATTTCTCTATCATGGGCAGGGACAGCAAATAAAAAGACTGCGCAAGTCTTTGCAGCTCACGCAGTCTTAGCTCGCAAAATATTTAGACACGCCTCTTGGCACGCTGAAAAAATGGGAGCAGGATCAGGTACATATACAGAAAAAAACGTTTGAAAAGCTTCTCCGATATCAGAGCATCCAGTCAAACAATACAAAAGTATCTGCACCGATTCGCTCTGATATCGAATAACTCCACCTTCATCTCTGCTTTGCAGCTGCAAAGCAGTCTGAACTCATTTTTATTGCTGTCATCGATGGGGTGGACAAACACCCTCTGCCTGCAAATCTGCGCAGACAGAGGGTGTCGTTGTTATGCAATTATGACAGTTACTGCATCAAATCCTCCCAGGTCACGTCAGACCCGACAGAAACACGTGCGTAGTAGAGCAGAATC
>NZ_CALDMP010000085.1 GCF_937915125.1 uncultured Ruminococcus sp. | reverse complement strand
TATGCAAGCATATGACGTGCAAAGCCGTCAGGCGCTCTTTGTGCGGTGTTGCCTTTATTATATAGGATAGCAGAGGAAGATGCAACCATATGATTGCAACACAAAATGTCAACTTTAGTTTACAAAGGCAATACCCCACAAAAAGTCCCGACAGGAAATCAAATTCCCATCGGGAGCTTTGTATGATCGTATTGTATGTCTCTTACAGCGTAATAAACAGGGAAGAGAACAGGATCACCAGCATACAGATCGGGCAGACATACTTGACCATGATGCGGTACAGCTGTCTGGATTTGAATTTCGCATTCAGTTCCACTTCATCTTCCACGTACTTTGTCTTTACCACAAAGCCAACCAGAATACAGGTCAGAAGTGCAACGATAGGCATCATAATATTATTGCTGATGAAATCGAAGAAGTCCAGGATCTGCATTTTGAAAATGGTGAAATCAGACCAGATGCTGTAACCGAAAATCGAAAGCAGACCGATGAGGAAAGAAACGCCCATGACGATCAGACAGCTTGGAATCCGCTTCAGCCCGAAGCGTTCGCTGATCATGGAAACAACGGTTTCCATGAGAGAAATGGACGAGGTGAGTGCCGCCAGTGCCACCAGAATGAAAAAGACAGCGCCCACGATCTGACCGCCTGCCATGGAATCGAACACATTGGGCAGTGTGATAAACATCAGGCTCGGTCCCGCATTCAGCGCACTCTTGTCGCCGCCGGAAAAGACAAACACCGCCGGGACAATGATCATTCCAGCTAGAAAAGCCACTGCCGTGTCAAATATCTCGATCTGGCGGACAGAACGTTCGATATTGTCTTCCTTGCGCATATATGAGCCGTATGTGATCATTATGCCCATGGCAAGAGACATGGAATAGAACAGCTGTCCCATGGCAGCAATGACGGTTTTGATGGAAAATTCGGAGAAATCCGGCTTGACATAATAAATCAGACCGTCCATGGCTCCCGGCAGAGTCAGGGTATAAATGCCAATGCCCACGATCAGCAGAAACAGCACCGGCATCAGGATCTTGCTGACTTTTTCAATTCCCTTCTGCACACCCAGCATAACAACTGCGCCGGTGAGCAGAATGAAGATCCCGAAGAATAGGGTAGGCATACCGGCTTGTCCGATAAATCCGGTGAAGAAATCACCGCTGTCTGCAGCCTGATGTCCGGAACCTACTGCGAAGGTGGTGAGATATTTCAATACCCAGCCGCCGATGACGCAGTAATACGGCAGAATGATCACCGGAATAGCACCGGCAAGCCAGCCGAGCGGTGCAAAGTGTTTGTCCATTGCAGTATAGGCATGAATGACGCTCTTGCCGGTACGGCGCCCGATGGAGATCTCCGTGATCATCAGGGCGAAGCCAAAGGTGACGGCAAATATCAGATATACCAGCAGGAAAATACCGCCGCCGTATTTTGCTGCGAGATAGGGGAATCGCCAGATATTTCCCAGTCCGACTGCCGACCCGGCTGCCGCCAGGATAAATCCCAGTCTGGAGCCGAAGCCGCTTTTTTCATGTTTTTCTTTTTGATGCATCCCAAATAATTCCTTTCTGAGGTATTGCCTTAAGGGTAAAAGTACTACAATATAAAATTATACAATATGAATGGGAAAATGTCAATGTCGAAAGGCTATTTTTTTCATTGGAAAAGTTCGAGGCAATACCGCACAAAGATTGTGCGTCAGATGCGCTGTCAGATTTTTCGTCAGATGAAACAAAAAGCGCAGTGAATACTTTGTGTATTCACGAGCATTTTTGTGAAATATGACGCAAAATATGCAAGCATATGACGTGCAAAGCCGTCAGGCGCTCTTCGTGCGGTGTTGCCTCGACTATTTCTGCGACACAATGGCACGGGTTCAGACAAAAAAACCGTATTTCCGGTTCAAATGAGTCTTGACAGAGAATCAGATTTGTGCTATAATAAAATTCAATCTACAAGTTTCATTACGAGAAGGAGTGAATGTTCATGCGTACAAAAGGAACGAAGCAGATCTGTGACAACCGTCAGGCGCGGCATGAATACTTCATTCTGGAACGGTATGAAGCGGGGATCGCACTTCAGGGGAATGAAGTCAAATCCATTCGTCTGGGGCATGTCAACCTGAAAGATGCCTGGTGCGATATCTCCAATGGCGAGCTTTTTGTGAAAGGGATGCATATTTCTCCTTATGAGAAAGATGGTCTGTTCCGCACAGATCCCCTTCGTGTCAGAAAGCTGCTGATGCACCACCGGGAAATTGACCGGATGTTCGGAAAGGTGAAGCAGGACGGCTTGACACTGGTTCCGCTGTCCCTTTATTTTAAGGATTCCAGAGTCAAGGTCGAGGTGGGACTTTGCAAGGGTAAAAAGCTGTATGACAAGCGGCAGACAGCGGCAAAGCAGGATGCCCAGCGTCAGATCCGGCGTGCGGTGAAGGAAATGAATGCTTAAACTGCACATGAAAAATTTCTGCTAATAATTGAAATGGGGGCGTAACGGTTTCGACGGGGATGATGAAGCATGATAAGCGAGCAGAGATTGCTGCATCTCTTTAAACAGCGGCACGTTTAAAATTAAACGCTAAAAAGAACTTTACTGTAAGCTTTAACAAGAGCCTGCAGGTAGCTGCCTAAGTCAGCTACTGTCGCCCGCAGGAGGACCACGGCCTGCGCTGCGGCATGATGCAGTGGTGAACGTTTCGGCGGCATGGTCACACCGCAGAAATGTATCTGACCTACCGCATATTACAGCCTGTTTATCGGCGGTTATGTGCGGGAACTAAGGTAGATAAACTACGCTCGTAGAAAGTTGTGTGGATTTGTTTTCGGACAGGGGTTCAATTCCCCTCGCCTCCACCAAACGAAACATTACACGAACACTCCTCCAATGCGGCAGTAATCTGTTGCAGCGGTGGAGTTTTCGTTTTGTCCGTCACGTTTACAAGTACGACAATCTGATTAGGATAAACGATCACACGATTTACAATTGTATCAATCATATGCTGTTTATCATCATCCGATTTCTTGAAATCGCTGAATTTTCGCATGAAGTACTGGAAGTGCTCCAGTTTAAAATCAGGAGAACTCATAGACAGACGCTTTATTTCGGCTTCTAATGCTGTTTTTCTGCGTTCTAATTCCTGCATGGTATCTTGCAGTGTTTGCGAATTGATGCCGCTTAAAATGGCGTTTACGGCGTTCTCCAGCTTCTTTGATACGTCTTTCAATTCGTTTTGCGCTGCTTTCAGTTCGTAGTTTTCTTTGCGTTCTTTCTGGTACAGATCATATGCAGCTTTTGAGATCATGTCACAGTTTTCTCTTGTCAGGAATTTTTCAACGGTTTCTACGACTGTATTTTCCAGGTTTTCCGCATTGATGCGTCCAGAGCATCCGCATGGACATTTATAGTAAAAATACCGTGTTCCTGTGCGGCTTGTGCCTCCGGTACCGCTGATTGGCTTCTCGCACTCTGCGCACAGCAGTTTCCCTGTCAGTAGGTAGGTGTGTTCTGATCTTCTGTGGCGATGCTTTGACTTATGCGCATCCAGCTTCTGCTGCACACGTTCAAATAAGTCCTTATCCACTATTTTCGGGCACTCTGATGCCTCGCTGACGCCGTCTACAATATACTCACCGATATATTTCCGGTTTGCAAGGATACGTGTGAGCGTGCTGTTGCGGTATGGCTTTCCTCGGCTTGTGGTATAACCTGCGTTGTTAAGATCACGGCATATCTCGGCGAAAGTCTTTCCTTGATCGTATTCCGTAAAAATGCGACGCACAATGGATGCACCGTTCTCGTCAATTTCAAAGCGCTTGTCTTTTCCGATTTTATATCCCAGTGCGATATTTCCGCCTGTAGTCTTTCCTTTGAGCACATTCTCTCGCATGCCACGCTTGATTTTCTGAGAGAGTTCTGCACTGTAGTATTCGTTCATGGATTCCAGCAATCCCTCCAAAATGATACCCTCAGGGCTGTCTGTGATGCGTTCCTTTGCGGAAAGCACACGTACTCCA
>NZ_CALDMP010000084.1 GCF_937915125.1 uncultured Ruminococcus sp. | reverse complement strand
TTGTTTCATCTGACGAAAAATCTGACGGCGCATCTGACGCACAATCTTTGTGCGTTATTGCCTAAATCCCCCTGCATTCCACTGTAATGGGAAACGCCGGGGGATTTTTGCATTTCACAACAAATATTTACAATTTGTGTTTGACAAACTGCGCCATCTATTGTATAATAACTAGTGTATATCTTTTGGGCGAAAGTGAGAAGTGGATATGAGGATAAACGGAAGTCTGACAGAGGAACAGGTAACAGAGCTTACCCTATCCTCCATGAAAAAAAATCCAGAAGGTGTGACGGAATATCCGATTCTGGAATTTGACCAGCGTGCACTGGGTCTGCTTTCCGATGGCGTATCCGAAACGCTGCGGTACAGCGATACAAAGCCGGCGGGCGGGCTGTTTTATCGGGCAGTAAAGCGTGCGTTTGATATTGCTGCATCTGCCATCGCACTGCTCCTTCTGGGAATCCCCATGGGATTTCTGGCACTTGTAATCTACTTGCAGGACAAAGGGTCTCCGATTTTTTCTCAGGCGAGATTGACGGAAAACGGCAAGGTGTTCCGGATGTACAAATTTCGTTCCATGTGTGTGGATGCCGAGGCAAGATTTGCAGAGGTACAGAAAGCCAACGAAACAGACGGTCTGGCTTTTAAAAGTGAAAATGATCCCCGTATCACAAAAATCGGTCGTTTTATCCGAAAGACTTCCATTGACGAACTGCCTCAGCTCTGGAATATTCTGAAAGGGGACATGTCCATTATCGGACCCCGTCCGCCCCTTCCTCGTGAAGTGGTGCTGTACACGCCCCACCAGATGGAACGTCTCATGGTAAAAGGTGGTTTGTCCTGTATTTGCCAGGTAGAAGGCAGAAGTGATATGGAATTTGACAAATGGGTGGAGTCTGACATTCAATATGTGAAAACACGCAGCCTTGGATTGGATCTCAAGCTGTTGTTCAAAACAATCGGTGTGGTGATCCTGAAAAAAGGCGCACGGTAAACGGACGTGTGATGTTATGAAAGGGCAGTCCTGAAAAAATGGGCTGCCCTTTTTCGTGCACTCAAAAAAGCACGCAAAATCGGGAATGCAACCGGAAGTTGACATAAAAATATCGTAATGCAACATGAAATTGGTGGTGTTTGCGGCGTGGAAATGGTATATTAGGGACAGGATAAATTTTTGGACATGGCAGATTCCCCGGGCACAATAGTGCAATGACGGAGGAACAGAGAAACAAAAATGATCCAATAAAATTTTGGAGGTATACGGTATGACAACAGGAAATAATATTCAAATTTACAGAAAGCGCTTGGGAAAGACCCAGGAGGAATTTGCGGAGCAGATGGGTGTCTCCCGTCAGACGGTGTCAAAATGGGAATCCGATGGATGCTGTCCGGAAATGGAAAAGCTGTTGACGATGTGTGAGTTGTTCGGCTGTGATCTGGACACACTGGTGCGCGGTGATGCGTCCGAATCTCTGAAAGAGGACAGTGCCGGCTATGATGCCCATATGAACCAGTTCACCTGGCAGATTTGTGTGGGTACGATACTGGTGCTGTGCGGTGTGGCAGTAATGTTTGCACTGGCAGGACTTGGTGTTCCGGAAGTTCTCGCTACGATCGCACTGTTTGGATTTATTATTGTGGCAGTGGGATTCTTTGTTGTGGGTGGTATCCAGCACGGAGACTTTGTGAAAAAGCATCCCAAAATTTCTGCATTTTATACAGATACGCAGAAAGAAGCATACCAGAAGAAATTCCCGGTGCTTCTGGTGGCAGGGATTATTCTGGTGCTGCTTGGCGTAGTATTTCTCATGGGAATGACTGCGCTGTTCGGGGAAGCACGAATGGATCAGGACGAACAGCTGGAGGAACTGATCATGGCAGGCTTTTTTGTGTTTCTCATTGTGGCTGCGCCCATTCTGATCTATGCCGGGATGCAGAAAGGGAAATATGATCTGGACAGCTATAACCGGGACAACGACCCGGAAAAAACACCGGCGCAGAAGCGGATTTCTGCTGCGAATTCTTGCATTATGCTGGCGGCAACGGCAGTGTTCCTGGTCTGGGGTCTGGTGTTCCACGGATGGCATATCTGCTGGATCGTCTATGTGGTAGGCGGTCTGCTTTGTGGAATTTTTTCTGTTCTGGGTGAATCCAGGACATCGGAGGATAAAAAAGAGTAAGACAGCACCGCACAAAGCCGTCATGCAAGCTTTGTGCGGTGTTATTTTAGGCAGTTTTTCGCAATATTTCTCTGCTTTTTTCTGTAAAACAGTTGAAATTGGCTCCTCTTTGTGATATAATGGAAAAAGCATAATAGAGTAATGCATTCTTGAAAGGAGCATTGTCATGAAGAAAATCGGAAAACAAATATTGGCTGCGATTTTTGCCATTCTTGTGGGAACATCCTGCATCCAGCTTTCTGTGCCGGGGGTGCAGCTGCTGCATGCCTATGGGGCAGACCAAGAGGCAGAAGGTCTGGAATTCAGTGTCAGCGGCGGCGAAGCAACTGTCATCGGCTGTACTTCTACAGCATCCGAGATCGTGATTCCGTCAGAATATGAGGGCTATCCGGTGACAGCCATCGGGGAGAAGGCGTTCTATGAATGTGGCACGCTGGTCAGTGTAACCATTCCCCAGGGTGTGACCACACTGGGGGACTATGCCTTTGGCTATTGCGATAATTTGACTACCATTTATATGCCAGTGAGCGTGACGCATTGGGGCTATGGTGTATCCTATGATTGTTTGAGCCTGTCTGATGTCTATTATGAGGGCACATCAGATGAATGGAACAGCATCGAAGAAGAGGACGGAAACGGTTATCTCCTGTGGGGTTCCACGACCCATTATAATTTTGCGTATTCGCAAATCGAACTATCAAGTGGGCTGATATACAGCGTCAGCGGTGGCGAAGCCACTGTCATCGGCTGTAATTCTACAGCATCCGAGATCGTGATTCCGTCAGAATATGAGGGCT
>NZ_CALDMP010000083.1 GCF_937915125.1 uncultured Ruminococcus sp. | reverse complement strand
CAACACCGCACAAAGAGCGCCTGACGGCTTTGCACGTCATATGCTTGCATATTTTCCGTCATATTTCACAAAAATGCTCGTGAATACATAGAGTATTCACTGCGCTTTTTGTTTCATCTGACGAAAAATCTGACGGCGCATCTGCCGCACAATCTTTGTGCGGCATTGCCCTAATTGATTATCAGCGGGCGGCTGATAGCCGCCCCTACATTTCATTTCTTTTTCACATCATTTAAAATAACGAAAGGAATTCATGCGGCATTGGGTCAGACCTGGTGCCGCATGAAACAGGTTCACAGAAAAATGGGTATTATGGACTTATTTCGTCAGATCGAGTCGGGTTCTGACGGCAGACTTCACGGCAAGCTGACGTGGATCATTGCCGGTCTAGGGAATCCTGGCCTGGAATATGAGCACACACGCCACAACGCCGGGTTCCTGACTATGGAACAGCTGGCGCAGAACTGCGGCGTCCGACTCAGCCAGATGAAATTCCAGGCGGATTGTGCCGAAGCCATGGTGGGCGAAGTGCGTTGTCTGCTCATGAAGCCGGCAACTTACATGAACCGCAGCGGTGATGCCATTGCAGTAGCGGCGGATTTCTATCACATTCCACCGGAGCAGGTGCTGGTCATTTACGATGATATCTCCCTTGCGCCGGGCAAGCTGCGTATTCGCAGAAAGGGCAGCGCCGGGGGACATAACGGTATCAAAAGTATTATTGCACAGCTGGGCACAGAGGAGTTTCCCCGGATCCGTGTGGGCGTAGGCGCAAAGCCCGATCCCCGGTATGACCTGGCAGACTGGGTGCTTTCCAAGTTTACCGAGGAGGAACAGACTGCACTTCAGCCGGCACTGGAACACGCTGCGGATGCGGCAAACCTGATCGTCCGGGGCGATATCAATCAGGCAATGAATCAATACAATGCATAATTCTGTATCTGCTGAGAACATCTGCTGAGGACTGTGATTTGGCGATGCAATCATTATGCATTCTTCATTCTTCATTATGCACTATGCATTCAAAGGAGGTTATTCCATGCAGTTTTTTGCGGCGGAATTTGAGAAGCTTGCGGCATACCGGGGACTGCTGCAAGCCCGGAAAGACGGTGCCAGTCCGGTTTCCTTCACTGGTGTTTCGCAGATACACAAGGCACATCTGCTGGCGGCACTCTGCGTAGAACAGGCACCTATTCTGGCAGTGACTGCCGAAGAAGCCGAGGCACGTCGGCTCTGCGATGACATCAACGCCATGCTGGACGAACCGGCGGCGTGGATGTTTCCGGCAAAGGAACTGGTGCTGACACCAGTGGAAGGCATCACCACTGCCTATGAGCACGCCCGGATCGCCGCACTGACGGCACTGCGCCGGGGACAGTGCCGGGTCGTCGCCGCAAGCGTAGAAGCATTGCTCCAGCCGACACTTTCCCCGGAAATGCTGGAACAGCATACCATACTCCTGCATCGGGATGATACTGCCGATCTGGGGGAACTGATCCGTCGTCTCACAGACTGCGGCTATGTCCGGTGCGAAAGCGTTTCCGGTGCAGGACAGTTCGCCGTGCGCGGCGATATTCTGGACGTGTTTCCGGTGCAGATGCAGGCGCCGGTGCGTGTGGAATTCTGGGATGATACCATTGATACATTGGTGCAGTTCGACCCGGAGACCCAGCGGCGTACAGACCCGGTGGAGGAACTTCTCATCCCTCCGGCAAGGGAGACCCTCTGTGACCCGGCAGAACTGGTGGAAAAGATTCGCAGACATGCCAAGTCGCTGCGTGGCAAATATGCAGAAATTGCCCGGGAAAAACTCTATGCAGATGCAGACAGCCTGGATGCCGGCATGATTCCGGTGCATCTGGATAAATATGCGCCGCTGCTTTGGAAAACACCGCCCATGGTGTTTGATTACGGCGTGGAAATGGTGACTTTCAGTGAATACGGCGCTATTGTGGACACCCAGCGTGGTCTCATGGCACAGTATCAGGAGGATTGCAAACTCCTGCTGGAGGAGGGCAACCTCTGCCGTGGATTAGAGGGCTATTATCAGAATCCGGCGGAAGTTGCCGCCCGGATGGATGGTATGTTCCAGATTTATCTCAGCAATTTTCTCCAGGGCGGTGAGCATGTCGCATTCCAGAAGCTGCTCAGCGTAGAAGCCCTGCAAAATGCACCCTGGGGCGGTGAACTGCGGCAGCTGACAGAGGATTTGCTGGAATACAGCCAACAGGGCTACTGTACCATGCTCTATGCCGGCAGCGAAAAGACCCTGCCCATTTTGCAGCAGGATCTCCGGGAAAGCGGTATCCAGTGCGAACTGGCAAAGCCGGACAGCACCTGGAAAGCCGGGACGGTCTATTTGCGTACCGGCAGCCTTTCCGGGGGATTTGCCTACCCGGAAATCAAGACCGCACTGATCACCCAGGCACGTACCATGCGTGCCGTACCCAACCGGAAGAAAAAACATCGTGGGGAAGAAATACGCACCCTGGCGGATATTACCCCGGGCGATCTGGTAGTACACGCACTCCACGGCATTGGGCGTTTTCTGGGCATCCGCAAGCTGGAACTGGAGGGTGTCACCAAGGATTATATTACCATCCAGTATGCCGGGAAAGAAAATCTCTATGTGCCTGTCACCCAACTGGATATAGTGTCCAAATATATCGGGCCCCGGGAGGATGCCGGGGTAAAGCTGAGCCGTCTTTCTTCTCCGGAATGGCAAAAGACCCGGAACAATGTCCGCAGAGCCGTCAAGGATATGGCGGACGAACTGCTGGCACTGTATGCAAAACGGGAAAAGACCAAGGGCTTTGCGTTCTATCCCGACGATGAGATACAGCATGATTTCGAAGCACGCTTTCCCTATGTGGAAACTGAGGATCAGCTTGCCTGCATTGAAGAAGTGAAACAGGACATGGAACGGGAACGCCCTATGGATCGCTTGCTCTGCGGGGACGTAGGCTTCGGCAAGACAGAGGTTGCCCTTCGTGCAGCTATGAAATGTGTCCTCAGCGGCAAACAGTGTGCCATTCTGGTGCCCACCACCGTCCTTGCCATGCAGCACTATCAGACGGCAGTCCGCCGGTTTGAACATTTCCCTGTGAATGTGGTCATGCTGTCTCGATTTGTGCCCCAGAAACGCCAGAAAGAGATCCTCAAGGAACTGAAAAGCGGCAAGGCAGATATCGTCATCGGTACTCACCGCATTGTACAGAAAGACGTGGAATTCCACGCGCTGGGATTGGCGATCGTAGACGAGGAGCAGCGCTTCGGCGTGGCGCACAAGGAGAAATTCAAGGAGATGTTCGCTGGTGTGGATATGCTGACTTTGTCGGCAACGCCCATTCCCCGGACGCTGAATATGGCAATGAGTGGTATTCGGGATATGTCCGTCATCTCCCAGCCGCCCCAGGATCGCTATCCTGTCCAGACCTACGTCATGGAATACAGCGAACCGATGCTGATACAGGCGATTCAAAGGGAATTGAAACGGGGCGGTCAGGTGTATTATATCCACAACCGGGTGGATACCATTGAATTCACTGCGTCGAAGCTCCAGAAATATCTGCCCGATGCTCGCATTCTGGTGGCACACGGGCGCATGGGTGAAGCGGAAATGTCTGAGATCTGGCGGAAATTGGTGGAGCACGAGGCGGATATTCTGGTATGCACTACCATTATTGAAACGGGCGTGGATGTGCCCAATGTAAATACGCTGATCATCGAAAATGCAGACTGCTTCGGACTGAGCCAGCTGTACCAGCTGAGAGGACGTGTGGGACGGTCGAATCGCCGTGCCTATGCCTATTTCACATTCAAGCGTGACAAGGTACTCCGGGAGGAATCCGCACGCCGTCTGGCGGCAATGCGGGAATTCACCCAGTTTGGCAGCGGTTTTCACATTGCCCTGCGTGACCTGGAGATTCGTGGTGCCGGCAGCCTTCTGGGCGGCAGACAGCACGGCCATATGGAATCTGTGGGATATGATATGTATCTGCGCCTGTTGGGCGAAGCGGTGGCAGAGGCAAAGGGTGAACCCATTCAGGAGACAGCGGAGTGTACTGTGGATATCCAGATCGACGCCCATATTCCCGAAAATTATATGGAAAGCCTCAGCCAGCGGCTGGATATGTACCGGAAGATCGCATCTGTGCATACGGCAGAGGATGAAATGGATCTGTTGGACGAACTCATTGACCGCTACGGCGAACCGCCAAAGGAAGTCATGGGGCTGATTACGGTTTCCCGTCTGCGCAATACGGCGGCGCAGCTGGGCATCACGGAGATCACCCAGCGGTCGGGCAATATGCTGTTCTATCTGGAACATCCCACGCCGGAAATGATCACGGCACTGTCGGCGAAATATCGGGGACGGGTGCAGTTCGGCAGTGTGGGAAAGCCCTATCTGGGCGTAAAGCTGGAGCAGGATAAGCCGCTGGAACTCATGCGGGATGTGCTGCAAATATTGTATGAAACGATGGGGAAAAGGAAATGAGTGCAGAAGCCGGAATGGGTTTGTGCGCTTTTCAGCGATTTCACAGGAATTCACCGCAAGATTTAGGCAAAATGTGCATAGACAAGGCTGGCGGATTGTGATATAATAATTCATATGAATATCGTGCAGGGTATATATGCCTGCTTTTCAGGAGGAGATTACTATGAAGATGATGAAGAAAATGGCAGCAGTTTTGGCTGTAGCAGCTGTTACTTCTGTATCTGTCACAACTATGGGCATCGGTGCAAGTGCTGCAGATGAGCCGCCTTATACTGCATATCTGTGTATTTCTGCCGGTGGTGCTGCACAATGGAAAGCTGGTGAATGGGAAACCGAGACGGCTACCATTACAGGTGATGGCTCGTATACTACATCTGTAACCATTCCGGCGGATAAGGGCTCAGAGACAATTGAATTCTTAATGCTTTCTACTGATATAAACGCATTTGCGTTTGCACCCAAAGGGGCATCAAGCTCGCAGAATGCTGTACCGGAAGGGTGCACTGCAAACATTACGATTGATTCCATCAAAGTGGTTCGTGTGGGTAGCGGCGAAGAAGTTGCAATTGCGTATAACGGACCTTCTGAGCATACATTATATTTGAATGATGATGGTAGCACCATGCGTGCAAATATTCTGAATACTTGGTCGAATGGTGTTCAGGACACGACGGATATTGATCCAAATGTTTCGGGCGGCTTGGCTGCCGGAGATAAAGTTGTTGTAAACTTTACTGTCAGTGGTATCGGCGCAGGCGGCGGCACAGCTGAGACAGACCCAGAATCTACAACTACAACCACAACATCAACTCCGGGTGGAGGAAATCCTTCTAGCGAAACTACAACTACGGCGGCCGTCGGCAATGGCGGCAATTCCGGCAATAACTCCAGCAGCGGCAGCTCTAACAAGAGCAGCGGCTCTTCCAACAGCGGTTCTTCCAATAATGCCAAGACCTCTGAGACAGGTGACTTCGGCATTGCCGCAGTTGTTCTGGGTGCAATTGCAACTGCAGCTCTGGGCGCTGGCGCATACACTGTAACAAGAAGAAAGAAGTAAGCTTGTTGCTGTGTTGATTTTTGACAATCTCATTTTTTCATTTTTACCCCTATAATACAGAGAACCCCCCTGTCCTGATCCGGCAGGGGGTTCTCGCTTTTTATGTTGCAAAATAAATGACTAAGGGCTAATGATACGGGGCGGCGATTGGGAAATCAGGCGTTCTTATCCCGCTCCATTACCGCAAGCTCATCACATCGTTCATTTTCGGGATGCCCGGCGTGTCCCTTGACCCAATGAAATGTCACATCATGCCGTTCCAGAAGAGGCAGAAGCTGTTCCCAGAGATCCACGTTCAGCGCCGGCTTCTTGTCCGATTTGATCCAGCCCCGTTTCTGCCAGCCATAGACCCAGCCCTTTGTGACGCTGTCCACCACATATTTGCTGTCCGTGGTCAGAATGACCTTGCACGGCTCTTTCAGGGCAGAGAGTGCTGCGATCACCCCGGAAAGCTCCATGCGGTTGTTGGTGGTGGAATGTTCACCCCCGGAAAGCTCCTTTTCCGCACTGCCGTAGCGCAGTATGGCACCCCATCCGCCGGGACCGGGATTGCCGCTGCATGCACCGTCCGTAAAAATCTCTACTGTTTTCATACCTGTCCTCCTGCATTGTGTGATGGTATTATTATACTATAAAACGCTGCAAATGGCAACTCCCAAAAAAATACGCCGAATTTTATGCAAATTGCATGCAGTCCATCCCTTGACCTGGCATGTTTTTTATGATATAATACAAATGTCAAATCCGGTTTTACGGATTATTTTGCGACTCGAATTCGGAAAGGAGTTTTTTGAAGATATGAAGAAATTAACACGTATTCTCGCTGCGCTTATGGCACTGACCATGATGGGGACTCTGGCTGCCTGCGGCAGTTCCGGCTCCGGAGATTCCGCTTCGGAATCCTCTGCGGATGAATCTGCGTACAAGGAAAAGGACGATGTAGAGGTAGACATTGGTCTGGTCGATGAAATGGTTGCCAACGACCCGGATATTAAGGGTCAGAAGATTTACTGGCTGGCTGACTATGACCTGAATCCGAAGAACAATCAGGACAGAAGCGTTGCATTGACGCTGTTTCAGGACAAGTACGGCGCAAGTGTGGAATACGTTTCCTGTACATCAGATACAAAGTTCGATACACTGGCGAGCCGGATCCTGGGCGGTGATCCGGTGGATATGTTCCCGTATGAGTGGGATGCTGTGCCTAACGGTGTAACAAAGGATCAGTATCAGCCTCTGGATGATTATCTGGATCTTGACAATGAAATCTGGACAGATATGTCCGATGTCATTGATATGTTTGAATATAAGGGCAAGCACTATGTGGTACCCTACTGCCTGTCTGATCCGCTGCTCATCACCTACAGCCGTTCCATGTGCGAAGAAAATGGTCTGGATGATCCCTATGAGCTGTACAAAGACGGTGACTGGGACTGGGATTCCTTCATGGATATGATGAAAACCTTCGTTTCCAATGCAGGCGATGGTGAGACACGATATGGCATCAACGGCTGGTTTGGTCAGGCAATGGTACAGTCTACCGGTGAAACGTTTGTCACCTATGACGGCGATAAGTTTGCAAACAACATCAGCAGCCCGGCGATTGAAGAAGCCGAGGGTGTGATGGAAGAGATTATGAATCTTGGCATGTATGATCCTACCTGGTACGGCTATCTGCCGGATGATGGCTCTACGCTCTTCTTCGGCATGGCAGACTGGGCGCTGGGTGAGTCCAATGTACGGCATGAGCCGGATCCGGAAATCAATGATGACGGATTTGTTGAGGACAATGACCTTATGATCGTGCCGTTCCCGAAACAGCCTGGCTCCGATGAATATTATCTGAACTGCAACTTCGCAGCAAAAATGCTGGTAAAGGGTTCGGACAAGGGTGATGCTGTTGCAGCATACATCAAGTGTGAGCGTCTGGCTGCCATGATCGATGACTATCAGGATGCCGCAAAGGAAAAAGCAATCATTCCGGAAATGAATGCGCAAGGCAAACTGAAAAAGTATGTGACTGAGGAACAGTATGATGCACTTCAGGATTATAAGGATCCGAAGAATATCACACCGGTATTTGACTTCGGCTATGGCATGGGCAGCAGAATGTATGGTGACGGCGAGTACACCTATGAAACAAGAGGTGTCATGAACAACCTGACCACTGCACTGCTGAACGGCGATAAGGATTCCTGGGCAGTACTGCGTGACGAATGGTCTGCGGTAATTGACGAGGTAATCAGCGGCTATAATGGCTAAGTAAAATTTTTTTCGTATGTGAAAGGTCTTTCCTGGATAACAGGGGAGACCTTTTTGCTTATATAGTGGCAAATTTGGTGTAAGGGTTGGGTACGTAAGGAAAATTGATGTGCAAGAATCCGCACTCAAACAATTTGCGTTCCACTGAAATCTGTGCTATAATGAAAGAAACCATTTTTCGAAAGGAGACGCCTATGGACGAACTGTTTCAGCCGATTTCTCAGCTCAAGGGCATTGGTGCTAAGCGTGCAGAAGCCATGGCACGGCTGGGAATCCAGACCCCCTATGATTTGCTCTATCACATTCCCCGCAGCTATCTGGATTACAGCCACCCGGTGGCAGTTGCGGCGACACAGCCCGGCGAGGAGTGCGTGATTCGTGTGCAGATCGCCCGGAAATTTCCGCCCCAGTATATCCGCAAGGGCATGACCATTTTCAAGGCTGTTGCCACAGACGGCGTCTCCGATGTGACCATTGTGATCTATAATAACCCCTATGGCTTTCAGGCGCTGCGTCTGGGCGAGTGGTATCGCATGTCCGGAAAGATACAGGGGAATCTCCTGCGCCGGGAAATCTCTGCGCCCCATGTACTGCCGGATAATTCCAAGGAGCTGATCTATCCGTCTTACCCTTTGACCAGTGGTATTTCTGCGCAGGTACTGGTAAATGCCGTGAAACAGGCAATGGCAATTGTCAAGGCAAAGCCCTTCGACTGGATGCCGGAATCTATGCGTCTGGAGCATGGACTGCTGCCCTTGCCGCAAGCCCTGGAACAAGTCCATTTTCCAGCTAGCCCGGCGCTTATGGAAACAGCACGGCGCCGCCTTGCCTTTGATGAACTGCTCCAATTGCAGCTGGGGATGCTCATGCGCCGTGCAGATAATCGCACCAAGTCGGCATATCCCATGGCTGTCAGAACGGATTTGCAGCCCTTCTATGATGCTCTGCCCTTCCAGATGACTCAGGGGCAAAAAACCGCTGTCCAGGAGATCACAAGGGATCTCTGCGGAGCTGCGCCTATGAATCGTCTGCTCCAGGGAGATGTGGGCAGCGGTAAGACGGCAGTTGCAGCGGCGGCATGTTATTTCACCGTCCGGAACGGGATGCAGTGCGCACTCATGGCGCCTACGGAAATTCTGGCGGTACAGCATTATCATACCCTGAAACAGTTTCTGGAGCCTTTGGGTATTACAGTGGGATTGCTCACTGGCTCTCTCCGTGCTAAGGAAAAGCGTGCCGTCTATGACGGACTGGCGGATGGGTCTGTGCAGCTGGTGGCAGGTACTCATGCGATTTTTCAAAAGGAAGTGCAGTTCCAGAAGCTGGCGCTGGTCATTACCGATGAACAGCATCGCTTCGGCGTAGCCCAGCGCACCCTGTTTGCCGACAAAGGCGGCTGTCCCCATAAGCTTGTCATGTCCGCAACGCCCATTCCACGTACCCTGGCATTGATGATTTATGGCGATCTGGATATCTCCGTGCTGAAGGAACTGCCCAACGGACGGCTGCCAATCAAGACTTTTGCCGTCACCGGAAAGCTCCGCACACGGGCATACAATTTTATCCGGGAACAGCTGCAACAGGGACATCAGGGCTATATTGTCTGTCCCATGATCGACGACAAGGACGAAAGCGAATTGCAGGCGGTTTCCAGCTATGCGGAGTCCATACAGAACGGTGCCTTTGCGGATTATCGGGTGGGACTGCTCCACGGCAGAATGAAAGCTGCAGAAAAAGATCAGGTCATGGAGGCGTTCCGTGCTCATCAGCTGGATCTGCTGGTGAGCACCACGGTGATTGAAGTAGGCGTGGATGTGCCAAACGCCACCATTTTGCTGATAGAAAATGCCGAGCGGTTCGGACTGTCCCAGCTGCACCAGCTCCGGGGACGAGTGGGACGGGGCAGTGCGCAAAGCTATTGCATTCTCATGACAGATCACGTGACGGAGGAGTGCCGGACCCGGATGCAGATCATGAGTCGTACCAATGACGGCTTTCAGATCGCCGAAGCGGATTTGCAGCTGAGGGGCCCCGGAGACTTTTTCGGAGAACGCCAGCACGGTCTGCCGCCGTTACAGATCGCTGACCTGTCACATGACACTCAACTGCTCCATGAGGTACAAGAAACTGCCCAGGCACTGCTGCAGGAGGATCCGGATCTGTCGAAGCCGGAACATGGGGCACTGCGGCTGGAAGTGCTGCGTCTGTTCAATCGCAGCGGCGAGAACGGGAGAAATTAACCTGTATTTTGTTGAAATATAACATAACATGCTGTTGAAATAATACAGTTTTCACAAAACTCGCTTTTTTTCGATTTTTTTGAAAAAAATGCTTGACAAACCCCTTGCGTTGTGGTATACTGTAATAGTCGCCGGTGAGGAACACAAAACAAACCGGAAAGACAGCAATGTGGAAGCTTAGCTCAGCTGGGAGAGCATCTGCCTTACAAGCAGAGGGTCATAGGTTCGAGCCCTATAGTTTCCACCACATGGCCCGGTAGTTCAGCTGGTTAGAACGCCGCCCTGTCACGGCGGAGGTCGTGAGTTCGAACCTCATCCGGGTCGCCATGCAGCATACTTATGCTGTGATGCCTCTGTAGCTCAGTCGGTAGAGCAGGGGACTGAAAATCCCCGTGTCATTGGTTCGATTCCGATCGGAGGCACCATGGAATATGTATCGGTTTGCTGTAGTAACAGTTTACTGCAACATGTTCCGGATGCGGATTTAGCTCATCTGGTAGAGCGCCACCTTGCCAAGGTGGAGGTAGCGAG
>NZ_CALDMP010000082.1 GCF_937915125.1 uncultured Ruminococcus sp. | reverse complement strand
GTGAATACACAAAGTATTCACTGCGCTTTTTGTTTCATCTGACGAAAAAACTGACAAAGTTTATGCTCGTAGAGTACATCTGACGCACAATCTTTGTGCGGTATTGCCTTAACCGTAAATTCACAAAATGTGACAGCATTTTCGCATAAAATGTGTTATACTGAGTATGCGCCGGGAATCTTCGGGATGCCCGATGGATGCGCAGAAAGGAAGCATGGAATATGCAGATCACACCGTATACACGCATGGTATTTTACCATGAAACAGACCGGATGGATATTGTGAACCATTCCAATTACATTCATATGACCGAAGAAGCCCGTGTAGATTTTATGGGAAAGATCGGCGTGGGTTACGAAAAAATGGAGGCGCTGGGTGTGATGCTCCCGGTGCTGGGCGTTACCTGTGAGTACAAGAATTCTCTCCATTTCGGCGAACATCTCGCTATCTATTCCCACATTACCAAGTACAATGGTTTCAAATTGGAGCTGTCCTATGAGATCCGCTGTGTGGAGACCGGAAAACTCTGTGCAGTTGCTACATCATCCCACTGCTTCACGGATACAAAGATCAAACCCATACGCATCCGGGACAAGTATCCGGAAATGCACGACTTTTTCCTGAAAGCGATGGATACCAACTATTCCGATTAAGCGAAATCATTCCATGAAAAAACACCGCAGAGGTTACCTGGCATGGTACCTGCGGTGTTTTTGATTTTATTGCTCCGTTTCTTCCCGGTAAAGTTTCGTATACAGCGGTAACTTGACATCTCTGTATGTGGGGAACGTCTCGCGGAATTCTGCCGTTTCATCAGTGAATTCTGCGTAGACCAGCGCCTCTTCCCTGCCGCAGTCTGCCAGAACATTTCCCTCTGGGTCAACCAGACAGCTACCTCCCACAAAGCCATACGCCTGCTGTGTCCCCACGCAATTCACACCCAGCACGTAGACCTGATTTTCAATGGCACGTGCTCGGAGCAGTGTCTGCCAATGGGCACTGCGCCGTTCCAACCAGTTCGCCGGCACAAGCACCAGAGAACTGCGGCGTGCCGCCAGCCGGAACACTTCCGGGAATCGCAGGTCATAGCAAATGAGTGCACTCATTGGTATGTCGCAAACCGTTCCGGAGACGATCCTGTCGCCGCTGTCATAGAACTGATCTTCGTCCCCATAGGAAAAGGGGTGAATCTTTACATAGTCCAGCACAGTCTCCCCTGCACTGTTCAGAAGGGTGTAGTGATTTTTTCCCTTGCCGTTCGGTTCTTCAGAGACCCAGCCGAAGCCAATGGCGATCCGGTGCCGCTGTGCCAGCCGTACCATCTTCTGTTGGATTTCCGGGCTGTAAGGCGCAATCTGGGAAACATGCATGGAAAATCCCGTAAAACTCATCTCCGGAAAGACAATGCAGTCGCAGTGCTCTCCTGCCGCCTGGACGATCCAGTTTTCCGCCAGTGCTAGATTATGCACAGGCTGTTCAAATGCGATTTTTGACTGTGCAATAGCGATCTTCACCCAACTCACCTCTTACATCATTGCCGGGAACTGCCGGACATTTCGTGTTCCCGTTCCTCTTGTGCGGTATGTGCTTCCTCCGTCTGCCGGGAATCCGGACCGTGATAGAATACAGTATCCGATCGTTTCCAGTTCTGTCTGGGACGATCCTTGAACTGAGTGGCGTGAGGTACCAGATGAATGGGATCCTCCGGCGTCACATTTTTCTTGGCGCGGTATGCTGCATAGATGCATAGGATAATATACAGTCCCGTGAGTACGCATCCGGCAATGATGCCATAGCGGAACCAGGGTGAGTTGGGGAAATTCTGCAAAGCATAGAGATTGAACTTCGTAAAGGAGCGATTCACATCACTGACCGCCACCAGAGGCACTGTGGCTATGACTTCCCCGGAAAATTTCAGTTCCATACTGCCCAGTTCATCTCCTGCCTTTACAGGTGCCTGGACATCCTCATCCAGGTGGATAACCTTCTGCACTGCCGATGTATCCACATCATCACACCAGAGGAGAATGCAGTCCTCCTGAGGATGCACCAGGACGTAGGAATTGCCGTCGGAGTTCATGACCTCTACCTCGGCAGTTTCCTCGTTGTCCTCCAGGAGCGTTACATAGGAAAAGGACGAAAACGCCCAGTTCAGCAGGGATGCCGCATCCTCCAGATGATAGAACTGCAATTCTCCATCCTCGTCATAAAAGGGCGCATTCAGCAGAATCACCAGATATGTGTTCTCATCCTTGGTAGCTTCAGTAATAATACTTCTTCCTGCCTTGTCCAGATTGCCGGTCTTGATTCCTTTTGCACCATCATAATAATAGTCGCTTGTCTCCAGCATCATGGGGTTGGCATGTGTCCAGGACCAGGTGGCAGCATCGGGATGGTTTCCCGGATTGGAGGAGGACGGCGAAAAGGTGGCCGTTGTTGCGATCTCTTCGAAGCCGTCCAGATTGAGAGCGTAGTTGGTAATAGTAAGCATATCCCGTGCAGTCGTCATCTGTCTGGCATCGTACAGTCCCGTGGGATTGGCAAACGTTGTTGCAGTACAGCCGATCTCCTGAGCAGTTTCGTTCATTTTCGCTACAAAGGCATCTGTTCCCCCAAACTGATCTGCCAGGATCAGCGCTGCCTCACAGGATGAAGTGAGCATCAATGCGTAGAGATATTCTCGCACCGTCAGGGTGTCGCCGTTGTAAATATCTGCATAGCGCAGATCATCCACTGCTTCATAGCGGTACAGGGGTGCATATAAATCGTCGTTGGCGGTGATCGTTGTGCTGTCCAGGTCGCTGCATTCCTTCATAACGACAATGGCGGTCATGATCTGCGCCAGATGCCCGGGCATCTGCTGCTGATCCGCATTTTTTTCATACAGGATCTGCTCGGTATTCCGGTTATATAAGATCGCCGCCTGGCTGCGGATGGTTGAATCTGGTGTAAAGGTATATGCCTGGACAGATAGAGTACTGCCGCAGACAAAAACAATGCCGACTGCAAGCGTCATTACCATGGCGCTGAGTCGTTTTATCCAATGGAACAGGTGCATAAACTGCATTCCTCCCGATGATTTCTTAATTCCTGAAAGTTTGAGTAAGCTTTACTACTATTATAGCAAAAAAAAAGCGATTCGAAAAGACTTTTTTCAAAATTTTATTTACCTTTTCCTGAAAATATGATAAAATAAGATGGAACGCCCCTGAAACCGACAAAACTGCGGTTTCGGGCAAGGTGAATTTTTGTTTCTTAGGGAGGTTACACCTTTGGTATATATTACAGGAGACATGCACGGAGATATTTCACGATTCAAAGACCCGATTTTCAAAAAATTGAAAGCCGGAGATGTTCTGATCGTCTGTGGTGACTTTGGATTTATCTGGGATGGTTCCCGGCAGGAAAAACAGATTCTGCGCAAGCTGAAGGAAAAGCCCTTTACCATTGCCTTTGTGGACGGATGCCATGAGAATTTTGACATTCTGGAACAGAATTTCCGCACGGTAAAATGGCGCGGGGGTATGGCGCATCTTATCGCACCCAATATCTTTCACATGATGCGTGGGGAAATCTTCACCATTGACGACAGGACATTCTTTGCCTTCGGCGGCGGACACAGTCAGGATTTCGAATTTCGGCAGGGGCGGAATTGGTGGCAGCGGGAGCAGCCTACCCATGCTGAGATTCGCCGTGCCATCCACAACTTAAACCGCTATGACGCAAAGGTTGACTACATCATTACACATGAGCCGCCTGCTTCTCTGAAAGACTGTCTGGGCGTGGATATGCAGCAGCGACTGGAGATCCACACGTTTTTTGAGGATATTATCAAACAGTGCGACTACCGGAAGTGGTTCTTCGGGAAATGCCACATGGATCGGTTCATTCCCATGAAGTTTTATGCGATGTTTGAAGAAGTACTGCCCGTTGAGACGGAGCGTCGGCGCAGACAAAAGCCAGTCCAGAACAAGGACTAATGCGTTTATATAAAGGTTACCTCAAAAATAGAATGCATGGTATTTTTTGCAAAGGCAACACCGCACAAAGATTGTGCGGTATTGCCCTAAGCGCGTTAATATGATTCCACCCAAAAAAGCGACCTACTTCCTGGCAGTAAGTCGCTTTTTGAGTTATAAATGAGCTTATTATTGTGAATTGAATATTTACAGCACTCTCCTACGAAGTGTTGACTCATGCAGCTGCTTCCACTGGCTGTTCTGCGGTATCTGACTCTATATGCTGTTTCTGCCGTTTCTGAATATCCTTCCGGAACAATACCTTAAACACGGTGAGAATCAGGGGCTGGATAAAGAATAGCTGGGAAAAGAATGCAAATGGGAAGTTGAAGCAGACCAGCTTTACCCAATTGGCAAGCAGTGTGAAAATATCGAATCCGGCATAGTAGGGGCAGTACAGAAAGGCTGCAATCAGGCTCATGGACGGACACATCAGTCCCACAGTGGTACAGATAATGGCTGTCTCAAACAGTACCGGATGGGTGGTTCTGGGGTCAAATACCTTGCACGCCAGCCGGAAGGAGCAAGGGCTGCCCATGACAACTTCCAGCGTATAGGCAAAGCAGAATTCCACCAGAATAACTGCCCAGATGGGCAGGAAACGACCGCACATGTACACGCCGCCCTACATTCCGATGGCATCCAGTACACCCGATGCCCCTTCATTGGCGGCAAGCAGGGCAGAACCATTGACCACATACAGGCTATAAAAGACATAGGCGTGGACTGTCACCACGACAGTGAGGAATGCGAATACCATTCGCTGAAACTGATTTCTTGGCATAACAAAAATCTCCTTTTTCGCGCAAAAAAAAGAAGCGTGAAACCACCGAAGTGATCTCACGCTGAACCATTCTACGCATGATATATTTTTCGCTGTTTTTCACAGCTCTATTATTTTACCAGATTTGCCGTTCTAAAGTCAAAGGCGTTTTTGGACAAACTTTTTTCCACGTTACTGCTTTAATTCAGTAGTATTACCCTCTGCGGCAGCTTCTTCCGGTTCTGGGATGCGCACAATTGCCTTTTCCACGCAATGCTGCCGGATATTCAGAATGTACACCTGAAAACCGTCCACCTGCATTTTCAGTTTCGTGCCGTCTTTGGGAATCTCCCCCAATTTGCCGATGAGGTAGCCGCTGAATGTCTCATATTCCTCATCCTGGAATTCGTGTTCCAGAGCTTTGGATACATCGTGGAGAGAGCACGTGCCCCGTATTTTCCAGCTCCTGGAATCCAGACGTTCCACCTCCGGATCCTGCTGGGCTGTTTCATCATCATCGAAATCGCCCACCAGCTGTTCCACAAGGTCGGTTACAGTAATGATGCCGCACATGCCGCCGTATTCGTCCAGCACGACGGCAAAGTGGTCGGCGTGGCGCTTCATCTTGCTGAACAGTTCGTCAGCTTTCAGTGTCTCGTGAATGAAATAAGGCGTATGCACCGCATGTTCCATAACGAATGCCTTGGTGCGGTTCTGGAGCCGGAAGAAATCCTTCGCATTCAGCACGCCAACAATCTGGTCTATGCTGTCGCCGCAGACCGGGTACACCGTATGTCGGGACTCATGAATGGTCTGTTCCCATTCCGCAATGGTCTCATCCATCCATAGAACGGAAACTTCCTTCCGATGGGTGCAGATTTCGCCTACGGTCAGATCATCAAAGGCAAACACATTCTTGATCATATCGTTTTCCGTGGCATCAATGGTTCCCTTTTTGCGACCGGCATCCGCCATAAGGAGAAGATCTTCTTCGGTGACGATCTCGTCATCGCTGTTTGGATCAATGCCGCAGAGCCGGAGCACAGCATTGGTGGACTTCGTCAGCAGCCAGACCAGCGGCGCAAAAAGCTTTGCAATAACTGTAATGGGACCTGCCATGGTAAGGGAGAGTCGTTCTGCATTTTTCATGGCAATGCGCTTTGGCACCATTTCTCCCAGAACAATAGAAAAATAGGACATGATCAGTGTCACAAGAATGACAGAAATGGTGTCCATAACGGGGTCGCTCAGTCCGATGCCGATTTTTTGCAGCCATTGGGAAAGGATCTCTGCGAAACTGTCGCTGGCAAAGGCGGCGCCCAGAAAGCCCGACAGAGTAATAGCAACCTGGATGGTCGCCAGGAATCCCGACGAGTTCTGTATCATTTTCAGAAGCCAGCGGGCACGCTTGTTGCCTGCTTCTACTTCCTTTTCCAGTTTTGTCTCATTGACGGAAATCACGGCGATCTCTGTCCCTGCAAAGATCGCATTCAGCGCGATCAGAATAATTTGTAATAAAATCAGCCATATCATATGGACTTTTTTTCCTCCTCTTATCATATCTATCTGTGTGCTTTGTTTATGGTATGGAAACGCAAAAAGACATAGCTAGCACCGCATCCGGCGCAGACTATGCCTCTGATTCCAGTATATTCTCAAAAACGCATATTGATTTGCGTCGCTTTCATCGGCGGCATCCATGCTGGTTTCACACTCCGGTTTGAAAAATAATATCATATATTTTACCGGATTTCAAGGCGTTTGTCAAGGGAAACGCTGCACTTTTGGCGGAATATACAAAACAGGAACCGGATTCCGAAGAAATAAAAGCATATTTTTTCATGTAAATTCCGCATTTTTTCGACTTTTTTATAAAACTCTGCAATTTTTTTCAAAAAAGACTTGCATAGCAATGTCAAATGTGCTATAATTACAATATTCAGTTGAATAAATATTAGTCAACATGACTATTCTGCCGGAAACGGCATAGGTAACACAATGAGAAGAAGTTCTCAAAAATTTGAATGAACAGGAGCGAACCACTTATGACAACAAAGACTATTGCATTGGCAGGCCACGCAGGCACCGGAAAAACCACACTCATGGAAGCATTGCTGTACCAGGGCGGACGGATCGAACGAATGGGCAATGTTGCCGCAGGAAATACGGTCTCCGACTATACCGCTGAGGAAATGAAGCGGCATTCCTCCGTCTATACGGCAGCGGCCAGCATTATGCAGAACGGACAGAAAATCAATCTGTTGGATACGCCGGGCATGTTTGATTTTGCCGGCGGTATGGTGCAGGGCATTTCAGCAGCGGACTGCGTTATGATCGCTGTCTCCGGTAAGTCCGGCGTCCGTGTGGGCACCAAAAAGGCATATCGTGCTGCTGAGGGAAAACCCCGGATGTTTGTGGTAACAAAACTGGACGATGAAAATGCCAATTTCTATAATGTGCTGACTGATCTGAAATCCACTTTCGGCCCTACAGTCTGCCCGGTGGTTGTTCCGGTCATCGTCAACCGGAAAATTGATTCGTACATCAATCTTATTGAGATGAAAGCATATCGCTATGACAAGGACGGTAAGGCGCAGGAGATCCCCATGCCTACCGCAGAGGTTTCTGAAAAGCTGAGCTATCGTGTAGACGGTCTGATTCAGGCATTTTCTGAGGCTATCGCTGAGACAGACGAGGAACTGTTCGAGAAGTTCTTCTCCGGCGAGGAGTTTACTCAGAAAGAACGGGTGGACGGCATCCACAAGGGTATGCGTGACGGCACAATCACGCCGGTAGCGTGTGTATCGGCGGCAGCCATGGAAGGCATCGACCTGCTGTGCAAGGAGATGGAACTCCTGGTACCGGCAGTGGAGGAAACTGAGGAAATTCTTGCAGAAGATGCAGCAGGCGAACCGGTTGTACTACATACAGCAGCAGATGAGCCGGTCTGTGTGCAGATATATCAGACTCTGGCAGATCCTTTTGTTGGAAAGCTGTCCATGATGCGTGTGGTTTCGGGTACATTGCAGGCTGGTGCGGAACTGGTAAATGCCGCTACAGGTGCCACAGAAAAAATCGGCAAGCTGTTCTATCTCTGCGGCAAGAAGCAGCAGGAGACATCTTCCTGTGCAGCGGGAGATCTGGTGGCAACCACAAAGCTTTCCGCCAATACTGGAGATACGCTGTGTGACTCGTCTCGGGTGGTATCTCTTCCCAGAGCTGTTTTCCCGAGACCCTGCTACCCCATGGCAGTCCGTCCTGCAGCCAGAGGAGATGAGGCAAAGGTCGCATCGGCGATCCAGAAGTTGTTGGAGGAGGATCAGACCCTTTCCTACACCCAGAATCCTCTGACACGGGAGATGATCCTGTCCGGGCTGGGCGAACAGCATCTGGGGGCAGTGCTCTCCAAACTGAAATACGACTTCGGCGTAGATGTTGTGCTGTCTGTGCCGAAAATCGCCTATCGGGAGACCATCCGCAAAAAGGTCAAAGTGCAGGGCAAACACAAGAAACAGTCCGGCGGTCACGGACAGTACGGCGATGTGTGGATCGAGTTTGAACCATATCCCTCTGACGAACTGGTCTTTGAGGAAAAAGTATTCGGCGGTGCGGTTCCGAAGAATTTCTTCCCGGCTGTGGAAAAGGGCTTGCAGGAATCGGTGACAAAGGGTGTTCTGGCTGGATTCCCGGTTGTGGGCGTTAAGGCGATTCTGGTAGATGGTTCTTACCACCCGGTGGATTCATCGGAAATGGCATTCAAAACAGCTGCGTCCATTGCCTATAAAG
Source organism: uncultured Ruminococcus sp. (assembly GCF_937915125.1). Lineage (GTDB taxonomy): Bacteria > Bacillota > Clostridia > Oscillospirales > Ruminococcaceae > Ruminococcus_C. The sequence goes on along the minus strand of NZ_CALDMP010000082.1, from coordinate 1,065 downwards.
AGGGTATGAAGCAGGCAGAGCCTACCCTGCTGGAGCCTATCGGTTCTTTGGAGGTGTCCATTCCGGACGACAACACCGGCGATATTATGGGTGATCTGAACAAGCGCCGTGGCAGAGTCCTGGGCATGAACCCATCGGAAGAAGAGGGCATGACAGTCATCCTGGCAGAAGTGCCCATGCGTGAAATGGCAGATTTTGCAATGCAGTTGCGGCAGATGACCCAGGGCGAGGGCACATTTACCCTGGAGCCGGTGCGCTATGAGCAGCTCCCGGCAAATCTCATGACAGAGGTCATTGCTTCAGCCAGTGAGTAAGGCAGTATGGATATCAAAAGAATATCTGAATATATCATCGCAAAGGCTGATGCCGGGAAAATTTAAATTGTCGGCATTGACGGATTGGGTGGCGCCGGAAAAAGCACACTGTCCGGAGAATTGAAAACCATGCTCCAAAAAGCAGGGTTACATACTATCGTCCTGCACATTGATGATTTCATTCACCCAAAAATTGTGCGGTATCGTGATGATATTCCGGCATGGGAATGTTACTACAATTTACAGTGGAGATACGACTATTTTCTCCATGACATTCTGTCACCCATGCGGAAAAATCACGCTTTTCACGATATCATTGAAATATACGACAAGGAAAAGGATTCCTACATAGTGCAAATGCTGGATGCAGAACCGGGAACGATTATTCTCGTAGAAGGAATTTTCTTACAGCGAAAAGAATTGCAAGGGTACTTTGACACGATGATCTATCTGGAGGTGTCGGAGGAGATACGGCTGCAGCGAGTGCTGCATCGGGATTCCTATATCGGAGATACTTCCCAGATCGCAGAAAAATATGAGACCCGTTACTTCCCGGCAGAACGGCATTATGTCGAAACTTGCGCACCGGCACAGCATGCAGATCTTGTTATAACGTCTTGACGCTTCTTCAAAACAACAATCAAAAGCCGCTTCTGATTCCAAAAACAGAAGCGGCTTTTTGCGATTAGAAAATAATTAAGGCAACACCGCACAAAGAGCGCCTAGCGGCTTTGCACGTCATATGCTTGCA
>NZ_CALDMP010000081.1 GCF_937915125.1 uncultured Ruminococcus sp. | reverse complement strand
TTTGTGTATTCACGAGCATTTTTGTGAAATATGACGGAAAAGATGCAAGCATATGTCGTGCAAAGCCGTCAGGCGCTCTTTGCGCGGTGTTGCCTTTATTTTATGACAGAACCGCACAAAAACAGCTGTGTGATATCACCTTAGGCAACGGAATTGACAAACATCTCATAGATGCAGCGGATCGCCTGCTCGAAGTCATTTTCCTTTACGGCAACAATGACGTTCAGCTCGCTGGAGCCCTGGTCGATCATACGTACATTGATGCGTGCGTGCGCCAATGCAGCAAAGATACGTGCCGCAACGCCTCGTGTCCGGCACATGCCCCGACCTACGACGGCGATCAATGCAATCCCGTCCTCTGTCTCCATGGAATCCGGCTGTACTGCCTTGATGATCTCTGTGCGGATCTCCTCTTCCATGCCCTTCAGATGATCGGAATCCACAATTACCGTCATGGAGTCGATGCTGGACGGCATGTGTTCCAGAGGAATGTTGTGCTCTGCCAGAACGTTCAGCACGTCACGGCAGAAACCGATCTGGCTGTTCATAAGATCCTTGTGAATATTGATGGATGTGAAATCCTTCTTGCCGGCAATTCCTGTGATGGTGTAGGCAGACAGTTCTTCCTCTGTGCTGTCCGGTACGATCATCGTGCCCGGCTCTTCCGGTGCGTTGGTGTTGCGGATATTGATGGGAATACCAGCAGAACGAACCGGGAAAATCGCAGCTTCGTGCAGTACAGATGCGCCCATGTAGGAAAGCTCACGCAGCTCCGTATATGTGATGGTACGGATGACTGCCGGATTTTCCACAATGCGGGGGTCTGCCACTAGGAAACCGGAAACATCTGTCCAGTTCTCGTACAGTTCCGCCTTCACTGCACCAGCAACGATAGAGCCGGTGACATCGCTTCCGCCACGGGAGAAGGTCTTGACATAGCCATCTGCGCCGCAGCCGTAAAATCCCGGAATTACGGCATTTTCCATACCGGAGAGACGCTCCCGCAGGGTATCGGCTGTTTTTTCGTCATCCAGTGATCCGTCCGGACGGAAGAAGATCACCTCTGCCGCATCCACAAAGGGGAATCCCAGATATGCGGCAATGACCTTGCCATTCAGATATTCTCCGCGGCTTGCGGCATAGTCCTTTCCGGCACGCTTGCGGAAGTTCTCTGCAATGACAGCAAATTCATCTGCCAGAGAGAAGTCCATGCCGAGTCCGGCAATAATATCGTCATAGCGTGCCTGGATGGCATCCAGCTCGCCCTGAAAATCAACGCCCTGTTCTGCCTGCCCATAGCAGGTGTAGAGCATATCGGTCACCTTAATGTCTTTGGAAAAACGCTTTCCCGGTGCAGACGGCACGACATACCGCCGCTGGGGGTCTGCCTGAATGATCGCAGCTGCTTTCTGGATCTGACGTGCATCGGCAAGGCTGCTTCCGCCGAATTTTACAACTTTGATTGCCATATTTGTATCCTGAGACTGATTCGTCTCGCTCCTCGTGATATATTTATGGTTTTTGCGGAGTGCCATAGAAAAACTCCCGCAGCGGCAATTCCGCTGCCCTCTCCGAGAACCCATGTTCCCAGAAATCTCGCTATTATTTGCATACTATAATAGTATATTCGTTTTCGACAAAAAAATCAATGGGGAAATGCCACAATTTTTCGCTTTTTTTGATTGTATTTTTAGTAAATACGCTTGTTCTTTTAGGACGGACAGCCATCCAGACCATCATTATATTCCTGTTCCCCTGGGGGACGTTTGTACTTTATGACAATCTGAAAGCACTTATTTTGTACAGTTTACACAATTCATTACAGAAACTGTAAAATGAATCTGAAATCATAGGCTTTACATTATGATTCCAATGGAAATTGATATTGGACAGCGCAGGAAAACGGTGATATACTGATAGTGTCAGAAAAAAACAATGATATCACATGAGGAGAATTACAAATGAGTGAAATGTTAGAAGTTGCAATGCTGATCTGTTTTGGATGTTCCTGGCCCATCAACTTGGTGAAAAACTACAAGTGCCGCAGTGCAAAGGGCATGAGCCTGCCTTTTATCCTGCTGCTGATCATTGGCTACATCGCCGGTATCACAGCAAAGCTGATGCACGGCATCACCGCACAAAATGCTTTTGTTCTGGCAGTTTATGTCATTAACCTACTGATGGTGACGGCGAATTTGTTTGTGTATTTCCGCAACTGTGCACTGGACCGCAAGGCAGAGCTCTGCAATGGCAGTGTTCCCAGCCAGATCGTTTATTCCAAGCTGGCACATCATGTATCCTGACGCACCCCAGGATACAGAAAAGGGTTGATCTTAATGTTCCGAGATCAACCCTTTTTAATTTAAAATTATCGTATTGCCTAAAAATGTACTTAAGGCAACACCGCACAAAGAGCGCCTGACGGCTTTGCACGTCATATGCTTGCATATTTTGCGTCATATTTCACAAAAATGCTCGTGAATACACAAAGTATTCACGAGCATTTTTGTTTCATCTGACGCACAATCTTTGTGCGGTATTGCCTTAAAAAAGCTGAATTATTTTAGAGGTGACCTTTAGCCTTTCACCGGAAGTGAATCGATCAGGTGTACCAGGAATTGCAGCAGGGAAATGGCATCATCGCCGCTCAATTCCCCGTCCTGCAAACAGTCCGCATTGGCGAATGCTTGATTACCCAGCTTTACCGCACCGGCAACTGCCTTGTTCATCAGTACCGCATCGGTGATATCCACTCTGCCGTCCAGGTTCACGTCACCAAAGAGCACAGACATTTCTTCCGAAACAGTGGTGGTTGTCGTTGCCGGGGTTAACGTTTTGGTTGTGGCTTCTGTTGCAACTGTAGTTTTGGTGGTTGTAGTTGTGGTAGTTTTGGTAGTTGCAGTTGTACCAATGGGATCCGTATCCGAAGGAGTCGCAGAAGTCGTGGAAACAACAGTTGTTTCTGAAGACGCAGTTGTCTCTGTCTCCGGTGCCTGGGTCGTTGTCAGAACCGGCGGCTCGGTAGAAGTCGTCGAAGTCGAAGTCGTCTGTGACTGCGTATCCTCGGATTCTGAAGTGGAAGTCGTCGTTTCTGTTTCCGTAGTCACAGGCGGTTCTGTGGTGACAACCGGCGGTTCGGTCGTCTCCTGGGGCTGTTCAATGGTTCCCGCAGAGGTGAGGATCCACTTCTGATCCGCACTGCCGTTCAGCGTCCACTGTACCACATTGCCGCCGTTTGCCGTTGATGCGCCTTCAATGCCCAGACCGCTTTTATCTCCCGAGACCTTTGTCAGAATATGATATGTACCATCGGGATTTTTCACAAACTTGAACTGCTGCGCCGCAGTTTTGCTCTCGGTATAGATCTCCACATTGGTGCCGTCTGTGTCCTTAGCACGGGCGATGTCCAGATAATAGGTCTTGCCGTCTCCCAACTGGGAATAGATGTAATAGTACCCGTCCCCGGCGGACTCCAGCGTCCAGGTATTGTGCTTCGCAGCACCGTCTGCGCCCCACTGCTGAACATTGGCACCGGCTTCCGCCTTGCCGTCCTGCACTTCCAGATAAAGCTGGCTGTTGGCATTCTGCATCTGATAGATTTGTGTGGTATCCATAACAGCGCCGGAATCCGTCACCTGTTCCAGCATCCAGTGCTGGCAGGGATGGCCGTTCACCTCATACTGCTGTACATTTCCGCCGTTTCCGGTTTCTGCATTGACGATCTCCACGCAGGATCCCAGATCGGACGCCTTTGTATAAATAGTATAGGAGCCGTCATCGTTCAAGGAGAACAGGAACTGCTGCGCTTGTTCCCGGGTACTCTTGCTCCAGATGGCAATATTGGTGGCATTGTCTGCCTTTCCGCCGGCAACATCCAGCAAATAGGTGACTTTATCCCCCAGCTGGCTGTACAGATAATAATATCCGCCGCCGGCAGAAACAGCGCGCCAGGTATTATGCGCAGCCGATGCATCCGCACCCCACTGCTGTACATTGGCGCCAGGCTGTGCTGCACCGTCTGCTACTTCCAGATACAGACCGCTGTTGACATTCTTCAGCATATACACTGCCCCGTCTGTGAGAGCCGCCGCCGTAGGCTTCGTGGGTGTAGGCGGAATGGGATCGGTCACACCCTTTTCCGGCACAGTGACAGAAATATACTCCGGCAAAGCCTGATCCGAACCCAGGTAGAAGCTGGCATGAGGCGGCTGGTTATATGCCGTCTGCTGTGCCGATACCTGTACCCGGTACTGCGGATCGTGCATCAGGGTCTGGATGCGGTAATCCGTATCGTAAGTCGTGCAGTAAATGCGAATGGACTTACTGTCTGCGCCGCGCACGATGAGTTCCTCACGCCAGTCACCGAAGAGATCAGCGGAAAGACAGGGAGTACCCTTTGTGGTGTTGCAGGTATAATAACCGTCTGTACTCAGAAGCGTTGTCAGCTTTCCGTCTGCCCCCATTTTAGAGATCGTCGCCGGAGAATCGGTGTAGCCGTCCAGGATCTCACGTTCCAGATCGCCATCCCAGTAAGACAGGAAATTGATCGCCGGGCGGCGGCAGCTGAGGGTGTTGCCGCTTCCGTCAAAGACATCGTTCCCCAGTCCCCAGAATTCAGCGCCGTTATTCCCTGCCCAGACATTGTCTGCGCAGCAGCGCCCCGTATCACCGGAACCGTCCTTGTGGAAAATGGTTTTGCCGGTGGCTGCATCAATCAAGGATACGCCATAGGGCTTATCCTCATGGCAGATCCACAATTCCAGACCATTCCGCTCCGGCAGAAGATCTCCCAGATGCATGGCATCGCCGTGACCGGTATTCAGGCACCACAGCACAGAGCCATTGTCGTCAATACAGGTTGCACCGGTGAGAATCTCCTGCTTTCCATCGCCGTCTACATCTGCCGCCATGCTGTTGTGATTGCCGTCGCCATAGCCTGCAGCAGAGGAGCTGTTTCCGGTATCAAACGCCCAGCGCTTCACCAGCTTCTTGTTCACCACATCATAAGCAGTGGCAGTCATACGGGTATAATAGCCGCGGCCTGTCACCACGCTGGGATGTACGCCATCCAGATATGCCACAGAACCCCAGAAACGATCCACACGATTGCCGTATCTGTCGCCCCATTTGGAGACTGTACCACGTTCCGGCTCATAATCCACGGTATCCAGTGCAGCACCGGTGAGACCGTCAAAGAGGGTGTAATACTCCGGGCCGCTGAGCACATAGCCGCTGGAATTCCGATAATCCTTGGATGCGTCACCAATCACATTGCCGAGACCATCTACAGTGCCATCTGCGGTTTTGCAGGTCATCTCTGCCTTTCCGTCGCAGTCATAATCGGCAACGAAAAACTGCGTATAATGCGCGCCGGCACGGATATTCTTCCCCAGGTCGATCCGCCACAGCCGTGTGCCGTCCAGACGGTAGCAGTCAATATACACATTGCCCGTGACGCCCTTCTGGGAATTGTCCTTGGAATTGGACGGATCCCATTTCAAAAAGATCTCGTACACGCCGTCGCCGTCCGCATCGCCTGTGGAACAGTCATTGGGCGAATAGGTACAGTCACTGCTGGTGGGCGGATCCAGATTCAGCTGGAAATAGCTCTGATCTGAGGTCAGGGCGCAGGTGGATGTGGAGGTCACAGTACCGTTTTCCACTGTTTCCACACGATATGTATCACTGCTCTTGCCGCCGGTATCCAGATAACAGGTAGCATCTTCTTTTCCGCTGGTATAGACCAGTGTCGTTCCACGGTACAGCCGGAACTCTGTGTTCTCCGAATCGCTGGCAAGATACCGCCAGCTCACCAGCATACCAGAGCCGGTATTCACGGCAGAAATGCCCCGATCCAGATACTCCATCTGATAGCCGCCTGCCGCTGAAACGGTCTGCACTGCACCCGGCACTGCTGTACCCAGCATAGTCACGCTCATCGCCGCAGCAGCGAGCCACGCTGTGATTTTCCTCTTCATCCAAATCACCTCATAATTTTCTCAGCGTTCCATCCGTAAAACGCGCATTTTATTTTATCTCTCCTTATTATAATATATCAAATATATAATGTCAATGCACATGTTGAATAATTTTTATCTGTTTTGCATGTGCATTTTCACTATATTTCCGGCGAAGATTTCGGCGTATGTCATAGTGGGCACATTCTTCCTGCAAATATTCCGTCTACGGCGAAAACAAAAAGAGATGCACCAAGTCTCCCATGCATCTCTTTTTCTGTATCTGCTTATTTTTTCCCGGACTTTGCCTTGTCCATCTGCGCCGTCAGCCGCAAAACCGTTTCGTTCATGCGATCCCAGGAATACTGATCCGCTTCCCGGCGGACATTCTCGGCGAATTCTGCCTGTTTTTCCTCCCGGAAATAGCGGATCACCGCTTCTGCCAGGGCATCGGCATTTTTCGGCTCCACCACATAGCCGGTTTTGCCGTCTGCCACCACCTCCGGCAGACCGCCCACATCTGTGACAATGACCGGTTTTTCGAAGCCATATGCCACCTGCACCACGCCGCTCTGGGTTGCCGATTCATAGGGCAGCACCACCAGGTCTGCCGCTGCAAAATATTTTTCCACTTCCTTATCGGGCACATAGCCGCCCACAAGCCGGATATGTGCCTTTGCGCCGGACGCCTCAATGAGTGCCATGTACTCCGCCTTTTCTTCATCGCTGCCAAATTCTCCCACCACCAGCAGCTCAATATTGCTGTCATAAGCGATAATGGCAGGCATTGCCCGGAGCAAATGCTTCAGACCCTTGTATTCCCGGATCAGTCCGAAGAACAGCAGCACTTTCTTTTCCGGCGAAACCTGAATTTCCGTTCTCGCCTGTGCAAAGGTCATATTTTTCAGCCGGAACACATTCAGCGTCGGAAGTACCGTTGTCTCATAAACGGGCTGGGGCACGATGGTTTTCAAATCTTCTGCATCCATATGAGAATGGGTAATGAAACCACTTCCCTGTTTCAGTACAGCACGTGCCAGTTTCCGATCCATGGGGAAACGTTCGTGGGGGAAAACATTATGGCATACAAACAGAATGGGATACCGTTTCAGCAGTCCGGCAAGACTGCGGTAGCAGGGCGCAAAATAAGGATGCCACCACTGCATAATGATATAATCGGGATTGATAGCCTTGATACGGTTTGCCGTCTGTACCCAGTTCAGAGGGTTGGCAGTATTGATCCAGAACTGTGCATCCTCGATTTTTGTGGTATCGTTCTGATAATCCCGCTGTTCCTTGTGGAACAGGAGTTTCGGGTACTGCATCCGATAGGAAACAGTGTACACATCAAATTCTTTTTTCAGATTTTTCACCATAAGACCAGTATAGTGGGAAATGCCGCCTTTAAACGGATAGACCGGTCCGATCATCACTAGCTTTTTCATAGATCGCTATCATCCTCATTCCATTCGACAAAATGCCGTCAGTTTCGTCCTTTTTCTTATTATAGCAAAAATAGCGGAAAAGGTCAATGTTTTCATGCATGCCTTTCGGAGGAAACTATGGGATACTATGAAATTATGTCGGCTTATCATTTCCAGACGAAGAATACATGGATCTATTCCGTTTTATCCCCCATCGAGTTTTCATGAAATTTTCCCTGAGTGTATATTTCTGCCGATTTTGCAGACAATATCAGCACCATCGCAGAAACCATTTTCTGCGACGCACCAGAAAAATGAACAGGAGGATCACATAGATGAAAGCAACAGGAATCGTCAGACGTATTGATGATCTCGGTCGTGTTGTCATTCCGAAGGAAATCCGCCGTACCATGCGGATTCGGGAGGGAGATCCGCTGGAAATTTACACCAGCAGTGACGGTGAGGTCATTTTCAAGAAATATTCCCCCATTGGTGAAATGAGTGAAAACGCCGCACAGGTGGCAGATATTATGCACAAACTCGCCGGTTGTCCGGTGGCAGTATTCGACAGGGATCACGTGGTCTCCGTATCCGGCGCAGCCAAAAAGGAGTGGAACGCCAGACGCGTCTCTCCCGAACTGGAGGATCTCATGGAAAACCGCCGGCAGTATTTTTCCGAATCCGGTCAGCCGGAGTTGATTCCGGCAGAGGGTGTGGAAAAAAGCGCCATGGCATGTATGCCCATTATTGCCGCAGGAGACGTCACTGGTGCAGTGGCATTTCTGGACAACGGTGACGGCACTGGGCTGAACGAAAGCCAGAAGAGCCTGATCCAGGCAGCGTCACAATTTCTGGGACGCCAGTTGGAGGGATAAACAACAAAATAGGCAGACCATCTATGATCTGCCCGTTTTGTTGTGCATATCACAAAATTTATTCTTGAGGCAACACCGCACAAAGAACGCCTGACGGCTTTGCACGTCATATGCTTGCATATTTCCCGTCATATTTCACAAAAATGCTCGTGAATACACAAAGTATTCACTGCGCTTTTTGTTTCATCTGACGAAAAATCTGACGGCGCATCTGACGCACAATCTTTGTGCGGTATTGCCTTAGATGTGATAGAGTACTACAGTTCACAGGGTTTATCATTTCATAAATTTGATTACCATATCACGACAAAAGGCGGCTTTCACGAATGCCGCCCTTTCTTTTATTCGATTCGTGCGATATCCGCAATATTGCCTTCCAGTTCTGCATAAACGGAAACTGTCCCGGCATTTCTCGCTTCGCAGGTCATGCACCATGTATCCACAATGAATTCCAGCACATTTGCACCGCCGCCGCAGTTGCGGTAGCGCCTGGTAGAGTCAGTGTCGCAGTCCGCCTTGACATCGCCTACCATAACGGTGAATGTCTCGCCGTTTTCCAGCGTTACCACAAAACGCTCGCCGCAGCCTTCCTCCAGCCAGCCTGTCCCCATTGCCACCAGATAATCCTCTCCCATCCGCCGCAGACCATGTTCATCTGTCCACGCTGACTGCTGTAACTCATATTGGACGGAACTGGTGTCCGTAATGGTACGATAGTCCATGTACGCCTTGAACCAGGTCTCCTGGATGTCAAAGAGAGACTGGTCATCTATGGGAACGGTCTCAGTCTCTGCTTCCGGTGCGGTCTCTTCCGGCGGCGCAGAAGTTGTGACAGCCGTGGTGGTCTCCGTGGGAGAAGTGGATGTCGTGACGGCAGTTGTTGTGGTTGTGGTCGTGACAGGCGTTGCCACAGGCGGTGCTGTGGTCTGGATGGGTTCTTCCGGCTGTTCCGGTTCCGGGGGCAGGGTGCAGGTCAGCTGCTGTTTTGATAGGTCATTTTCCGGCAGCGGCTCTGGTATGGAATCTGTCCAGGTATCCGTATCGCCCACATGGGTAATGCGGATGGCATCCAGAATGGGCTTGGTTCGTTCTTCAAAGGCACTGCCCAGAATCGGCAGCTGGTGCATGGTCATGGTACAAAAACATCCGGCGAACAACGCCGCAATCGCTTTGTGCAGTTGTGACATAGGTACCTCCTTGGGGTCTCTCGGTTGTCCTGTGGAGTTGCTATGTCTCATTCCTATGCGCCCGGCGGAATGGCATATGCGTTTCTTTTTCTATGTTTGTGCAAAGCCACAGAAAAAGCCTGTCGAAATTTGCACAATACAACAAAAATGCCGGAAAGAATCAAAAACCCCTTGACAGATCACTGGATTTTGCGTATACTAGACGTAGCTTAAATTCCATGAGCAAAAGTAAGTAGCCGGCAAAACGGCATCGCAGAGAGTCGGGGATGGTGTGATCCCGATATGTACGCTGTTTGGTGAATGGGTTTGTGAGAAGCGTGGCGAACCGGCAGATGCCGCAGTATCCATTGCCGCAGCTCCTGCGTTATCGGGAGAGGATATATCCGGTCTGATCTGATCCGGCGTATCTGTAATGAGGGAAACAGCAATATTGTTTCTGAAATTGGGTGGCAACACGTAGACGACAGTCTGACGTCCCATGTTTTTGGGATGTCAGGCTTTTTTTATTTGTTTTTGATTGAAAAGAGGAGTGATCTATATGCTGAAACCATCACTTGAAGAGGTGAAAGTACTTGCCGGGCAGTATAACACCATTCCGGTGTTCTACGAATTCTCGGCAGACAACCAGACGCCGCTGAATATTTACACGGCACTCGCACCCCGGGGAAAGAATTCCTTTATTCTGGAAAGCGTCAGCAACGGTGTGCAGTGGGATCGGTATTCCTTCATCGGCTTTTCCCCGAAGGAGGAGATCCGCATTACCGGCAATACCGCAGAGATCCGCACCGGAGACCAGACAGAGACACTCCACGTGGAACAGCCCATTGCCTTTCTGAAAGAACGCATGGCGGCATACCATGCGCCGGTACTGCCGGATGCGCCGAACTTCACCGGCGGTCTCATCGGCTACTTTGGCTATGACACCGTGCGCTACATGGAGAAGAAGCTCACAAACGTGCCGGAGGACGATATTCATATACCGGATTGTCACCTGTTTCTCTACGAGGAGCTTGTGGCGTATGACCACCTGACCAGCAACGGCATTGTGATCCTGAATCTCCACACAGACGGAGATCTGGGTGCCCAGTATGCCGCAGCCCAGTGGAGAGCCGAGGAACTGGCAGAGACCATCCGCCATTATAACCCTCAGCCCCAGGAACAGCGCCACCAGGGCGAGTCCGTGGTTCGCTCCAATATGACAAAGGAGCAGTACAGCCAGATGGTGCGGGATGCAAAGGAATACATCCGGAACGGTGATATTTTCCAGATCGTCCTTTCCCAGCGGTTCGAGATCAGCAATCCGCCGGACAGCTTTTCCGTCTACCGGAGACTTCGTGCCACGAACCCTTCGCCCTATCTCTACTACTTCCACACCCCGGAATACGACGTGGCAGGTGCTTCGCCGGAGATGCTGGCAAAGGTCACAAACGGCGTGATACACAATCGTCCCATTGCCGGCACAAAGCCAAGAGGACGGACGCCGGAAGAGGATCAGGCAAACGAAAAGGCACTCCTTGCCGACCCCAAGGAACGTGCAGAGCACACCATGCTGGTGGATCTGGGCAGAAACGATGTGGGAAAGGTCTCGGAGTTCGGTTCAGTGAAGGTGGCACGGTATATGGTAACGGAGCGTGCCTCCAAGGTCATGCATCTGGTTTCCGATGTCATAGGTGATCTGCGCAGCGATCAGACGGCACTGGATGCGCTCATGGCGATCCTGCCGGCAGGAACCCTTTCCGGTGCACCGAAGGTACGTGCCATGGAGCTCATCGACCAGTTCGAAAACAAAAAGCGCGGACTCTACGGCGGCACTGTTGGTTATCTGGGATTTGACGGCAATATCAATACCTGTATTGCCATCCGCACCGTGCTCTTTGCCAATGAAAAGGCGTATGTCCAGGCAGGCGCCGGTATCGTGGCAGATTCCGTGCCGGAGAATGAATACTACGAAACCGTCAACAAAGCACTCGCAGTCATCAATGCGATCAAGGAGGCAGAACAATGATTTTACTCATTGACAATTATGATTCCTTCACCTATAATCTGTATCAGTACATCGGTGAATTGTACAAGGACATCCAGGTGGTACGCAATGACGAAATTACATTAGACGAGATCGAAACCATGGCACCTCAGGCGCTGATCTTCTCTCCGGGACCGGGTTATCCCAAGGATGCCGGCATCACCATGGAAGCCATCCGCCGTTTCAGCGGAAAGTTCCCGATTCTGGGTGTGTGCCTGGGACACCAGTCCATCTGCGAGGCATTCGGCGGCACCATCGTCCGTGCCAATGTCCTCATGCACGGCAAGTCCAGCCGCATCAATCTGGATGTGACCTGTCCACTGTTCCAGGGACTGCCCCAGTTCGTTCCCTGCGGCAGATATCACTCCCTGATCTGTCAGGAATCCGACTTCCCGGAGTGCCTGAAAGTCACAGGTCGAGACGAGGACGGACAGATCATGGCGCTGGTACATCGGGAACACTCCACATACGGCGTGCAGTTCCACCCGGAATCGCTCCTGACAGAGGACGGAAAGCGGATGCTGGCGAACTTCCTGAACATGATCCCCGGCGTTTCCGTACCCCTGCCGGCGATCAAGGAGGAAAAGCCCAAGACAGAGCTGAAAAAGTATGCCGCAAAAGTGGTGGACGGCAACGACCTCACAGAACAGGAAGCCGCAGAGGCAATGGATATTATCATGAGTGGCAATGCCACCAATGCGCAGATCGCCGCACTGCTCACGGCGCTGCGCATGAAAGGGGAGACGATCCCAGAGATCACCGGCTTCGCCAAGGGCATGCGCCAGAAAGCGCTGCACGTCAACGGATGTGAAGAGAGCATTGATATCGTAGGCACCGGCGGCGACCTGGCGAATTCCTTCAACATCTCCACCACCTCTTCCTTTGTCATCGCAGCAGCGGGAATGCCTGTGGCAAAGCACGGAAACCGCAGCGTTTCCAGCAAGAGCGGTGCCGCAGACGTTCTGGAAAGCCTGGGTGTGAAGATCCAGACCACCCCGGAACAGGCAAAGGCATGTGTGGAACATGTAGGCATCTCCTTCCTCTTCGCCCAGAACTATCACGGTTCCATGAAATATGTGGCACCGGTGCGAAAAGAACTGGGTCTGCGGACGGTATTTAATGTACTGGGACCTCTGACCAATCCGGCGTCTACCAATTATATTGTGCTGGGTGTCTATGACAAGGCACTGCTGCCGGTAATGGCGCACGTGCTGCTGGGACTGGGCATCAAGCGTGCCATGATCGTCTACGGCAATGACCGGCTGGATGAAATCTCCATTTCCGACAAAACTTCTGTTGCAGAGGTGCGGGATGGTACAGTCACAGAATATGAGATCGCACCGGAGGATTTCGGGCTGCCCAGAGGGACAAAAGAGGAAATTGTGGGCGGTATTGCCGATGAAAATGCCCGGATCACACGGGGCATTCTGGATGGTTCCATTCAGGATGCAAGACGGAATATCGTTCTGATGAATGCTGGCTGCGCCCTGTATATTTCCGGCAAGGCAGAGACCATTGCGGATGGCATTGTCTTGGCAGCAGAGCAGATCGACAGCGGCAGAGCACTGGAGAAGCTCCAGGAGCTGGTGGAATACACCAATCAGAATGCGTAAGGAGCGTCATATGATTTTAGATGAAATTATACTGCACCGGAAGGAGCAGCTGGCACGGGAAAAGGCAGCCTGTGCGCCGGCAGAAATGAAAGCCCGGGCAGAAGCGGCGCTTGACCTGAGAAAGCCGGTCTCCCTGAAAAAGGCATTGCAGCAGGATACCCTGTCTTGTATTTGCGAGGTGAAAAAGGCTTCGCCGTCCAAAGGGCTGATCTGCCCCGATTTCCACCCCGTGGAGATTGCTGAGACATACGAAAAAGCCGGAGCGAATGCCATTTCCTGTCTGACAGAGGAGCACTATTTCCAAGGCTCGTCACAGTATCTGGCAGCCATCCGCAAGGCAGTCTCCCTGCCCATTCTGCGGAAAGACTTTATTTTCGACGAGTACCAGATTTACGAAGCCGCTGCCATCGGTGCAGATGCCGTGCTCCTCATTGCAGCTGTTCTGGAACCCCAGCAGCTGGCGGAGCTGTATCATCTGGCATATGACCTGGGGCTGGAGGTACTGGTAGAGGTGCACAGCCGGGAGGAACTGGAGGGCATTGCTTTTCTCCAGCCGGAGATCCTGGGCGTGAATAACCGCAATCTGAAAACCTTTGCGGTAAGTCTGGACACAGTGGCACAGCTGAAACCCTTTGCTCCGGCAGATGCGGTGTTCGTCTCCGAGAGCGGCATCCGGAACAATGGGGATATGAAGCAGGTGCGTGCTCTGGGTGCAGATGCCGTGCTCATCGGCGAGACCCTTATGCGCAGCGGCGATATTCCTCAGACGCTGGCAGAACTGCGGGAGGGTGTATGAAAGTGAAATTCTGCGGCATCCGGCGAAGAGAGGATGTCATCTACTGTAATGTATTGGAGCCCGATTATATGGGCATGATCCTGTCGCCGGGATTTCGCCGCTCTGTGACGACGGCGGCTGCCGCAGCGTTGGTGAAAGAAAAACATGGGTCTATTGCCGCTGTGGGCGTATTCGTCAATGCCGCTCCGGATGAGATTGTTCGTGTACTCCGCAGCGTTCCCCTGGATGTGATCCAGCTCCACGGCTCGGAGGATGCCGGGATCATCGCAAAAGTCCGGGAACTGACAGGTCTGCCTGTCTGGAAAGCCATCCGGGTACAAAACGGAAAGGAGATCCAGGCGGCAGAACATCTGGGTGCAGATCAGCTGGTGCTGGAAGGCTACGTGCCCGGACAGGTGGGCGGAACAGGACAGACGGCAAACTGGGATCTCATTGCAAAAGCACCGCCCCAGATGCCTTTTTTCCTGGCAGGGGGACTGAAACCGGAAAACCTGCGCACTGCACTGGAAAAGGTACATCCCACAGGTATTGATGTGGCAAGCGGCATTGAAACAGATGGCATGAAAGACTATGAGAAAATGAAAGAGATCGTCAAGATCGTACGAGGTGAATATCATGGGTAAGGTAGGAAGATTTGGTATTTTCGGCGGACAGTATGTGCCGGAAACCGTAATGAATGCGGTACATGAGCTGGAAGCGGCTTATGACCGCTATGGCAAGGACCCGGAATTTCTGGAGGAATACCGCGCATTGCTGCGAGACTATGCCGGACGTCCGTCCATGCTGTATTATGCAGACCGCATGACAAAGGACTTGGGCGGCTGCAAGATCTATCTGAAGCGGGAAGATCTGAACCATACCGGTGCGCATAAGATCAACAACGTGCTGGGACAGATCCTGCTGGCAAAGAAAATGGGCAAAAAGCGGATTATTGCCGAGACAGGTGCCGGACAGCACGGCGTGGCAACAGCAACTGCCTGCGCTATGTTTGACATGGAATGCGAAATCTACATGGGCAAGGAGGATGTACGCCGTCAGCGGTTGAACGTATACCGTATGGAACTGCTGGGCGCAAAGGTCAACAGCGTGGACAATGGTACGGCGACTCTGAAGGACGCCATCAACGAGGCAATGCGTGACTGGGCAACCAATATCGACACCACCTTCTATTTGATCGGTTCTGTTATGGGTCCTCATCCTTATCCCACAATGGTGCGTGATTTCCAGAAGATCATCGGCGAAGAGGCAAAGAAGCAGATCATGGAAAAAGAGGGCAAGCTCCCGGAATGCGTCGTAGCCTGCGTAGGCGGCGGTTCCAACGCCATGGGTATGTTCTATGACTTTATCCCGGAGGAGGGTGTTCGCCTGGTAGGCGCAGAGGCTGCCGGAAAAGGTGTTGAGACTAAGCTCCATGCGGCAACTGTTGCAAAGGGCTCCCTGGGTATTTTCCACGGCATGAAGTCCTATTTCCTGCAAAACGACGAGGGACAGATCGCACCGGTCTATTCCATTTCTGCCGGACTGGATTATCCGGGTGTAGGTCCGGAGCACGCAAATCTGTACAAAACCGGGCGTGCGGAATATATGGCAATTACCGATGAAGAAGCGGTACAAGCACTGGAATATCTCTCCAGAACTGAGGGTGTGATTCCGGCAATTGAGTCGGCACATGCTGTTGCGGCAGCCATGAAGATCGCACCGCAGATGAAGCCGGAGGAAACCATGATCATCTGTCTGTCCGGCAGAGGTGACAAGGACATGCAGCAGATCGCAGAATACAGAGGAGTGAAGATCGATGACTAAGAACCGTATTGACGCAAAGCTGGAGCAGTGCAAAGCCGAGGGCAGAAAGGCACTGATCACATTTATCACATCCGGTGACGGCGGCTATGCCTGCACCGAAGCGGCTGTGCTGGAGATGGTAAAAAACGGCGCCGATCTCATCGAGCTTGGCGTACCCTTTTCCGACCCCATTGCAGAAGGTCCGGTGATCCAGCGTGCCAGCAAGCGTGCGCTCCAGGGCGGTACGACTCTGGCAGGTATTTTTGATATGGTGCGCTGCCTGCGTCAGAAAACAGATGTGCCGCTGCTGCTCATGATGTACCTGAACACCATTTTCTGCTTCGGCACAGACCGCTTTTTCAGCCTGTGCAAGGAGTGCGGCATTGACGGCGTCATTGTGCCGGATATTCCCTTTGAAGAAAAGGACGAGATTCAGGGCAGTGCGGACAAGTACAACGTACATAACATCAGCCTGGTGACACCGGCAAGTGAGGATCGGATTCAGATGATCGCTTCAGAGGCAACTGGTTTCCTGTACTGTGTATCTTCCAATGGTGTTACCGGCGTGCGCAGCGAGTTTGAGACAAACTTTGCGCCTTTCTTTGAGAAGATTCACAAGTATGCCAAAGTACCCTGCGCAGTTGGCTTCGGTATTTCCGGCCCGGAGGCTGCCAAGCAGATGGGACAGTACTGCGACGGCGTGATCGTGGGCAGTGCTATTGTGCGTCTGGTGGAACAGTACGGCGGTACAGATGCACCGGCACAGATTGGTGCATTTGTCAAGAGTCTGCGTGAGGGACTGGATGCGTAACTGATCGGAATTCTCTGATAGACAGGGACTGTTGCAGACAGTCAAAATCCAACAGGAAAACGGTATCCGTAGGGACACGACGTGCCGTGTCCGCACATTACGGGAATGAAACGAGATTGTGGAGAGCAATTTTTTCCGTTTTTACAAAAAAACAGTTGACAACCTGCCTGGAATTTGCTATACTATAGGCAATATCATTTGCAGCGCAGAACGGAGTGACTGTGGCTTTTGCCGTACAGAGAGGGCGTGTCTGGTGAAAACGTCCCGGCAGGGTGCAGGTGCTGCCCGGGAGCTGTTCCGGGAAACCGGAACGTATGTCCTGCGTTAAAGGACATGGAGGGGAACGCATGGCGTTCCCGAATTTGGGTGGTAACACGAAGGCCTTCGTCCCATTTGGCGGCGAGGGTCTTTTTTGTTGGTTAGGAGTGAATAAAATGCTTCCCATGGATTGTCATACCCACACAAAAATATCCCCTGACGGCACCGGGACAGTACAGCAGCTCTGTGACCAGGCGGAACAGCTGGGACTGCCTGTCCTCGCTGTGACAGAGCACGTGGAAATGAATCGCTTCTTTTCTCAGGCACATTACGGCATTCAGCCCCGGAACGAGTGGGAAATATTTGATCACGCCGCCGTGCTGGAACAGTCCCTGGAGACTCTCACAGCGGCAAGGGAACAGGCAGCGCAGCAAGGTGTCACACTCCTCTGCGGCATGGAAATGGGTCAGCCTAACGCTGATTTCGGGCTGTCCGAAAGTACTGCAAAGGATGTGCGGCTGGATTTTGTCATTGCGTCTCTCCACGAACTGTTAGAACAGCCGGACTTTTTCTGTCTGGATTACGAACAGGAATCTGTGCCGGAACTGCTGGAGAACTATTTTTCTCAGCTGTATGATATCTGCCGCTGGGGAAAATTCGACGTGCTGGGACATCTGACCTATCCGCTGCGTTATATCGTAGGGGAAGCCGGCATTCCCGTGGAGCTGTCACCCTATGAAGAACAGATTCGTGCCTGTTTCCGGGCACTCATTGCCAACGGCTGCGGCATTGAACTGAATACCTCCGGATTCCGCCAGAAGTATGGCAAGCCCTTTCCTACGCTGGAATATTTACAGCTGTACCGGGAACTGGGCGGCGAGATTCTCACCTTCGGCTCCGATGCCCACTGCGCAGAGGACTTAGGGAAGGGTATTGCCCAAGGTGTACAGCTGGCAAAGGCGGCAGGATTCACAAGCGCCTGTTATTTTGTGAAGCGGAAACCAGTGTTTCTGACCATAGGTCACCTCTAAAAACCCGCTCACCCGTCATCTGCGGCGCATCTTTACGCCATCTTCCCTTGCGAAAAAACTTGAAATACATCGAGTATTCCTGCGTTTTTCCGCAAGGGAATCTGTCACAAATCTGCACCACATCTGACGGATTCGGGGTTTTTAGAGATGCCCCATATAATTATTGAAGGGAAGGAATCTATTATGAGAGAACAACTGATCGCATTATTGCAGCAGAACGCCCGCACTTCTGATGCGGAGCTTGCCGTTATGCTCGGCGTGACCGAGGCGGAGGTGACTGCCGAAATCCAGAAGCTGGAGGCGGAAGGCGTGATCAAGGGCTATAGTGCCATTGTCAACGATGAAATTGCCAACAAGGATATGGTAACTGCCATCATTGAACTGCGTGTGACGCCCCAGCGTGACTGCGGTTATGAGGAGATCGCCCATACCATCATGCAGTATTACGAGGTGGAAAGCATTGCCCTTATGGCAGGGGCATATGACCTGTCTGTGACAGTCAAGGGGATGAACGTGAAGGAAGTATCCATGTTCGTTTCCCAGCGTCTGGCCCCTCTTGCTGGCGTGCTGTCCACAGCAACCTATTTTGTACTGAAAAAATACAAGGAAAAGGGCATTATCATTGAGGGCGAAGAAAAAGACGAGCGTGGATATTATTTCCCGTGAGATAAATGAGGAAAGGGGAGAGAAATCGTGTTGAATTATGACACGCTTCTTTCAGAACAGGTAAAGAAGATGAAGCCGTCCGGTATCCGGAAGTTTTTTGACCTTGCGGCAACCATGGACGGCGTGATCAGTCTGGGCGTAGGCGAACCGGATTTCCAGACGCCGTGGACGGTGCGCAAGGCTGCTGTAGACAGCCTGGAGCGCAAGCGGATGATATACACTGCAAACTCCGGTATGGCAGAGCTGCGCCAGGAGATCAGCAATTATGTCCAGCGGAAATACGACATCAGCTATCACCCGGAAGATGAGGTCATCGTGACTGTGGGCGGTTCGGAGGCAATTGACCTTGCCATCCGTGCCGTAGTGAATCCGGGAGATGAAGTGCTGATTGTGGAGCCGTCCTTTGTCTGCTATAAGCCCATTGTGGAGCTGATGCACGGCGTGGCAGTGCCGATTTCCACCAAGCTGGAGAATAAATTCAAGCTGACAGCTCAGGAACTGCGGGAGCATATCACTGACCGCACTAAGCTGCTCATTCTGCCTTATCCCAACAATCCCACAGGCGGTATTATGACCCGGGAAGATCTGGAGGCAATTGCGGAGGTGCTCCGGGATACGAATATTCTGGTGCTGTCCGATGAGATCTATTCGGAGTTGACCTATGGCAGAAAGCATGTTTCCATTGCATCTCTGGAGGGAATGCAGGAGCGTACGATTTATGTCAGCGGTTTTTCCAAGGCATTCGCCATGACCGGCTGGCGTCTGGGCTATGTCTGTGCACCGAAGCCTCTGGCACAGCAGATGCTGAAAATTCACCAGTATGCCATTATGAGTGCCCCTACCCTGAGCCAGCATGCGGCAATCGTGGCACTCCGGGAGTGCGACCAGGAAGTGCAGAAAATGGTGGACGAATACAACATGCGCCGCCGGATGCTGGTGGACGGTTTCAACCGCATCGGGCTGACCTGCTTTGACCCGGAGGGTGCATTTTACATTTTCCCGTGCATCCGCAGCACGGGCATGACAAGCGAGGAATTCTGCGAAGCACTTCTGCAGGAGGAAAAGGTTGCTGTTGTACCGGGCAATGCTTTCGGAGACAGCGGCGAGGGCTTTGTGCGTGTATCCTATGCCTATTCCCTGAAGCATTTGCAGGAAGCACTTCGCCGGATGGAACGTTTTGTCAAGCGCCATAAAGGAGCACAGGCATGAAGTCGGTGACAAAAATTGCCCCGGCAAAGATCAATCTGGGGCTGGATATTGTAGGTACCCGTGAGGATGGATATCATCTGCTGGAAACGGTTTTTCAGGCGGTTTCCATCTGTGATCGGGTGACAGTGACGCTGACGGATGCGCAGGGCATTGCGCTCCGCTGTGCCGACCCGGCAGTACCCTGCAATGAAAAAAATATTGCCTGGAAAGCGGCGGCAAGATTCTGTGAAGCTGCTGGACTTAACCAGGGTGTGGAGATTATCCTGGAAAAGCATATTCCTATACAGGCAGGCATGGGCGGCGGCAGTACAGACGGGGCTGCGGTTCTGCTGGCATTGCAGGAGCTGACAGGGAATCCTCTTTCGAGGGAGCAACTCTGCCAGATCGCCGTAAAACTGGGGGCAGATGTGCCCTTTTTCCTGTACGGCGGCACAGCATATGCAGCTGGTATCGGCGAGGAACTGGAACAGCTGCCGTCCTTTGTGGGAAAACATCTGGTCATTGCAAAGGGGACTGCCGGCGTGTCTACGGTGGAGGCTTATCGGGAGATCGACAGCCTGCAAAACCCGAAGCATCCCCCGGTGCAACAGCTGCGAAATGCCCTGAAACAGGATGCAAATGTAGCGGAGATCGCACCCCTTTGCGGCAATTTGTTCGAGGAGGCTGTGCATCTGCCGGAAGTGACGGAGATCCGACGTATCATGCTGGAACAGGGCGCACTTTGCAGCGTGATGACCGGCAGCGGTGCGGCGGTGTTCGGATTATTCGATGGGCAGGAGACGGCAGAACAGGCGTGTGAGATTCTGAAAAAACATGTGGATTTTGCTGAGGTCTGCGTAACTTTATAAACATAAAAAGGCGAACACTTTCCCGGATACAGGGAATTGTGTTCGCCTTTTGGGTTATTCCGTGTAAGGTTTCGTTCGTTTCCGCATGACCACATACAACAGGAAGAACAGCAATGCCGCCAGAGGCAGAATCTTGATGCTGACAGCAAATCCCAGCTGTTCCACCAGTGTTCCGAACCCGGCATTGAATGCGATATCAAAGAGGGTTGCCACTGCCGTGATGAATCCCACAGCAATGCCGTTCTGGGCTCTGGGGTAGTATGTACCGATAATCAGCACAATGGTGGGCCACAGAATGGAGAATGCCAATCCCGACAGCAGCAGGGGAATGATACCTGCACGCTCCAGCAAAATGCCTGCAAGATACAGCGCTGCGCCAATGCCGGCAAAGATGGCAATACTCCGTGCCGGGTTCAGCTTCTGCACCAGAGGTGCGAAGAGCAGCCGCCCGATGGTAATACCGCCGAAGAAAATGGACAGATACAGGGCAGCACGTTCCCGGGTGTAGCCCAGATATTCGCTGCCGTAGGTGACCATCCAGTTCTGTAGCCCGTGCTCTGCAACGTAGTAAAAACCGCAGATGCAGATGAGATACTTGCACGCCGGATTTTTCAGGATATTCTTGTAGGATTCCAGCGTTCCCCGGATACCCTTGTTTTCGGGGACTTCCTGTTGCGGAAAGGGAATACGCCACAGGAAAAACAATCCCACAATCCCCAGCACCAGGAGCACCAGATTGAAGATATGCCATGCCTGCATATCCGATGCCACTTTTCCACCGATGTTCTGGGCGGAAAATATGCCGATACCATTGGTGAAATTGAATATGTTGATGTAAAATGCCGGCGTTGCAAAGAGCAGCGGCGTGACCACATTGAGAGATGTGGACAGCATGGTGGACGCACCCAGACTGAATATCATGCAGATGAGCAGTACAGGATAGCTTTCCGTGAGAATATAACAGAGGAGCGCAGCCATCCACAGGAGTGTCACAGAAAAGAGAAAACGTTTTTTTGACATGCGATCCAGAAAATAGCCGCCGATGAACAGAAACAGCAGATTGCCCACATAGCTGCACATGATGATCATGGAGGACTGGGTCTTGGTCAGGGTGAATGTGTCCTCGAACAGGGGCAGGAATACACCCCGCAGTCCATCGCTGGCACCCAGGACGATCATCATGAGGATGTAGTAGGCAAGGATGAAACATCTGCCCTGCTTTTTCGGGGCGGATAGGGGGTTGGTCATAGGTAAAACTCCTTTTTTACATGATTGCGGATGGGTTTCATATCAATCGAAAAAAGTAAACGTAAATCCGAATCCAAAAAAACAGAATAACCCGAAAAATCGCCCTGCGCCGGAAACGGACAGAGCGATTTCTTCTATTCAGTTAGAGCGTGTTCAGACGAGAAAATCAGTCCAGGATCATTGCGCTGAACGCAGTATCCAGGGAATCCTTCTTTGCCTCGGCAGCTTCATTGGTTTCTGCCTTTGTGGTATAGTAAGCCTTGATCTTCGGCTCTGTACCGGAGGGACGGATGACAACCTTTGCACCCTCTTCCAGTGTGAACGCCAGAACATTGGACTTGGGCAGAGTAATCCCGGTAGTCTCACCAGTTTCCAGATTCTTGGAAACGCTGACTTGATAGTCGTCAAACTGCAATACCTTCAGACCGTCGATCTCAGTGGGGTGTTCCTTACGCAGTTTGGTCATGATCTCCTGCATCTTGATCATGCCGCTTTCGCCCTCAAAGGTGAAGCTGTGCTGGCTGTGTACGTATACGCCGTATTTCTCGTACATATTCTTCCGGGCTTCGATCATGGAAATGCCCTTGGTGCGGTAATATGCAGCCATTTCGCAGATGAGCATGGAAGCTACAACTGCGTCCTTATCCCGGACATAGGAGCCAGCCAGATAGCCATAGCTCTCCTCGAAACCGAAGATATAGCGGTCTTCCTCGCCCTTTTCTTCCAGGAAACCGATCTGTTCGCCGATGAACTTGAAGCCTGTCAGTACATCGATGACCTCAACGCCGTATGCCTTTGCAATGGTATTGACAATGTCGGTGGTAACGATGGTCTTGACTGCAATGGGGTTCTTGGGCATAGTACCCTTTTCGGTTCTCTGAGAACAGATGTATTCCAGCAGCATAGCACCAACTTCGTTGCCGGTGAACAGGGCATAATCATCCCCATCGGGTACGGCGATACCCACACGATCTGCATCCGGGTCAGTTGCCAGCAGCAGATCCGGCTTCACCTCACGGCAGAGCTTCAGACCGCATTCCAGAGCCTCACGGATCTCCGGGTTCGGATAGGGACAGGTCGTGAAGTTACCGTCCGGATTTTCCTGTTCCGGTACAACGGTGACATCCTGAATACCGATGGCGGAGAGAATATGACGTACCGGCTTGTTGCCCGTACCATTCAGAGGTGTGTACACGATCTTCAGACCGCTTTTTGCACAAAGCTCCGGATTCAGGCTCTGCTTGAGTACATCGGCATAGTATGCGTCAATAACCGACTGGGGTGTATAGGAGATGGTTCCCGCAGCCACTGCCTGGTCAAAGTCCACATGCTTTACATCCTTGAACATATCCAGGGCGTTGATTTGTGCCAGAACAGCGTCAGCTGCTTCAATGGTCATCTGGCAGCCGTCACTGCCATATGCTTTGTAACCGTTGTACTTTGCCGGGTTGTGGCTTGCAGTTACCATAATACCTGCGCTGCACTTCTGTGCACGAACGGCATAGGACAGCATGGGCGTGGGCATAAGCTCTGTATAAATATAAACATGAATTCCGTTGGCAGCAAGTACCTCCGCAGCAGCCTTTGCAAATACATCCGATTTGATGCGGCTGTCATAAGAAATGGCAACGCTGGGATTTTCGAAAGCAGAGTTCACATAGTTCGCAAGTCCCTGGGTCGCACGGCGAACGGTGTAGATATTCATCCGATAAGTACCGGCACCGATAACACCACGCAGACCGCCGGTGCCGAATTCCAGGTCACGATAGAAACGATCGCTGATGGCAGCATCATCTCCAGCAATCTCCTTTAATTCGTTCTGCAGATCCGCATCCTCTGTTGCGCATTCCAGCCACTGCTGATACAATTCCTTTTCCGTCATCATGATACCTCCATCACACAATAAAAAACTGATTCATGGAAAAACTACCTGCGGCATTCATTGCCGCTTTTGATCAATTTGATCCAATGGTATGATTTGAATCAATGATATCAATATTATACCACAGGTTTCGAAAAGATGCAACGATTTTTTTGCCCGGATTCGTGAATTTTTTCGGAAAAGGGGAAATTGTGATATGATTCGGATGTATTATAATGTAGGCGTAAAAAAACTCATTTACTGTTTGTACAAATTAGCTAAATTTGAGGAAAGAACACGAAAAATGTTTAGCTTGACAAGCGTGAAAAGATGTGATATAATAATAAAGCTGTCGCACGAGAGTGAAAGGCAAGTAAAAAAAGAGTAAAATGACGAACGGGAGTTCAGATTCATTCACAAATTGTTTACTTGACAAAAAGCTTGAAATGTGATAGAATGAATAAGCTGTCACACGACAGGACGAGTCAAAGGTCAACGAATTGTGGGACTAAGGT